>JARLGE010000023.1 GCA_031296215.1 Occallatibacter sp.
ACTCCCCAAGGTCGGTAGGGCAATGATGGGCCGCGGCTTTCAGCGGGCTGAGGGAGGTGGCTCGCCGAGGATGGCCCGTGGCTAAAGCCGATCTGATTGCACGCTTGCTTTCAGGGGCCTGAAGGCCCCTGCTCCCTCCGTTGTTTTCCCTGGGCCTGAAGGCCCCTGCTCCTTCCGTTATGACTTCCGAAGGTTTGCCGGATGGCGCTCGCGGTGGCTATGCTTTTGCCTATGTCCAACACACTGGTGGAATGCGTTCCTAATTTTTCCGAAGGCCGCGATGCGGCTAAGGTGGATGCGATTGTCGAGGCGATGAAGGTTCCTGGGGTTTACCTGCTGGACAGGGAGATGGACGGGGACCATAACCGGTGCGTCATTACTCTGGTTGGCGAGCGGGAGGCGATGGAGGAGGCGGCGATTCGCGGGGTGGGCAGGGCCGCGGAGCTGATCGACCTGAACGTGCACCGGGGGGCGCATCCGCGGATGGGGGCGGCGGATGTGGTGCCGTTCATCCCCATCGACGGCGTGACCCTGGCGGACTGCGTGGCGATGGCTAAGCGGGTGGGGGCGGAGATCTGGAAGCGGTACGGGATTCCTGTCTACCTGTACGAGGCGGCGGCGACGCGGGCGGAGCGGCAGAATCTGGAATACATAAGGAAGGGGCAGTTCGAGGGGATTCGGGAAGAGATTGGGACGAACCCGGCGCGGATGCCGGACTTTGGCGAGGCGGCGCTGCACCGGACGGCGGGGGCGACGGTGGTGGGGGCGCGCAAGGCGCTGATTGCGTATAACGTGTTTCTGAATACGGCGGACGTGGAGATTGCCAAGAAGGTGGCCAAGGCGGTGCGGTTCTCGTCGGGCGGGTTGCGGTTTGTGAAGGGAGCGGGGTTCCTGGTGCGGGGGATGGCGCAGGTGTCGATGAACCTGACGGACTTTGAGCAGACGCCGGTGGCGCGGGTGTTCGAGCTGGTGAAGCGGGAGGCGGCGCGGCACGGGGCGGCGGTGGTGTCGAGCGAGATTGTGGGGCTGATTCCGAAGGCGGCGCTGGAGGCGGCGGCGGAGTGGTTTTTGCAAGTGGAGAATTTTGATTCGGGGCTGATTTTGGAGAACCGGTTGGCGGGGGTGATGAGCGGGAAGCAGGCCCCCGGCGGTCGAAACGCCGGGCTGCGGGCGGGGGTCGAGCCATTTCTAGCGCAACTGGCGGCGCCGACGGCGACTCCGGGGGGTGGGAGCGCGGCGGCGGCCAGCGGGGCGATGGCGGCGGGCCTGGTGGGGATGGTGGCGTCGATGTCGCGGGGGAAGAAGGCTTACGCGCAGTATGAGGCGGAGTTGAGCGAGGCGATTGCTCGGCTGGCGGTGTTGCGGGAGGATTTGGCGGCGGCGATCGATGGGGATGCGGCTGCGTACGAGGCGGTGATGAAGGCGTACAAGGCGGCGAAGGCAGCGGGCGAGGGCGGCAAGGCGCTGGTGAACGCGGCGCTGCGCGAGGCGGCGGCGGTTCCGCTGGGGGTGGCGGAGCGGGCGGCGGAGGTGAAGCGCATTGCCGCGGGGCTGGGCGGGAAGACGAGCCCGATGATGGCTTCGGATTTGACGACGGCGATGGCACTGGCGGGGGCGGCGATGACCGGGGCGGTGGCGAATGTGGAGATCAATCTGGGGTCGATGGAAGGGCTGTCGGCGGAGGATGAGGCGTTTGCGAGCGCGGCGCGGGGACGAGCGGCGCGGGTGATGGAACAGAGTTAACGGCGCGCACAGCGCAAGGGATTCGACATCTTGATTGGAGGCACGAGGATGGAGGTACGGGATGCGCAGCGCGAAGTTCGGACGGTTTATGTGGGGGGATTCTGGGGGCAGCTTGTTTCGTCGGTGATCTGGCTGGCATCGGCGGCGCTCGGAAGCTGGGTGAGCGCGCAGGCCGCGATCACGGAAGTTGTGGTGTGCGGGTTCTTCATTTTCCCGTTGACCATGCTGCTGCTGCGGATTTCAGGCGGGCGCTCTTCGCTCTCGAAAAGCAATCCGCTGAGCGGCCTGGCGATGCAGATCGCGTTTACGGTGCCGCTGGGCATGCTGCTGCTGGCGCCGGTGGCGACCTACCGGCTGAACTGGTTCTATCCCGCGCTGATGGTGATCGTGGGCGCGCACTATCTGCCTTTCACGTTTCTCTACGGTATGCGGATGTTTCTGCCGCTGGGGGCGATTCTGGTGGGGGGCGGGACGGTGATTGCGCTTTATTGTTCGGGAACATTCAGCCTGGGCGGATGGGTTGGCGGGCTGACGCTGTTCGTGTTTGCTTGGATTGGGCGGGCGGTCGTGGAGGGGGAACTGCGGGCTGAGAATTAGGCTGGCGGTGTCTTGATTCCGCGCGGCGAGGTTGGTGCTTTCCCAGGTCCCCAACGGCGAGGGACCTGGGGCACCCGCGAGTTAGCGGGAGCTGTGGCTGGGGCGGCGGCTGCGCGGTTATAGTTTTTGTTATGCGATCACGATGGTTTTGCCTTGTCCTTGCCCCATTGCTTTGCTTTGCCGGGATTGTGTCGACGGCCCAGCCGGGCAAGCCGGCCATTACGCTCGATGAGTATCTGAATACAACCGGGATCAACGAGGCGCGGCTGTCTCCGGATGGGACGGCTGCGGTGATTGGGACGGAGACGCCGAACTGGAAGGCTAATAGTTTTCGCCATGACCTTTGGCTTTGGACGGCGGGCTCGGGGCTGAAGCCGCTGACGCACTCGGGGAGCGAGGAGAATGCGCAGTGGAGCCCGGACGGGAAGTGGATTGCGTTTGTGAGCGACCGGGCGCTGCCGGGCGAGGCGGCCGGGGACGACGGGACTCCTTCGAACGGGGGGGCGGGCGAAGGGGACAAGGCCGACCGGCTATGGGTGATTGCGGTCGCCGGCGGCGAGGCGCTTCCGCTCTATCGCGAGAAGCTGGACGTGCATGCCTATGCGTGGTCGGCGGATGGAGCGTCGATTTACTTCGCGGTGGCGGCTCCGCTGACGCACGAGCAAGAAGAGACGCAGAAGACGGAGTGGAAGGACGTGATCCGGTGGCGCGAGCAGCACCGGGGCGACCTGCTGGTGAAGCAGGCGGTGGCGCCGGCGCTGAAGCTGGCGCTGGCCGTGGAGGCGCCGGAGAAGGCGGCGGACGGCAAAAAGGCCGATGGGGAGAGCGCGGCGACGCTGCCGGCGGGAGCTGAGACAGTAGCGAAGTGCGCGATTTCGATCAGCGAGATTGCGCCTGCGCCGGATGGGAAGACGGTGGCGTTTGTGACCGCGCCAGTGCACCACCGGACGGAGAGTCCAAAGGATTTTGAGATTTTTCTGTTGGCGGGCGGAGGCGGCGAGGCGCGGCAGCTTACGCACAACGAGGCCATCGAGTCGATGCTGAAGTGGTCGGCAGACAGCCGGTGGCTCTACTTTACGGTGCAGGCGGCGGCTGGGTCGCTGGAGGGCAAGTACCGCGATGTGCAGGGGCGGCTTTACCGGATGGACACGGCGGGCGGGAAGGCTGAGAACGAGAGTATTGAGAGGCTGGGGGCGGGGTTTGACGGGTCGTGGGACTCGTATGTTCTGTTGCCGGACGGGCGGGAACTGGCGCTGGGACTGAAGGGGACCGAGGACCAGCTTTACCTGGTTGAGGGCGCAAAGGCGACCAAGCTGCCGGGGTTGGCGGGGAGCTATGCGGGGCTGGAGGCGGCACGGAACTCCAACGCCATCCTTCTCCGCCACTCGGCCATCAGCCGCGCGCCGCAGGTCTATCTGGCCGCCAACCCGCTGCGTCCCGATCAGCTTGCCCCGCTGACTAACTTCAACCCGATTTTTGCCGAGCGGGCGCAGCCGGAGTGGCAGCCGTATACGTGGAAGGCGGATGACGGGCGGACGGTGGAGGGGGTGCTGATTTTTCCGCCGGGACAGAAGGACGCGAAGCACCTGCGCATGCTGACGCTGATTCACGGCGGGCCGGCGGACGCGGATGGGAACCGCTTTGGGGCCGACTGGTACGACTGGGCGACGCTGGCGGCGGCGAACGGCTGGCTGGTCTTCCGGCCCAACTATCGGGGTTCGTCGGGGTACGGGGACGAGTTCATGCTGGAGATTGCGCCGCACCTGGTTTCAAAGCCGGGGAAGGACATTCTGGAAGGCGTGGACGCGCTGGTGAAGGATGGGTACGCCGATCCGGAGCGATTGACCATCGGCGGCTACAGCTACGGCGGCTACATGACTAACTGGCTGATTACGCAGACCACGCGGTTTAAGGCGGCGGTGACGGGGGCGGGCGCGGTGGAGCACGCGGCCAACTGGGGCAACGACGATGAGACGTGGGACGACGCCTGGTACCTGGGCGGGCAGCCGTGGGAGAATGCGGCGCTTTACCAGAACGAGGCGGCGCTGTTTCAGTTCGACAAGGTGAAGACGCCGGTGCACCTGGTGCAGGGCGGGGCGGATGTGCGCGTAAGCTATCTGGAGGGGGTGACGATGGAGCGGGCCCTGGAGGCGCTGGGGATTCCGCACCGGTTTCTTGTTTTCCCCGGCGAGGGGCATGGGCTGCCGAAGAATCCTTGGCATGGGTACATCAAGCTCAGGGAAGAGTTGAAGTGGCTTCAGACCTATGTTCCGAAATAAGAGTTGGCCGGTTTAGAGATTTGGTTTCCCACCCATTTCGCAAAGGGCGCGAAATGGATGGAGCACGGGGCATTCTTGCCGCTGCATAGAACGAGCTTGGAATGAGCGATGAGCCAGTTGAAGCATTTGAGGAAGCCGCAAGGGACGCTGGAGCATCTTTTACTCAGGACGCAATGAACCCGACGATTCCGACCGACCAGGCACGGCAACACGCATTCCAGCAGACGCTCTTGAGCGCGCGGCGAACCATGCTGCTGAGCGAGACGCTGAAGCTGGCCATGGACAGCTTCAGGGCCAGCAAGATGCGGTTCGCGCTGACGGCGCTGGGCATGGTGATCGGGACGGCTTCGGTGATCCTGGTGATCACTATCGGGCTGACCGGGCAGCAATTCGTGCTCGAGGAGTTGCAGAAGATCGAGACCAACTCGGTGGAGCTGGAGTACTCGGGGGGCGGGGCTACGGCGGCCGAGCGCGTACTCTACAACGACTCGCTGACGCGCGAGGACGAGAAGGCGGTGCTGGCGCAACTGCCGGGCATCCAGTACTCGTCGCCGATCATCCAGATGCACGACCGCATCAGCTTCGGCGGCGGAGTGACCAAGGACACGCTGGTGCTGGGCGTGAGCCCGCAGTACCAGCACATCCGCAACCTGCTGGTGCCGGAGGGGCGCTTCTTCGACGACGAGGACGATGCGGCGCACATCGAGTGCGCGGTGGTGAGCGAAGACTTTGCCAGGGAGCGGTTTGGCAGCTCGAATGCGGCGATCGGGCGGACCTTCGAGATCAGCCGCATTCCATTCACCATTGTGGGCGTGTTCAAGGAAGCGGTTCCCGACTTCGGCAACTCGGAGATCGAGGACCAGACGATTTTGATTCCCCTGCAGGTGGCGCGCTACTTTACAGGGTCGGAGAACGTGCAGCAGATCTACTTTTCCATGCGCTCGATGGGCGAGGTGACCGACGCGGCGAAGGAGATCCGGCGTATTGTGCAGGCGCGGCACCGGACCGACTCGATCTACAAGACGCAGACGCTGCAGGAGTATCTGTCGGTGGCCAAGAGCATCATGACGGCCTTGACGATGCTGCTGGTGGCGGTGTCGTTTGTGACCCTCGCCGTCGGCGGCGTGGGGATTATGAACATCATGCTGGCAGGGGTGCGGGCGCGGGTGCGCGAGATCGGCATCCGCAAGGCGCTGGGGGCGACCAGGCGCGAGATCAAGCTGCAGTTTCTGACCGAGGCGGTGATCATCTCGCTGACGGGCGGGCTGGCGGGGACGATAGTGGGGCTGGCCCTGCCGCTGTCGGTACGCATGTTCACCGACTTCGCCATCCCCATTACGCCGTGGGCGGTGGTGATTGCGCTGACCTCGGCGATGATCGTGGGGGTGATTTTCGGCACCGTGCCGGCCACGCGCGCGGCGCAACTGGACCCGGTGGAGGCGCTGAAGTATGAGTGACGCTGAGCGGGGGCCTGAGCGGGTCGATGAGGATGAGGAAGACAAGGCCGCACAGAGCCCGAATCTGACGCTGCTCTACAGCTTGATTGCGCTGGCACTGGCCGCGGCGATCGGATTGGCGCTGCTGATCGTGATGCCGTTTCACCACCGGCGGTAGCGGTCTCCGGCAGTTTTAAGAGAAGTCATTCCGTCGGCAAGGGCCAGCAGGCCTCGTTGGAATCCGCAGATTAGAACTCATGCAATGCCGGCGTTTTGAATCAACGGGACGGCGCACATGCCGATAGTATCGACAGCAAAGGAAGATTTCGATGAGCTACGAGCGCCCGACTTACGAAGAACTGGCCAGGGATACACTTCTCCGGATGATGCAAGATTTCAGCGAGGACTGCTGGTGCGCCGGATGGTTGATGGACCTTGAGTTCACTCTGTGGGTTGGGATGAAAGCCGGCAAGATGGAAAGCGGGTGGGACTTTGTCAAAGAGCGCGACCTGATCCGCATGAAATATCTGCATGAGCTTGCCGGAGGATGGTGGATTTGGGCGGAGGGCGAGGAATCTGAACGCTTTGTGAACACCGAAGAGTGGCTGAAGATTCTTTCCGAAAACCGGTCCGAGGGTGCTCCTGCTCAGTCCTGAGCCATTTCCTCACGCCCAGCAATCAGCACCGGAATTCCATCGATGATCGGATAGGTGCGGGTGCAGGAGGCGCAGAGCAGATGGTCGCCCTCGAGGCGCAGATCGCCGAGGCAGGCGGGACAGGCTAGCTGGTCCGAGATCGACTCCAGGACCGAAGGGTCGAAGGCTGGTTTTGGGCTAGGGTTGGCGGGCATCGCGGCTACTGGATGGTGGCTTCGGGGCTGGTGGGCTCGGGCCTGACAGCGGGACGCTTGGGGACTTTGGCGAACTCCTGTTCGATGCGGGCGTTGGTGCCGGCGACGGCGGACTCGTAGGCGACGCGGATGCCGTTGAAGATGGCGCGGTCGTTGGAGGAGCCGTGGCCGATGATGCAGACGCCGCGCACGCCGAGCAGCGGGGCGCCGCCGTATTCGCGGTAGTCGAGGCGGCGGCGGAACTCGTTGAAGGCTTGCCGCGAAAGCAGCGCGCCGACCTTGGCGGTAACCGTGCGGGTGAGCGACTCGCGGAGCACGTCGCGCACAAAGCGGCCGACGCCCTCGCTGGTCTTGAGCGCCACGTTGCCGACAAAGCCGTCGCAGACAATGACGTCGGCCTGGCCGGAAAAGATGTCGCGGCCTTCGACGTTGCCGATGAAGCGGATGGGCAGAGCCTTGAGCAGGGGGAATGCTTCGCGGGTGAGATCGTTGCCCTTGGTTTCTTCTTCGCCGATGGAGAGCAGGCCGACGCGCGGCTCCTTGATTTTGAGCACGCTGCGGGCGTAGATCTCGCCCATGACGGCGAACTGGGCCAGGTTGTGGGGCTTGCAGTCGACGTTGGCGCCTACGTCGAGCAGGACGCAGGGATTTCCAGTGGAACTGGGCATGGGCGTTGCCAGGGCGGGGCGGTCGACGCCGGGCAGCGCGCCGAGGACCATTTTGGCCGTGGCCATGGCCGCGCCGGTGTTGCCGGCGGTGACAAAGCCAGCAGCCTTGCCCTCGCGCACCAGCTTGAGGCCGACGCGCATGGAGCTGTCCTTTTTGGTGCGGACGGCGTGCGCCGCTTTCTCTTCCATGCCGATGCGTTCGGAGGCGTGGTGGATGACGATGGGCAGGTCTTCGTTGTCGAGGTGCTCGTCGAGCAGATCCCGCAGCTCCGCCTCAGGCCCAACCAGGTGAACGCGCACGGGAAGGCTGCGGCAGGCGAGGATGGCCCCGCGAATCTCCGCTTCAGGAGCTTTGTCGGTGCCGAAGGCGTCAAGAACAATGTCGGTGAGCATCGGCCTGAAGTTTACTTGGCGGCTTCCTTGATGTCCAGAACGGCGCGGCCCTTGTAAGCGCCGCACTTGGGACAGGCGCGATGGGGGAGCTTCTTCTCGTGGCAGTTGGGGCACTCGGAGACGCCGACGGCGGTGAGGAAGTCGTGGGCGCGGCGATTGGCGGTGCGGCGCGTGGAGTGGCGCCTTTTCGGATTCGGCATGACTACAGTTCCTTTCGTGTTCCGCCGGCTTGAAACTCGCAACCGGGTCAAGGACGCCGACGGGCTTTGGAGCCGGTTGGCGGCCTTGCGGCGCTGGCGAAACACCCTCAATCTCTTGGGGTTAAATTCAGGACTTGACACGGCCGCGGAGCCCAGCCAGCGCTTCCCAGCGGGGGTCGACTGGACCCTCATCGCAGGTACACGGCTTGCTGTTGCGGTTCTCACCGCAGCGCGGGCAAAGTCCTTTGCAGTCAGGCTTGCACAGGGTTCTGACCGGCAGGGACAAAAGCACCTGCTCACGCAGCACATCTTCAAGCAACAAACTGTCTCTTTGATAATAACCGATTTCGGTTTCCGGCGCAGTAATGGAGCGTTCGAGGGGCTCGGAATCGGCCTGGGCGGGGCGGAAGATGAGGTCGAAGTCAGCCTGGAGAGGGATTTCGACGGGCTCGACGCAGCGAGCGCAGGGGACCTGGAAGCGGCCAGCAAAGCTGCCCTGGAGGCGGATGTCTGCGACGATGTCGCGGGGTCCGCGGTGCTCGTGGAGGACCTCGGCGCGGCCAGCGGTGGCCAGGGCGCCGACCTGCTCGGCTTCCTCGCCCAGATCGACGGCTCCGGGGGGGAGCGCGAGGTCAAAATCGATGGGTTCCCGTTCCAGTTCGCTTACCTTGAATTCCATGATTTGAGACTACGGGGCGGCGGGTTGGCCGTCAATGCGGCGGGGAAACGGTGGAACCAGGAGAAGCTCCTGCGGGAGTGCTTTCCGGCTGCCAAACCCGCGCCTCGTGAGTTTACTTCGGCCTGCATGGGCTCCCTAGACCGAAAGGGTGAGACAATCACTTTTGTTCCAATGGTCTACACGGGGACGCTCTGAAATGTTCAAACAATGCGTGTTGGTAAGCGCTCTATTGATTGGCTTGACAGGGTTGGCCTCTTACGGCCAAAGCCCACGCCTGAAGGCGGAGATCAAGCTGTCTCGGACCTCTGTCAAGAACAACGAGGAGTTTTCCGTGTCCACGATAATCCGCAACACCAGCAACAAAGAGCAATCGTTGGTAGTCCGGGCCTGTGGCTACGGCTTCCAGTGGACCTCTGATAACCCTTTCTTGAAGTCGGCGGGGGAGGACTGCCTGAACAACGCCCTCGTCAAGGTGAGGCTTAAGGCCGGCGATTCGTACGAAAAGAGGGTACAGGTCTTGGCGACGCTCCCGGCGGGCGGCGCCCCAAAGGAATCGATCGCTTTCCGGCTGGGATTTGAAAGTGAAAGGGATCAGACAGCCCCGCCGCCTGCGAGCAATACCGCAGCAGCTCCCCGGCTCTGGAGCAATGCTGTAACGGTCATCGTCACCCGACAACCAGCCTCAGCCCATTAGGGAGCCCCTGATTAAGTTCTCATCCACACCGGGCATTCCCTCCGGACACTAGTTTATCTTGGCCGCGGGCGCGTGCAGGTAGTGGCTGGCGAAGTCGAGGAAGGCGGGCCAGTTGGGGGCGGGGGTGTGGCCGCCGGAGTGCTGGCGAAAGGCCAGATCGCCGGCTATGAGGGCGGTCTCGATGGGCGGGAACTGCGCTGTGCCCAGGTCGCGCTTGCCGAGCAGGCGATAGACGGGGCCGGCGGCGACCTCGGCCAGGAACATGCCTTGTGGGTCGGCCCAGGCATCGCCGCCCGGATTGGCGTAGCCGTCGCCGGTGCCGGCTCCCGAGCCGATAAAGACGGGGCGCGGGGCGCAGAGGGCGATCAGCTCATGATTGTCCACGGGGAGATCGCCGGGCGTGAGCGGTCCGGCATACTTGAGGAAGTTGCCGCCCATCCAGTGGTAGAGGGCAGGCGAGGCGACGTTGGCCAGCGGCTCGCCGAAGATGTGGCGGTAGAGCTTGGCTCCGCCTTCGCCGGAGGAGCTGCTGTAGAGGACGGCGAAGCGGGGGTCGTAGGCCATGGCGACCAGCGCCGTCTTGCCGAAGCGGGAATGGCCGGCAATGCCCACCTGTTTGGCGTCGACGGATGAGTCGGTTGCGAAGTAGTCGAGCAGGCGGCTGGCGCCCCAGGCCCAGGCGCGTAATGTGCCCCAGTCGCTGAGACTGCGCGGCTGGCCTTTGTTCATCAGGCCGACGATCCCTTCGGTCAGGCCCGCGCCGTCGTCGGCCTGGAAGCTGGTGGGAGAGAGCACGGCGAAACCCCATCCACGGGCGAGGACCTGCTGCTCCCAGGCCTGGCCGTAGTCGCCAGGAGCGCCGGAACTCGCGTCAGAGAGCGGCCGGGCGAGGGATGCCTTGAACCCGCCGGCGAAGGCAAGCTCCACAATCACCGGAACCGGGCCGGCCGCATGGGCCGGGGTGGTGAGGGTGGCGTCGAGGGTCACCGCAAGCTGCGGGTAGGAGGAGTTGTCCACTTGGCCCGCCAGGCGCCGGGTTACTACCGCAATGTCGCCGATCGTCTCCGAGGTGGTGCTGACCACTTTCCAGGTCACGGGAGGAAGACTCGCAGGAGGGCGGCCGAGGATTTCGCGGTCGTAGTCCTCGACGATCTGGGCGCGGCGCTCGCTCCACCATGCCTCCGGGGTGGTCACGCGCTTGCCGTCTTTGGTGACAAGCGGGTCGGGGAGGCTGGGGTACACATTAGCTTTTGCTTCATCGTAGTTGGGCGCATTGGGCGCCTTTGCGTCGGGGTTCGCGGCGGACCGGAGCTCCTTGATGCCGAGCAGGCCGAGCGTTCTCTGGTGATCTTGCACGGCGGTCAGATGCACAGGAGCGGGTGCGGTTGAGGCAGCCGGGGTTCCCGGCGGCGCGTGCAGGTAGCGGCTGGCGAATTCGAGGAAGGTGGGCCAGTTGGGGCCGGGAGTGTGGCCGCCGGAGTGCTGGCGGAAGGCGATGTCTCCGTCGATAAGCGGCGTCTCGATGGGCGGGAATTCGGTTGTGCCCATGTCTTTTTTGCCGAGCAGTTTGTACACAGGGCCCGCTCCGGCTGCGGCCAGGAACATGCCCTTGGGATCGATCCACGCGTCCCCGCGCGCCTTTCCGTTCTCGTCCAGCCCGGTGGCGCCGCCGCTGATGAAGACTGGCCTGGGAGCGCAGAGGGCGATGAGTTCGTGATTGTCCACGGGCAGATCGGCGGGCGTGAGCGGCCCGGCGTACTTGAGGAAGTTGCCGGCCATCCAGTGGTACTCCTGGGTCCCGGCCACGTTGCCCACCTGCTCGCCGAAGATGTGCCGGTAAAGCTTGGCGCCGCCCTCGCCGGAGGAACTGACGTAGGCGACGGCCAGGCGCGGCTCGTAGGCCATGGTGACCAGCGTGGCCTTGCCGTAGCGCGAATGGCCCTCCAGGCCAACTTGTTTGGCGTCGACGGATTTGTCGGATTCGAAGTAATCCAAAACCCGGCTGGCTCCCCAGGCCCAGGCCTTCAGCGTGCCCCAGTCGTCCGGCTGGCGCGGCTGGCCCTTGTTCATCAGACCGATGATGCCCTCGGTGAGCCCCGCGCCGTTGTCGGCCTGGTAGCTGGTGGGGACCAGCTCGGCATAGCCCCAGCCCCTGGCCAGAACCTGCTGCTGCCAGGTGGGCCCGTCGCCCGGCTTGGGAGCGAACTGCGGGTAGAGCTTGGCCAGCATGGCCATGAACTCGCGGCTGAATCCGAACTCCATGATCACCGGGACGGGGCCGGTGGCGTTGGCTGGGGTAGAGAGGGTGAGGTCTATGTCTACTTTGATGGCCGGGTCGATGGAGTTGTCCACGTGGCCGAGCAGATGCTTGGTCACCACCGGCACATCGCCATTCTGTTCCCGGGTGGTGCTGACCACCTCCCAGGTGACGCGGGGCAGGTTGGGCGGGACGCGGCCCAGGATCTCGCGGTCGAAGTCCGCAACGATCTCCGGGCGGCGCTTGCTCCACCAGACTTTGGCCGAGGTGACGCGGATGCGGTTTTTGAGCAGCAGCGGATCGGGCAGGTTGGGGTAGACGCCGGCCCTGGACTCGTCGTAGTTGGCGGCGCGGGGAGAATTGGGGTCGCCGTCGGCGCCGGGGCGCAACTCCTTGATGCCGAGCAGGTCCATCATGCGCCGATGGTCTTTTTCGCTGGCTGCCTGGATGGCCAGCATCTCGGGGGTGGGCGTGAAGCGGGGCGGAGGGGCGGGGGCGGCCTGTTGTACGGCGGGCGCTGCCTGGGACGTGGCGGGGGCAGCCTGCCAAGCGGTTGGGAAGGCGGCGCGGACGGTTGGGGCGGAGGCGGGAGCGGCAGGGGCTTCCTGTGCTACAAGCCGGGCCGGCGCCAGGCAGGCAAGGCCGGCAAGCACCAGCGTTAAGACTGGGTAGCGAAGGATGGGCATGGATGCGGACACGTGCAACCTCGATTCCGGCCTGCTCCTTGGCGGGAGGGATCAGCGCAAAACCAGAGTGAACGTGCCCTCGTTGAGAGCCGCGAAGGTGGCTCTCTCATGAAGAAAAAGCCACTTGGGACGATCGCCTCTGGGTACGGCCATGCCGGCTTTGCTTTGGCGGTCCAAGATTATCGATTTACCTGCATTTAGGCAAGCGGGGGCCGGGTAAACGCCAAGATGCCCTGCCCTGGGCGAGTTTCCCGCCTTCAGTTCGAACTCAGCGCGCAAACGGGAAGGTACTCAAGTCGCGGCCGGTTGCGCCGATGAACACCAGGAACTCACTGTGAAAGGGCTCCGGCATGACCTCGCTCCGCAACCTTCCCATCTCTCGCAAATTCTTCTTAGCCTTCGGCATCGTATGCGGTCTGTGCATCGTGCTGGGGGCATTCACGGTGATCACCTTCCGGGACATCGCCTTGAAGAATGCCGACGTAAGCGCCAACTCGCTACCGGCGCTGGTGGCTCTCTCGGATGCGCGCGGGGCGCTCGACACATTGAGGCGCGAAGACCTTGACCTGTTGCTTTGCCAGACCGCCGCATGCACGGCCGACCACAACGCCGACCGGCAGAAAGCCATTGTGGACTTCCAGGCCGCAATCAAGGTGTACGCGCCGACTATCAGCTATCCGGGCGAGCGCGAACTCTACGAGAAATTCTCCGTGTCTTTCGATCAATATCTTGAAGCCAGCAACCGCATCGACTCGTTTCTCGCGGCAGGAAAGGCGGGCGACGCGCTGGATCTTTCCACATCGGGACCGGTACTGGCCGCATTCAGTTCGACTCTGAGGACGGTGAGCGACGACGTCGACCTGAATGCGAAGCATGGGACAGCGGAATCGACGGCGGTGACAGATTCCGCTCTTCGCGCAACTTGGATCAACGTTGGAGCGACGCTGGTGATTGTCGTGCTGTGCGGGTTGACCGGCGTTGTACTCACTGGCTTGATTGCGCCGCCGCTGCGGACTGCGACCGCAGCCCTGGAGCGGTTGGCCGCGAAGGACCTTTCGGTAAGCGTGGAAGAGGGCGGTCATGACGAGATCGGACGCCTCTCAGCCGCCTTGAATACCAGCGTGGCGTCGATGCGGAGCGTGTTGCAGTCGTTTGCGCAGGGCGCGGAGACGCTCTCGGCGGCCACCACGGAGATCAGCGCCAAGTCGGTGCAGAGCGCGGGCAATGCGCACACGCAGTCGAGCAAGACCAACCAGATTGCGGCGGCGGCGCAGGAGATGACAGCAACCATCGGGGAGATCAGCCACAATGCCGAGACGGCGGCTGGGGCCAGCCGGGAGTCGGCCGAAACGGCCAACCAGGGCGGCACGGTAATGCAGTCGGCGGCGGTGACGATGGAGAAGATTGCCGCGGCCACCAGCTCGGTTTCAGAGAAGATGACGTCGCTGGCGCATCGCTCGGAAGAGATCGGCAAGGTGGTGAACGTGATCCAGGAGATCAGCGAGCAGACCAACCTGCTGGCGCTGAACGCGGCCATTGAAGCGGCGCGCGCCGGGGAACACGGACGCGGGTTTGCAGTGGTGGCGGGCGAGGTGCGGCGGCTGGCGGAACGCACCAAGGGGGCGACGGAGGAGATTGCCGGGACCATCCGCAGTATTCAGGATGAGACGCGGCAGACATTGCAGGTGATGAACGAGAGCCGCACGGCGGTGGAAACGGGCATGGAAGAGACCGCCCATGCGCGCCGGAGCCTGGAGGCGATCATCGAATCGTCGAAGCAAGTGGAGCACCAGATCAACCTGATTGCCACGGCGGCCACCGAGCAGACCGCGGCGTCGGGGGAGATATCCGAGTCCGCCGGGCAGATTTCGCAGCTCGCGACGGAGACAGCGCAGGGGGCAGAAGAAGCGGTCGAGGCCCTCAAAAACCTGGCCTCGCTGGCCAGCGACCTGGACGGCATGATCCGGCAGTTCCGCCTGGACGACGGGCAACAGGCGGGCGGAGCGTTTGCCGGCAAGAAGCAGGCAGCATTTCGGCCGGCGCTGCGCCCCGCGCACCGGTAACGAGAGGGGAGCACGCATTCGGATCGGCAGCCTCCGCACCCTGGCCGGCGCCGGTTTTGGTTTTCACTCCAGGCTGCCGGACCCGGTTCCGGCAGCCTTTTTTTGTTGCGGCCTACAGACTCCGCGCGCCCCGCCGGAGACGCGCTATGGTAGCCTCCGGTTGTAGGCTCCTCCTCGCCTGACCCTCCGCGGCCCGGTCTGCATCCAACCCTTGGAGACACACTCGCATGAGCGCCGTCAAGTACGACCTGATCGTGATTGGATCCGGGCCTTCCGGACAGCGGGCTGCCGTGGCCGCCTCCAAGATGAAGAAGCGGGTGGCCGTGGTGGAGGCGCGCTCGGTGGTGGGCGGGGTGTGCATCAACACCGGGACCATCCCCTCCAAGACCATGCGCGAGGCAGTGCTGCACCTGAGCGGCTACAACTACAAGTCGGTCTACGGATTGAACTACCGAGTGAAGGAAAAGATCTCGATGGCCGACCTGGCGTTCCGGGTGCAAGCGGTGATCAAGACCGAAGTGGACGTGACCGAGGCGCAGCTTTCGCGCAACGGGATCGACGTGGTGCACGGGCTGGCGCGCTTCGTCGACACGCACCAGGTGCGTGTGGATGGCCCCGGAACCGACTCCACGCTCGATGCCGACCGCATCATCATCGCCGTAGGCACCAAACCGGCCGACTCGCCCAAAGTGCCCATCAACGGGCGCACCATTGTGAACAGCGACCAGATTCTGAACCTGCCGGAGCTGCCGCGGTCGCTGATCGTGGTGGGCGGCGGCGTGATCGGCGTGGAATACGCCTGCATGTTCGCGGTGCTGGGGGTGCGGGTGACGCTGATCGAGAAGCGCAACCGGCTGCTGGAGTTTGCCGACCAGGAGATTGTGGAGGCGCTCAGCTACCACCTGCGCGACGCCCGCGTGACGCTGCGGCTGGGCGAAGAGGTGGAGAGCGTGGAGGAGCTGGCCGACGGGACGGTGGTGGCCAATCTGCAGAGCAAGAAGAAAGTCTCCGGCGACGCGCTGCTCTACGCGGTGGGCCGGCAGGGAAACGTCGACGACCTGAACCTGGCGGCGGCGGGCCTGGAGGCCGACAACCGCGGTCGCATCGCGGTGGACGAGCACTTCCAGACCAAGGTGGAGCACATCTTCGCGGTGGGCGACGTGGTGGGGTTTCCTTCGCTGGCGTCGGTGTCGATGGAGCAGGGGCGGATTGCGGCGGCGAGGGCCTTCAACGACCAGGCGGCCAGCTCGAACCCCAGCTTCTATCCCTACGGGATCTACACCATTCCGGAGATCAGCTTCATCGGCAAGACGGAGGAACAACTGACCGACGAGGACGTGCCCTACGAGGTTGGGATGGCCTACTATCGGGAGACGGCGCGGGGGCAGATTCGCGGCGATACGACAGGGCGGCTGAAGCTGGTGTTTCACCGCGACACGCGCAAGGTGCTGGGCGTGCACATCATCGGCGAGGGGGCCAGCGAGCTGGTGCACATCGGGCAGGCGGTGATGATCCTGGGCGGGACGGTGGACTACTTCGTCGATACGGTGTTCAACTACCCCACGCTGGCCGAGTGTTACAAGGCGGCGGCGTTCAACGGCATTGGCCGGCTCAACCGCTACCAATCTGGGTAAGGCCCATGATGCACAGGGCGAATGGACGCATCCAAGTGAAGGGCTGGGCAATGCGCAGGACCTGGTCTACCTTGAAGAATTCCCTACGGAGGGCTTGAATGACCACCGCCATCGGCGTTGTTATCACCGAACACATCGTCGCCGGCCGGCTTCAGGATCAGCGGCTGACGGGCAAGCTGCTGCGCCATCCCAGCGACACCGACGAGCCGGACGCGCTGACGGCGATGCCGGGCAGCGAGCTGGTGGAGCTGCTGGCTACGCAGATTGAGACGCTGGCCCAGTCCGAAGCGGTTCCGGTGGACGCGATCGGCGTGGCCGTTCCCGGCATCGTCCGCCAGGGGGTGGTCGAGGACTCGCCCAACCTGACGCAGATCAAAGGGATGCACCTGGCGGAGGAGCTGACCCGCGTTCTGGCGGCGCGGGGCATTGCGGCGCCGGTGCACATTGCCAACGACGCGGACGCGATTGCCGCGGGCGTGGCGGCGACGCGGGGACAGCTCAACAAACTGACCCGGGTTTGGACCATCGGCAACGGCATCGGTTACGGGCGCTGGCCTTACGTCGAGGGCGTGTGGGAAGGCGGGCACACTGTGGTCTCGCTCGACCCGAAGGAGCGGTTCTGCGGCTGCGGCGGGCAGGGGCACCTGGAAGGGATCATGGGCTACCGCGCCATGCGGCTGCGGTTCCTGGACCTGGAGCCGGAAGAGGTGTTTGCGCAGGCCAAGCTGGGCGACCAGCGCTGCCGCGAGTTTGTGGACCTGTGGCACCGCGCGCTGGCCGCGGCCACGGCCTCGTTCATCCACCTGGCCGGGCCGGGCCGCTTCTACTTCACCGGGCATAATGCCCACTTCATCGAGCTGCCGATGCTGCGGGCGCACATCGAGTCGATGGTGAAGATGAGCTCGCTGCAGAGCTTTTCGCTGGAGGTTCTGCCCCCCGACGACGGGACGGCGCTGCTGGGCGCGGGGGTTTCTGCGATCCGGGCGCTGGCGTCGTAGGCTTCTAGCTTTTGCAGAAGGCTGGAAAGTGCCCGGGCCTGAAGGCCTTCTTCATTCGCGGCCTATTGCGGGGGTTAAAATCCCCGCCTCCCTCCGTATCCGATTCGCGCCTTTGGTCGAAGCAGGTCGCTATTGCTTGGGCACATCCATGTTGTAGAGGAAGTAGGCGCGGAGTTCGAGGTAGGGGCCGTGGAAGTCGCGGGGCAGGGGGGGATAGTTGGAGCCGGTGAGGGCGCCCCAGGCGGCGCGGTCCAGACCGGTGTCGCCGGAGCGGCCTTCGAGGACCAGGCTGCCATCCATCAGGCGGCCGTTGGGCAGCACCTTGAAGCGGATGGCCACCATGCCGGACTTGCCGATGGGGGGATTGACCTCGTCGGGAATCAGCGGGTCCCAGGTGTTCTCAGTTTCGCGGTGCCAGCGCTGCAGCCAGTTGCGGAAGTCGACGCCCTGGGTGTCAGAGAGGACTTCGACGCCGCCCGAACCTGCGCCGGGATGGCGGGCAAGACCCCCAGGTCCCAGGTTGCCGGAGTCGCCGGAGCCGGGGTTGCGCGAGGCGTTGCGCATGGCTTCGCGGAGCTGGTCGGCGGGGTTGGTGGAGTTGAGGGCGAAGTTGGGGCGAGCGGGCACGGCGGCCGGGCGCGGGGCTTCCAGTTGCGACTGGGACTGGTTGCTGGGCGGGATGGGCGCGGGCACCGGGGCGGGCGCGGCCGGGGCCGGCTCGGGCGTGGGCGCGGGAGGAGGCGGCGGCGCCTCACGCTTCAGCGCCTCCAGCGTTTCCTTGTCGATTGCGGGCGGCTTCACTGTCGGCGTGGGCTTTTGCACCGGCGCCTTCAGCCTTTCGCGCGGCGTGTCCAGGTAGGTCCAGTCCTCGTGCTCGTGCGTGGTGGAGACTTTGGGCTCGATGATGCGCGGCTGGAAGATGTATCTGGGAAGCATGGCGACAGCCAGGATGAACAACGCGTGCAGAAGGATGGCCCACAGCACGCCTTCACGCAGGCGGGCCCAGCGGCGCTCGTCTTCGAGCTCGCTGATCATCTGCAGCAGTTCGTGGCTGTCGTAGTCGATCCAGCGGGAGCCGCGGACGACGAGAGGCGCGGGCTCGGCCGGCGGAGGAGCCGGTTGCGGCGGGACTGGTTCTGCCGTCCTGGCGGGTTCGTTCTCGTCGATGTTGGTTGGCGCTTCGCTGATGGGCATTCGCTTGTGTTGGAGCCTTCGCGGTCGCACACACCCACTCTGGCTCCGTATCGAGTCCTTCCTGTCTATTCTCTCATTGGACACGAACACGTGCCCAACTGCGCCGACCCGTACAATGGTAAGACGGATTATCGGCCGGAAGGGGACCCTGTTTGAAGTCGTTTGTGGCACGAATCATGGCCAAGATGAACCTGGTGCTGCTGCCGTTTCTGGCCAAGTTCGGCATCGGGGGCCTGGCGGCGCTGGCGCTACTGGATTCCTCGACCCTGCCCGTGCCCATGGACGCATTTCTGGCCTTCAGCGTGTGGAACGACAAGGGACGTTTCTGGCTTTACTGCCTGGCGGCGGCGGTGGGCTCGGCCATCGGCGGGCTGCTGCCCTATGGGCTGGGCCGCGCCGGCGGGGAGCTGTTCCTGGTGAAGCGGGTGGGCCGAGAAAAGTTTGACCGGATGCGCCTGCGGTTCGAGCGGCAGGAGTTCCTGGCCATGATGATTCCGTCGATGCTGCCGCCGCCGACGCCGTGGAAGGCGTTCGTGTTTGCGGCCGGCGTCTTCGAGATGCGGGTTTTGCCGTTCATGCTGGCGGTGTTCTGCGGCCGGATGGTGCGCTGGCTGGCGCTCTCGCTGCTGGTGCTCAAACTGGGGCCGGGCGCGGTGGAGGTGGTGGAGCACCACTCGCTGAGCGTGGTGGCGCTGGTGGGCGCGCTGGCGGTGGGCGGATTTGCGTGGTGGTGGTTCCGGAAGACGCGGACGGGGAAGCTGCTGGAGGACTGAGCGGGCGGGGCGGCTGGAATCAGTCGAGAAGGCTTTCGATCCCCGCCAGATCAAAGCGGCAGGCGCTTCCGGGAAGATCGAAAGCGGCCGAGGGCAGCGGTTCGAGCCTGCCCCCACTGTAGCGAAAATGCTTTCCGTTGGGGTCGAGAACCAGGATCGTCGGGATGCCCATCCGCTCGTAGTCGGCTAGCTTGCTCATCATGCGGGCGACCGTGTCTTCCGGCGAGAGAATCTCGAAGACGGCAATGGGCGGGCGGGTGATGACCTGCTCGACGGGGAGGCTGCGATCCGTCACCGTGACGTCTGGGACCCTAAAGTTGCCCGCGGAGACCTGAACCCTGAGTTCCGCCGCGGACCTTATGTTCCATTCGTGGCGACGGCTGCGGAAGAATTCAAGGATCGCCGCTTGCCAGTCAGCATGGTTCCATTCGCCCATGGGCCTCTCCTCGATCACGCCGTCCACATACTCCGCGTCCGGCTCGTAGGAGCTCGTCAGATAGACTTCGACCGGCACGTGGGTGATCTGCGCTGTGGCTGCCATCGCTCCTCCTCCCGCGAGATTTTTATCGGCCGGTGCACGCTCTTGCGGATTCTCTTTACCGCAAGAACGAGGGCACAATACCAAACCTACCGCGCAACTGCCGTAGCGGCGGACGCGGGAACGAAGCGCCTAACCAGCACCGGAACGCCGAAGGCCACGGCGGCGACCAACGCGGTCGAGATCAGGTCGTTGCGATAGAAGGGCAGCGCAGCCACGAAGCACGTGCCCAGTCCGCCGAGGGTGCGCGGATACATGCCGCTGACGGCCCAGACGGCAAAGTTCGACATCAGAAAGAACGAGGTCGGTCCGAGCAGCGCACCGGCGGCCACGCGGACAAATGTCGTCTTCGCGCGCAGCAGGATCTGGCCCAGCGCCATGGCGGCTACGTACCAGGCCCAGGTGGGCAGGTAGGCCTGCCACGCGAAGCTGTAGTGGTAGACCGAAACAGTGAGGAAATAGTCTGTGGCCATGAGGACCGCAAGGGGAGCCAGCATTTCGCGCCAGGATCGCCGCGCGCCGAAGTAGAGCAGCATGCCACCCACCGCAGTGAAGTTGTACAAGCCAGCGTGATGGGGGTTGGCGGCCAGTGCCAGACGGCTCAGGACAGCGACGACGAGGAACAGATATGCGGGCATGAATACCTCAGTCTCTTGAAATTTCGGGAGAAACTCCCGGTGTCGGGGAACGGAACTCGGCAAAAAAACGCGGCGACCGCGACGCGCCCTTGTTGGAGGGTTGAGCCGCAAGCGCACTGCTTTCATTCTGGGACCCGCGGGCTCACCGGTCAACTGGAATGATTTTATGGGGTCAACAAATCTTTTTGCCAGGACGAAAATGGGTTCAGCGTTGCTCGCGTCCGCCCATGGCCTCGCCGGCGTCTTCGCGGCCGTCGACGATGTAGACCCAGCCGGCGAGCGGGATGCGGCGGGTGGTGCGATCGGCGCCCATGCCCGGGCCCAGGAAAGAGTAGTTGAAGCGCAGGTCGGTGAACTCGACCGTGGTCCAGTTGCGATTGGGCGGGAGCTGCGGGGGGGCCATGGCCGGGACGGGCTCCTGGCCAACATCGCGCACCACCGCCCAGGTTCCCCAGTCGAGGTAAACGCGGCCAAGCTGCGTCTGCTTGGCGGCTTCGACGGCCGCGGTCGCGGGCGGCTTGTAGAGCACGTCGTTCTGGGGGTCGCTCACCACTTCGCCGGTGCGGGTGTTGACCTCGGCGGTCTGGTAGAAGTCGGCGGTCTCCAGAATCGCATGCCAGCGAAAGGGGTTGACGGCGTAGGGCTCGAGCGCCATGCGCCGGACCGGCTGGGAGGCGACCTGCTGGTTTTCAACGAGTGCGCGGGCCCGCGCCTGCTCGGCCCAGCGCCAGCCCCACACGATCACCATGCCAACCAGGGCGAAGCTGGCCCAGCCGCGGCCGCGAAACGGGGTGCGGCGCGCGCCGATCTCGCCGGAGATGAGCCCGAGGAGAGCGGGGACAATAAGGGCCGTGAGCAACAACGCCCACAGAACCGGCTCGGCGATGAAGACAAAGCTGCCCGCGTACCAGCGGGGATTGAAGGGGAAGAAGGGGCGCAGGCCGTAGTTGTTGGTCCAGTCGAGGAGCAGGTGGCTGAGGGCGGAGAGGAGTGCTGTGGCGTAGAGCCATCCCCAACGGATGGCTTTGGGCTGGAGCCGCAGCGGGATGGGCGCGCCAGGACCGAGGTTCATGGCGGCGAGCTTGCGGATGCGGCGGCGATCGAGCCAAATATGCAGCAAGGCCACCAGGCCCACAATCACGCCCGCCACCACCGGCGCGGCGACCAGGGTGTGGGTGATGCCGCGATGGTGCTTGAGTTCCTCGACCGGCCCGGCGAAGGACCAGAGCACGTCCATGTCGGCGGCCTCGGCGGCCAGCACGGCGGCAAGGGTGGCGTAGGCCGTCTTGCGGTTGAGGCCGGCGCGGCCGATGCAGGCGCCGGTGAGAAAATGCGTGACGGGTTCCATGGCGGTCTGCCAACCATAGTAACCGCTCGTGCTGCCCCCTATAATTCAGCCCATGGGCGAAGCCAACAACCCACACACCGAAGCAGCGCAGCGGGCAGAAAAGCTGCGCGCCGAACTCCGCCGTCACGAACACCTTTACTACGTCCTTGATGCGCCGGAAATCACCGACGCCGAATACGACGCGCTGATGAACGAGCTGAAGGGGATCGAGGCCGCGCACCCGGAACTGTTGATGCCCGACTCGCCTACGCAGCGGGTGGGAGGAAAGCCGGCAGAGGGATTCCAGAAGGTGCGCCACTCGCGGCCCATGCTCTCGCTGGACAACGCGTACAACGCGGAAGAGCTGGCCGACTGGGACCGGCGGGTGCGCGAGCTGGCCGGGCTGCTTCCGGTCGAGTACATGGCCGAGTTGAAGATGGACGGGCTGAGCGTGGCCCTGCACTACGGTCCTGCGGACGGCAACAGCTCAAGGCTGGTGGCTGGATTGACAAGAGGCGACGGCCAGACCGGCGAGGACGTGACCTCGAACATTCGCACCATTCGCAGCGTGCCGCTTAGGATTGCGGCCGAGGCGCTGAAGAAGGCCGGCTTGCCGCAGGGATTTGAGGTGCGCGGCGAGGCGGTGATGCCGGAGGCTGCGTTTCTGCGGTTGAATGAAGAGCGAGAACGGGAGGGCCTCCCCGCGGCGGTGAATCCGCGCAACGCGGCGGCGGGAACGCTGCGCACGCTGGAGCCGAAGATTGTGGCCGGCCGGCGGCTGGACGTGTACGCGTACTTCCTGCTGGTGGAGGGCGAGTACTGGCCGCAGGGGCAGCGGGCGACTCTCGAGGCGCTGGCGGCGCTGGGCTTCCGGGTGAATCCGCATCGCAAACTGGTGGCGAATGTGGAAGAGATGACGGCGTTTATCGACAGCGCCGAGGCTGGGCGGGCTGCGCTGGGCTACGAGATCGATGGCGTAGTGCTGAAGGTGGATTCGCACGCCACGCAGCAGCGCCTGGGCTATACCGGCCGGGCGCCGCGCTGGGCCATTGCCTACAAGTTCACTGCCACATCGGGCGTCACGCAAGTCAACGCCATCACTGTGCAGGTGGGGCGCACGGGCAAGCTGACGCCGGTGGCGGAGCTGGCGCCGGTGTTCATCGGCGGCACCACTGTGAGTAGAGCGACGCTGCACAACGCGGACTTCATCGAACGGCTGGGACTGCTGCTGGGCGACTGGGTGAAGGTGGAACGCGGCGGCGACGTGATTCCGAAAGTGGTGGAAGTGGTCAGCGACGGCGACCACCCGCGCGGGGAAGCTCGGTTCGTTTTTCCAACGGAGTGTCCGGAGTGTCACGAGCCGGTGGTTCGCGTGGAAGGCGAAGTGGA
>JARLGE010000177.1 GCA_031296215.1 Occallatibacter sp.
GGGATGGGACCAGGAGTGATTGCCGATCAAGTGCCCGGCGGCCAGGATGCGCCGGACCAGCGCCGGCTCCCGATGGGCAAAGCCGCCGATGAGAAAGAAGGTGGCACGGACGTCGTGGCTGGCCAGCGTGTCGAGCAGACGCGGTGTACAGGCGGGATTGGGGCCGTCGTCGAAGGTAAGCGCCAACTCGCCGGGGCGGCGCGGGGCAGTCAACGTCCGGCCAAACAGCTGCGAGCCCGGAACCATGGCCGCATAGGCGCAGCCGCCCGCCGCCAGCCCCAGCGCGGCCATCGCGCCCAGCCCGGCAGAGAGTCCTGTGGCCCATGGATTCAGCATCGTGTCTTCCAGTTTGCAGCGCGACACGATTGAAGAGCAAGGCGCGCCGCCCGAGGGGCAAGCGCTTGCCGCTACTCCGAGGTGGTTGGATCGATGACCGTGCGGACCTGCGAAACCCGGTTGGCGGGAAAGCCGCCTTTCTGGGCATGCTCCCGCACGGTCGCTTCGTCCGGGGCAATGTAAACGCAGTAGATCTTGTCGTCCGTCACATAGCTGTGGAGCCACTGAATTTGCGGACCCATCTCGCGCAGAACGCCGCACGATGTCTGCGAAATGGCCTGCAATTGTTGCGGCGACATCTTGCCGACTCCCGGAACTTCTCTCTCGATCACAAACTTGGGCATTATTTCGACCTCGACTTTCAGACTTTTGCCATGGGGGATTGAGCAGCCTGGATTCTATCGCATGAGGCAGGCGGGTTGGCAAGAGCAGCGAAGGAGACGCCGGCGCTGTGCCCCGGCCTTGTTTCAGGCATATACTCAACCTTGTACGGGCCGCATCCTGAGCAGACGGAGCGGCACTGGAGACAACCATGAGCGTTACCAACTTCCCCGGGGGGCAGAGTTCCGCCTCGACCGGCATCCCCATCACAAAGGTGACAATTCCAGCCCTGGCCGAGATGAAGCGGCAGGGTAAACCCATCTCCGCGTTGACCGCTTACGACTATTCCTCTTCGCGCCTGGCCGACGAAGCCGGCATCGACCTGGTGCTGGTGGGCGACTCGCTGGCCATGGTGGTGCTGGGCCACGACAATACCCTGGCCGTGACCGTGGACGAGATGCTGCACCACACCCGCGCCGTGCGCCGCGCCGTGCGGCGGGCGCTGGTGGTGGCCGACATGCCCTTCGGCAGCTATCACGGGACCGGGCTCGCCGGGGCGGCCGAGGGCCTCGCCAATGCCGTCCGCTTTGTGAAAGAGGCGGGCGCCGAGGCGGTCAAGATCGAGGGGCCGCGCGTCGAGCTGGCACGCGCGCTCACCGAGGCGGAGATTCCCGTCATCGGCCATCTGGGCCTGACCCCGCAGAGCTTGCACCGCATGGGCGGTTATCGCGTGCAGGCGCGGACGGCGGAGACTGCACGGCGGCTCAAGCACGATGCGCTGGCTCTGGCCGACGCCGGCGCCGGGGCGGTGGTGCTGGAGGGGGTGCCGCGCGAGGTGGCCGCGGAGATTACCGCGGAGCTGCCGATTCCGACGATCGGGATTGGCGCCGGGCCGGATTGCGATGGGCAGATTCTGGTCTTCCACGATTTGCTCAACCTGACCTTCGCGCCGCCGGCCAAGTTTGTTCGCCGCTATGCGGATGTGGGCGGGCTGATTCGTTCGGCCATTGAGCGCTATCGCGAGGATGTGCAGCATCGCGCCTTTCCGTCAGACGAAGAGAGCTATCACCTCCCGGAGCCGGCGCGCAAGACCATGGCCGCGGCGCACAAGACAAGCGAACTGAGAAAGGCTTGATGGGGAAGGCCTGATGGAGATTCTTCGCACGGTTGCGGAACTTCGGGCGTGGTCGCGGCGGGAACGCAAGGACGGGGGAAACACGATTGGCCTGGTGCCGACCATGGGCGCGCTGCACGCGGGGCATGCGTCGCTGATTCGCGCGGCGAAGAACTCAGTGGGGTTTGTTGCCGTGAGCATCTTCGTGAACCCCACCCAGTTCGGACCCAACGAGGACTTCGCCCGCTATCCGCGCAGCTTTGAGGCTGACTGCGCGTTGGCCCAGGCAGAAGGGGCAGACGTGGTGTTTGCGCCGTCGGTGGATGAGCTTTATCCGGCAGGTGCGGCTACGTTTGTCGAGGTCTCGGGCCTGAGTGAACGGCTGGACGGCAAATCCCGGCCGGGACACTTTCGCGGCGTGGCGACGGTGGTATCCAAACTGCTGATTGCGGTCGAGCCGGATAAGGCTTTCTTTGGGCAGAAGGATGCGGCGCAGGTGGCCGTGCTGCGGCGCATGGTGAGCGACCTGCGGCTGGCTGCGGAGATTGTGGTCTGCCCCATCGTCCGCGAGGCGGATGGCTTGGCGCTCAGTTCGCGGAATGTTTATCTGAGCGCGGAAGAGCGGGCGCAGGCGCTCACGCTCAGCCGCGCGGTTCGCCAGGCCGAGGCGCTGTTCGCATCCGGCGAGCGGCGTGCTTCAAGATTCATTGAAGCTGCACGGGAGACCTTCGCCGCGGTCCCGGAGATTCGCGTGGACTATATCGCGCTGGTCGATTGGGCGACGCTGGAGCCGGTCGAGATCGCCGCTCCCGGGTCGCTGTTCGCTGTCGCTGCGTGGGCAGGAGCGACGCGGCTGATCGATAACGCGATTCTCGGTTGACGCACACTTTTCAACGCATCCGGGTGGAAAGACGCGATCACTTGGCCATTGCGGAAATGTGCAATCCGGATGCACTCTGGATGCAATGCCCGAACTGCCTGACATTGCCGCGTACATCACCGCGCTTGAGGCGCGCATCCTCGGCCAGCCGCTGGAGCGGGTGCGGCTGGCCAGCGTGTTTCTGCTGCGCACGGTCGATCCGCCACTAGCGAGCGTCGAGGGCCGCACGGTGGTTGCGCTGCGGCGCGTCGGCAAGCGCATCGCCATCGGCGTGGAAGGGGATTTATGGTTGGTGCTGCACCTGATGATTGCGGGGCGGCTGCACTGGAAGGGGCCGCAGGCCAAGCTGGCGGGGCGGAATGCGCTGGCGGCGTTTGATTTTCCTTGCGGGACGCTGACGCTGACCGAGGCCGGGAGCAAGCGGCGCGCGTCACTGCACGTGGTGCGGGGCGAGGAGGGATTGCAGAGCGCCGATCCAGGCGGGATCGAGATCTTTGCGACGGACCTGGACGGCTTTCGCGCGGCACTAACCGAGGAAAACCGCACCCTCAAGCGGGCGCTGACCGATCCGCGCGTCATCAGCGGCGTGGGCAATGCCTACTCCGACGAGATTCTGCACGCGGCGCGGCTGTCGCCCGTCACGCTGACGCGCAAGCTGAAACCGGAGGAGTGGCAGCGGCTGTTTGCGGCGACGCGGTCGACGCTGACGCTGTGGATGGAGCGGCTGTTGTCAGAAGCCAAGGGAGAATTTCCCGAGGGCGTGACCGCGTTCCGTCCCGAGTTCGCCGTGCACGGAAAGTTCGACCAGCCCTGCCCGCGCTGCGGCGAAAAGGTGCAGCGGATTCGCTATGCCGACAACGAAACCAACTACTGCGCCCGCTGCCAGACTGGCGGCAAGGTGCTGGCCGATCGCAGCCTTTCGCGCCTGCTGGGTTCCGACTGGCCGCGCACACTGGAGGAGCTGGAAGCTCTGAAGCGGCGCTAGATTTCGCAGAGGGACGCTCTCTGCTTTTTCTCCTTGACACGGGCTTCGCGGCTGCCGCACAGTCAAGTGCACAACTCCCCGCCGGCCGAACGGCGCTTTCCCCCATCTCACACGTTCCCGGCCCCGCGGAGACGGATTTCTATCCGCAGTGGAGGTTTCTCGATGCATCATCTTCACTTCAACCACTGGCCCATCCTGGTGGCCGCGATCGTGCAGTGGGTCCTGGGCGCGCTGTGGTACTCGCTCTTCTTCGCCAAGCCGTGGATGGCCCTGACCGGTCACAAGAAGGGGGAAAGGCCGAAGGGCGCCGTGGTTGCCATGATCTCGTCCTTCTTCGGCGGCCTGATCCTCTGCTTCGTTCTGGCCCATGTGGTGATGTGGTCGGGAGCAACCACCTGGTGCTGGGGGGCATTGGTCGGCTTCATCTGCTGGCTGGGCTTCGTGGCGACTCCGCTGTTCTTTGAGAAGCTGTACGAGCAGCGGCCTTTGAAACTGTTCGCCATCAACGCCGGCTATTGGCTGGTGGCGCTGGTGAGCTCCGGTGTTCTGCTGGCGGCGTGGCATTGAGTGTTTGTGCTGGCCCGGATGGATGGCGATTACAATCGAGGCATGAGCAAAGCAGTCGTTGCCAGCAGCGCCGCTCCGGCGGCCATCGGGCCTTACTCGCAGGGCATTCGCTCGGGCAACCTTGTGTTCACGGCCGGGCAAATTGCGCTTGACCCCGTGACCCAGCAGGTCGTCGGGCCGGGCATTACCGAGCAGACTACGCGCGTGCTCGAAAACCTGAAGGCCATTCTTGAGGCGGCGGGGTCGAGCCTGGCGCGGGTGGTGAAAGCGACGGTCTACCTGAAGGACTTCAACGACTTTGCGGCCATGAACGCGGTCTACGGCGCGTACCTGGCCCCGGCCGGCATTGCTGCGCCGGCGCGCACCACGGTGGAAGTCAGCCGCCTGCCCAAGGATGTTCTGGTGGAGATCGACCTGGTGGCGGAGGTCTGACACAGTCTGCCGATTCCTCGCGGCGGTCGGGAGCATCCAACAGAAGCACGGCGTTCCCCATACGCAGTTGACGGAGGTCTCCATGAGCGATGCGAACGACAAAGTGGTGCGCAGCGAGCCCGAGTGGCGCGCGTCGCTGACGGCCGAGCAGTATCACGTGCTGCGCGAGAAAGGCACGGAGCGGGCGTTCACAGGAGCGCTCACCGAAAACCACGAGACGGGCAACTACCACTGCGCGGGGTGCGGGGCGCTCTTGTTTATGAGCGGCGCCAAGTTCGACTCCGGCTGCGGCTGGCCCAGCTTCATGCTGCCGGCCGACTCCAAGGGCGTGACCGAGCATGAAGATTCGAGCTTTGGCATGCGGCGGGTCGAGGTAACCTGCGCCCGCTGCGGCGGCCACCTGGGCCACGTCTTCCCCGACGGCCCGCGCCCCACCGGCCTGCGCTATTGCATCAACTCCGCCTCGCTTACGTTTGAGCGCGGCAAGTAGCGGCGGGGCAGAACAAAACCCCGTCCGAAGGAGGACGGGGTTCGCGTCGATCTTGAATGGTGGGAAAAAACAAGCAGGCCGCGGCCCGGAGGCGCCTTACGCCTTGGCCACTTTGCCGGTCTTGATGCAGGTGGTGCAGACGCGAATGCGCTTGGAAGCGCCGTTGACCAGGGCCTTGACTGCCTGCAGATTGACGTTCCAGCGACGCCGTGAGACGTTGTGCGCGTGGGAGATGTTGTTACCGAACTGCGGGCCCTTGCCGCAAATATCGCATACCTGTGCCATGACTTCGCTCCAAACTTTTTCTGTTTCGTGCTGCCGGGTTCAATCGCCGGTGAGTGAATCTCAAAGAAAACCACTCAAACCAGGCGATTTCGCCGGAATAGCCATCGGGGCGCGTAGACGCACACAGCACCGCCGGCTTGCCGAATCCTCAGTATACCTGGAATCGGCCCCGGAGCCAAGCCTGACTCTCTTCCAATACAAGATGAGCCTGAAGGAGTTGGAGCGGGCAATCCCGGCTATCGCCTTTTTTTTCTACGGGACGAGCTCCGCAACCACCTCGATCTCCTGCTTGCGCGTGCCGCCGGGGACATCGAGCGAACCCAGAACCAGAGGCTTGCCGGGCAACAGGGTCGCATCGCCGATCAGCAGGGTTTGACGGAACAGGGGATCCTGCCCGCCCATGCCGGACTTCTCGTCGGCAAGACTCGACTGCTCCACCTTTGTCCGCAATCTCAAACCGTCTCCGCGGCCATCCACAGTGGCCTCGAGATTCAGTCCAACATCGACATATTGCACCTGAGTGCCTGGGGTATCTGTGGAGGTAGATCCAGTGACAATGGGTACGCGGCTGCCCTGCTTGAGAACGGTCCTCTCGCCGGAGACCGCAATCAGGGTGTAGCGTTCGGAGCCGGTGCGCTTGCCGCCTTCGGACTCGGAGATGGTGAACGTGAGCCGGTAGGTCTTCCTGGCCCGGTCGAGATCCGCGACAATCTTTTGCGCCAAAGCGATATCGTCGGAAGTGCCGTGCATGGAGATGGCGTGCTGCGAAGCCATGGAAAACAGCTTGGCCCTGGGGATCATATTGCGCAGAGCGGTCGAAACGTCGTTGAGGTCGTTCTGCTCAGTGAGGTTGGCGATGTAAAGGGTCTGATAGATCTCAACAGGGGGTGTTTTCGCTTCGCTTGGCTTGGATTCGGAGGTCTGCGCCTGAGTGTGCATTCCGGGAGCAAGGAGCGCCAGGGCCAGCATGAGTGGAACAGCTATTTGGGCGAGGTTCGCCGCCCGGTTCGCGGAGTGACCAAGGATCAATTTCATTTTCAGCCTCTCAGAGATTGTCGTCAGAAGAACGCCAGGCCGCATCTCCGGATTGGTGTTTTGGCTTCTTCTATTGACACAGACGCCGAGCCGCAGCTTCCGCTCGACAACATTTTTGCATCGAGATCCGGGTGCGCCACGGCGCACAGTCATGAGGGACCCGCGCGCTTGTGTGCAGCGCGACCGGTTGCTACGCAGTGCGGGAGAAAATGTAGAGTCCGACTTCCTGGCCGGCCGTGGTGCGGTGCTCGCGCAGCCTGCTCCATGCCGGCTTGCGGACGGCGTGCAGCAGTTGGCCCGCGATCCCTTCGGCGGCGCAGATCGCGGAACGCGCGAACTTCCGCAGCGAGTTGAGCTCGAAGCGCTCGAAGTGGACAAGATCGCAGCCGAGAGAGCGAAACAGCCGGGTCATGCCCAGCCGGGAGAAGATGTGGAGATGCTCGGGCGGGTAGTACCAGCCGGAGAAGCCCGCGGCTTGCCTTTCAAAATAAGTTCCCGCCAGGGGCGTGGTCAGAATCACAAGGCCGCCGGGAGCGCAAATGCCAGCCAAGTTCTTGGCGGCGCGCAAGGGGAAGCGGCAGTGTTCGATGACGGCGAATGCGGTGACGACATCGAAGGTGCGCGCGATGGTAGCGGCCATCTTCTCGTCGTCGAGAGAGGCGGAGACGAAACCGATTCCGGCGTCGAGTGTGGCGGGGCGAACCC
>JARLGE010000178.1 GCA_031296215.1 Occallatibacter sp.
TCAAGCCGGCAACCGACCTTGCGCGCGCAGTGCTCACCCGGCACTTCCTCATGCCCCGCTCCGACCGCAAGCCAACCCCGTCGCAAGCCTCGCTCGACCGTTTGCCGCGCCTGGTCGAATGGATGCAGGCCACGGGGGAGTACGAGCAGGAAGCGGACCGGCTCGAAAATTGGAGGCGATTCCTGGCTATTCTTCCCCGCGCAGAAGCCGACCAGGTTGTGGCAGAAGCAGAAGAGACGTTTCACTGGTTCCAGCGCGAGGCAGCCCGGGCCCTGGGAAGCTACACGCGCGGAGTGCCGGCCTTTCTCGCCGGACCGTACGCCCGCCGCGGTTGCCGCGAGGATCAGATCTTCTGCGGCCGCCAGCCGGTGGAGTACCACCTCAGCATGGTGGCTGCCGAGGTGATGAACCGGGGGCTTCGCGAGGAATTCGACCGCAAGCAGCACCGCGTCGTGCTGGTCCCAACCTGCATGAGGGGCGCGCATGCCGCCGGCTGCCGCGCGCGCACCTCCGGCATGGACACTGTCTGTACGGCCTGCGACCCGGAATGCGCCGTCAACCAGGTTACGCGGCGCATGCGCAGCCTGGGCGCAAAAGTCTGCCTCATCCCCCATTCCACCGGGTTCAGCCACTGGCTCGAGCGCTGGCAGCGTGCGCCGGAGTTTGGCGTCGTCGCCGTGGCCTGCATGTTGAACATCCTGCCCGGCGGCTTTGAGATGCGCGCCCGCGGCATCGCCTCTCAATGCGTTCCGCTCGACTATCCCGGCTGCCACAAGCATTGGTCCGCCATGGGAATCCCCACCGGCCTCAATGAGGACCGGCTTGCCCAGCTTGTGCAGATTGAGTCGCCGCGGTCCGCGCTAGGATCCGCCAAGGCCGTATAGCCTCGGAAGTGGCGACAATGCTATCGTGAGTCCCAAATGCCGTTCCTGACGACGACCGAAGCCGGCGCTCCCATCCAGGGACCGACCGCGACGCTGCTTTACGACGACTGGTACCCGGCCCTGCGTACGGACCGCCTCCGGCCCAACAAACTGGCTACTGCCATGCTGCTCGATATTCCGCTGGTCCTCGGCCGCCGCGGCGACGGCCGCGTCTTTGCCATGCGCGACAGTTGCCCCCATCGCGGCATCCCCTTGAGCGTGGGCTGGTTCGACGGCAACCGCGTCACCTGCCGCTACCACGGCTGGGAGTTCGAGCCCTGCGGCGGCCAGTGCGGACTTATCCCGTCGCTCTCCAGCCACGACCACCTCGACGCCACGCGCATCTTCGCCACCGCCTATCCCTGCGAAGAGCGCGACGGCTACGCCTGGGTCTTCATTCCCAGCCCCGGAACCGGACGAAAAGGGGAAAGCGTGGAGCGCCGGCCAGTGCCGGAGCTGGCCAAATTTGGCCCCCGCTACCGCACCGCTCACCTGAGCGCCGATCTGCCCTGCAACGTCGATCACGGAATCATCGGGCTCATGGATCCCGCTCACGGCCCCTTCGTTCACCAGGCGTGGTGGTGGCGATCGCGCGCCAGCATCCGCGAAAAAACCAAGCGCTTCGAGCCCATTCCCGAGGGCTTCCGCATGAGCGCCCACGCGCCCAGCGGCAACTCCGCGCCCTACAAGCTGCTCGGCGTCTACGGCAAGCCCATCGAAACCACGATCGACTTCACGCTGCCCAACCGCCGCACTGAGGTCATACGGGCGGGCGAGAAGTGGTTCTCCTCGCTCACCACCGTCACCCCGGTCACCGCCACCACCTGCCGCATCGATGTCGTCGCGGCGTGGAACGTCTTCTATCGCGTGCCCTTCGTCACGCCCATCGCCAAGTTCTTCGGCGCAAAATTTGTTCGCCAGGACCAGGTCACCATGATCCAGCAGGCCGAAGGCCTCAAACACAATCCCAGCCTCATGCTCATCGACGACGCCGACAGGCCCGCCAAGTGGTACTTTGCGCTGAAGCAGGCGCGGCTGGACGCGGCGGCCGGCGGCGCGGCGCCCAAGCATCCCATGGACGGCCCCGTCGACCTGCACTGGCGCAGTTGAGGCGGTAACTTTACGGATTTATGGAGCGAAACCGATGAAAGCCTTGGTTTATCGCAACTACGGCTCACCCGATGTTCTCCAATGGGACGAAACTGAAAACCCGATCGCCGCCGACCATGAAGTTCTGATCGAAGTCCGGGCCGCTTCCGTCAATCCCTACGACTGGCACTTCATGAGAGGCGAGCCGTACCTGCTGCGCCTCATGGCCGGGCTGCGCAAACCCAAGGACACGCGACTGGGAGCCGATGTCGCCGGCCGGGTGGAAGCGGTGGGCCGGAACGTAACCGAGTTCAAGCCCGGCGACGAGGTCTTCGGCGCTTGCAAGGGAGCCTTTGCCCAGTATGCGTGCACTGCTGCGTCGGCGGTGGTCCTGAAGCCGGAGAACCTGACCTTCGAGCAGGCGGCCTCGGTACCCATCGCGGCACTCACCGCCTTGCAGGGTCTTCGCGACAAGGGAAAGATTCAGCCGGGCCAGAAGGTCCTGATCAACGGCGCTGCGGGAGGCGTGGGTACGTTTGCCGTGCAGATCGCCAAGTCGTTCGGCGCCAACGTGACCGGCGTCTGCAGCACCAGGAATTTGGACATGGTCCGGTCAATCGGCGCGGATCAGGTCATTGATTACACCAGGGAGGATTTCACGCGGAGCGGGCAGCGTTACGACCTGTTTTTCGACTGCGTCGGCAACCGTTCGATCTGGGCATGCAGGCGCGTCCTCGGTTCCAAGGGCATTTATGTGGGGGCTGGGGGATCGCCTGGCCGGTGGATGATCGGTGCTCTTGCTCGCATGATCGGAGCCCTTGTTCTGTCCTGGTTCGTAAGCCAGAGGTTCGCCAGCTTCATCGCCAAGTCGAGCAAAGAGGACCTGACCATCCTCCAGGGCCTCCTCCTGGCCGGAAAGGTAACGCCGGTCATCGACAGGAGTTACAGGTTGATTGAGGTTCCCGAGGCGATCCGGTATCTGGAAACGGGACACGCTCGTGGAAAGGTAGTGATCACCCTGGACGATGACCGGAGGGCCTGATCCGGGGCAAAGCGGAAGTTGACCCCCGCTCTCAATCCCCCGGCGCTACCACCGCGACATCGTCGGCGGTGATGCTGGCGCAGTCGATGGACAGACAGCTGCCCAACTCGCAGAAGTGCTTGTCCCAGCGCGGGCGGTCGAGGTCGGCCAGGACGGTAAGCGCGTAGCCGGCGGTGCCCAGAATCTCGTACCAGATGTTCTGCGCCTGCCACAGGTTCAGCTCGAAGGGCAGCTCCACCAGGTTGCGGGCCAGGGTCAGGGCGTGCTCCAGCATCTCCAGCGACCCCGCGGACATCTGCAGCTCCACCATGGCGCGCTTCATGCGCTGGTCGGCAATGTAGCTCAGAGTGGCCGTCTCCAGCGGCACCTTGTCGGCCTTGGCCAAAGTCAGGAAGGAGCGCATCTGCGCCACGTCCACAGGATCGGTCTCCAGCGCCCGGCGCAGTCCGGCGTTGATGGCGAATCCGGCGGCCAGGGTGAGCGCGGGAGGCTTGGGCAGGCCGGCCTGCGACAGATAATGCAACAGGCTGGCGTGATCGTCGTAGATGGTGGTCAGCGAGTTCTCGATATCCCACAGGGTCGAGTTCAGAATCAGCTGCACAATGCGCCGCTGCTCGTCGGTAAACAGCGAGGTCAGCGAGTAGTCGACGCGGCCGTACTCGCGGTCGAGCAGGCGAATCACTTCCGGGAAGCGGGCACGCTGCACGTGCTCCTGGGCCTGCTGGCTGAAGGCTTCAAAGGCCGCCACGTCGGCCTCGGTATAAGGCTTCACGGCGGCGGTAATGTTCTGGTCTCCAAAGTGCAAAACGGCGAAGGAAAAACTCTGCTGCTGGCCGGTGATGGAGCTCGAAATATGCGCCCGGCCCAGCGCCAGCCGTCCCCGGCCGGAGGTGCAAATGTCGTAGGAGATGCGCCGCACCCGGTAGCAAAACAGGTCGGTCTCCTCGGCGAACGAGCTGAAGACCGAGCTGATGGCGTAGTGCGCCGCCACCTGCTCCAGCCCCAGTTCCATGGTTTCCACGCACTTCCTGTAGATCTGCGCGCCGTCCCCAGCGCCGGGATCGTTCGACTTGGCTTCCGCCATCCGCGCCAGGAAACTGGGCTCGAGCCCCTCGGCCCGCGAGCCGAAAAGCTCCTTCGCCAGTTGCAGCACGCGCGCGGCATAGGCGATGATCTGCACCGTCTCAATGCCCGCAATATCGTCGAAAAACCAGCCGCAACTGGTGTACATCAGCTGCGCGTGACGCTGCATCTCCATCAGTTCCAGCGCACGCACGCGTTCGACTTCGGAGAGCTCGTGGCCGGCATGAGCCTCCAGGAACCTTTCCACTTGCCCCGTGTCCCGGTTCAGCAGCACGTCGATGTACCCATCCCGCGCCGCCCACACATCGCGGAAGAGCTGTCCGCCTTCGAGCTCGGTCAGGGGCGCAATCGCGTCGCGCAGCTCGTCCAGAGCCTGGCGCAGCGGCGCCCGCCAAAGCTGGTTGAAAGGTCTGCCCCCGTTGCAGCCGCAATTCGACCGCCAGCGCTCCACGCCGTGCACGCAGCTCCAGGAACTGTTCTCTTCAATTTCAGCTTCGTACTCCGGCGGAAACTGCTCCAGAAACCTGCCGTAGTTGGTCAGCTTCACCACCTTGTCCCGCTCCAGCAGGCGCAGCGCGTAGGCCAGGGCCATCTCGCCGTGCCTGTGGTGGTGGCCGTAGGATTCGCCATCGGTGGCGACGTGCGCCAGTTGCGGCTGGGGGCCGTCTTTGAAGCCGGACTTGAGGCGCGCCGCGAAGTTCTCGCCGGAGTTGAGCAGCCCCTCGAAGGCAATGGCCCGCGAGGCAGGGCCGTTGTAGAAGAAGACCGCAATCGATACACCGGAGTCGAAACGGACCAGGTAGGGCCGAGTCGTGTCCACCGTCGCGCCGGCAGTGTCGGTCCAGCCTTCGCCATCGCGCAGAGCGCGCACCCGCCGGCACTGATGCGGCGCCAGCACCGTGAACCGGATGCCGTGCTGCGCCATCAGTTCCAGCGATTCGGAATCGGCCGCCGTCTCCGCCAGCCACATGCCCTCGGGCGGCGTGCCGTAATGGTGCTCATAGTCGGCGATGCCCCAGCGAATCTGCGTGATGCGGTCGCGCCGGCTGGCCAGCGGCATGATGACGTGGTTGAACACCTGCGCCATCGCCGAGCTGTGCCCGCCATAGCTCTTGCGGCTGCGCCGCTCCCCGTCCAGAATCATGCGGTAGGTGCGCGGCGCGTTCTCCTTCAGCCAGCTCAGCAGCGTGGGCCCGAAGTTGAAGCTGATGCGCGCGTAGTTGTTCACGATCCGCGTGATCTGGTTCTTGGCGTTCTGGATGCGCGCCGCGCCGTTGGTGGCGTAGCACTCCGCGCAGATGCGCTCGTTCCAGTCGTGATACGGGGCCGCGGTGTCCTGCGTCTCCACCGTCTCCAGCCAGGGATTCTCGCGCGGAGGCTGGTAAAAATGTCCATGAATGCA
>JARLGE010000179.1 GCA_031296215.1 Occallatibacter sp.
GCCCACATCGGTCGCCACAACGGGTTTCTCCATCGCCATCGCTTCGCCCACCGCCAGCGGCATTCCTTCCCACGCTGAGCTCAGAACGAATCCATCGGCAGCGTCCAGCAGCGCCGGCATGTCGCGCCGCAATCCCAGCCAGCTTGCCTGTTGCATCAATCCCCGCTCCACCGCAAATCCGTTGACCTGCTTCAAGCCGGTCGGGTCCCCTTCTCCGGCAATCCACAATTGTGCTTTCGGGCAAGCAGCTTTCACCCGCGCAAAGGCTCGCAGCAGATTCGGATAATCCTTGGCCGGAACCACGCGTCCCGACGCCAGCCAGATGAATTCCTCGCTGGCGTTCATCGCCGCTCGCGCCCGTGCGCGCCGCTCAGGATTTGGAGCAAACTCAGCCGTGTCGATCCCATTGGTCACAATGGCAATCTTGTTGCGCGGTACCGCCTTCAGGCGCACAAACCGTTCCGCGGCAGCCGCGCTTACCGCGGTCGTGCGCCGGCTCAAGCCATCGGTCAGCCGGTAGGCCGCCATGCGCGCCCAGCCGCCTTCATACACGTTGTGCACCGTCGACAGAACCACCGCCACACGAACCGGCACGCTCAGGATCCGCGCTATCATGTTGGCGTGGAAGCTGTGGCTGTGCACCAGATCGGGGCGAAACTCTCTCAGATGGCGGCGGCCTCGCGCCAGCGCGTTCATCAAACTGATTGGGTTCTTGCGCATCTCCAGATGAAAAACTTCCAGGTCCGTCGGCCACTCTTCCGCAACCCGCGGCCGCAGCACCACGAGCGTAACCGCGTGGCCGCGTTTGGCCATGCGCCCGGCCATCGCCAGCACCTGCCGTTCCGCTCCGCCCATCCCCAGCGAAGTAAGCACATACGCAATCCGCATAAGCCCCGGATTCCACCAACCTTTTTGTGGCTCGATGATAACCCGCGCCTCGGGCCTCGTGCCTCGACAAGGACCTTCGCCCGGTCTTCAAACCCACCGCAAGCAGCCCCGGCCCGGAGAACAGATCCGCACAGCGGCAAACCAATCGACAGTTCTCAATGGAGATTTCATCATGTCCAACCAGCTTCCTGAATTTGACCCTGCAATCGCCGGGTATTACAGCCACACGCCCGAAGACGACCGGCTGGCGCAAGGGCCGTCTCTGCTTGAGGCCTTGCGCACCCGCGAACTGATCGAACGCCACGCTCCGGCGCCGCCTGCTACGGTTCTCGACATCGGCGGCGGCGCCGGCGCTTACGCATTGTGGTTGGCGGAGCGCGGCTATTCCGTCCATCTCATCGATCCCATCCCGCGCCACGTTGCCGAGGCACAGCGGCGCAGCAACCTGGCCGCGCAGCCGCTTGCCTCCTGCGCGGTGGGCGATGCCCGCAACCTGCCTTTCGCCGATGCGATAGCCGACCTGGTTCTGCTGCTCGGTCCCCTCTACCACCTGGTCTCCGCGCAGGATCGCGCCGGAGCCCTCGACCAGGCAGTGCGCGTCGTCAAGCCTGGCGGACTCCTCTGTGCCGCGGCCATCTCCTGCTTTGCGTCGTCGCTCGATGGACTGGCGCGCGACCTCTTTCGCGATCCCCAGTTTGCCGCCATGGCCGAGCGCGACCTGCGCGACGGCCAGCACCGCAACCCCTCCAGCCGCCCCGACTACTTCACAACCGCCTATTTCCATCGTCCCGAGGATCTGCGCGCGGAGGTGCTGGACGCGGGCTTGGAGCTGACCGGCTTGTTTGGCATCGAAGGTCCGGGGTGGATTCTCCCCGACATCGCCGAGCGCCTGGCGGACGACCGCCGTCGCCACGATCTTTTGCGCGTGGCGCGCATGCTTGAAGCCGAGCCCTCCATGCTGGCCTCGAGCGCTCACCTGCTTGTCGTGGCCAGAAAACCCGCCTAGTACTACAGTTGCAGATCGGAAATTCTGGAGGGAGCAGGGGGTTTCAACCGCCTGAAAGAGAGCAAACTAACGCGGCCTTTAGGCCCGGGCCGTTGTCCCTTTTCTGCAGCAAGGAGCATGTACCGCTGTCAGTACTAAGCTGCGTGGCCCCAGAGCAGGCCGTTCCGTGCGCGAAGATGTTGGCACGGCCGCCAGACTCGTTCCAAGCCCTGCCGCTTCCAGCCTCGGAACCCTGTCGCACCCCCCTTCGCGAGCCGTCTCCATGGAAAGCTCACCTCCGCGCCATTTCGCAAGTTTCTTCGATTCATAAACTTTCCTTGTACCAAAATCACAATGCGCTGTACAATCTCCACGAGGAGACCCATGGCCGGAGATATTCAACTTCAGTGCAGCGATTGCGGGCAGGACTTTACCTTCACCGCTGCGGATCAGGCGTTCTTCCAGGAACGTGGTTATTCGACCCCAAAACGTTGCAAGAATTGCCGACAGGCAAAGAAGAACGATCAGGGGGGTTCCGGCTACCGTTCGGCTCCGGCACAGGGTACACCTGTGATTTGTTCGGGTTGCGGCCAGCCTACAACAGTGCCTTTTGAACCGCGTGGCGATCGCCCGGTCTTTTGCCGGGACTGCTACCAGGCGCGCAAGGGCAGCGGTGGTGGCGGCGGGGGAGCTTCCCGCGGTCGCGGCCGTCTCTAAACGATCTCTCCTGGCCCGGCGCCCGCATTCCAGACCGGATGCGAGCCGTATCAGGCAACCTCAGGCAGCACACCCGGGCGAATGATCCGGTTCAGCCCGCCGCTTGGCTTGCGGCGCGTTGTCCCCTCTCGATCTTCCGCACATTGAAGCTGCGTTTCCCAAACCTCCCAAAGGGCAGCCACCCTCAAAGCGGCTGCCCTTTATGCTGCGCCGGTGCGGCCTCTTTCGCCGGATTCGCAACCCCTGCGCCTTTTCCCCCCTGCCGCTCGTCCATGGACTAGGGACCGCCGAGCCCGATAGACTGGCACTGAGCTCATCGTCTATCACCTGAGGACTTATTCCAGCATCATGGCTTCTCAATTGTCCTTCACGGGATTTGCCTGCAGAAATCTTTGGCGCAGACGCCTCAGGACCCTGCTCACGCTTTGCGGCATCGGCATGGCTATCGGCGCATTTGTCGCCCTGGTCGGCTTCTCCCGCTCCTTTGAGCACGAATGGCAGCGCCTCTACTCGTCCTCCGGAACCGACGTCGCCGTCGTCGACAAGAACTTCATGAACACCTCGGTCAACGAGTCGCTTCTGGGCCAGCTCCGCGCGGTTCCCGTTGTCGCCCAGGCCCAGCCCATGATCTTCAACATCATGGACATCACGCCGGAGGTCAATGCCCTCACCTTCGGCTGGCTCGACGACTCCTACGAGTTCGACTCCCTCACCTTCACCTCCGGCGGCCGTTTTCATAACGGCAAGCCCGAGATCATCCTTGGCGAACTGCTGGCCAACAATCTCAACAAGAAGGTCGGCGACACGGTCCAGTTGCAGGGCAGCGCCTTCACCATCGCCGGCATCTACCACGGCGGCACCGCCCTGGTAGCCGGCGCCGTGATCATGCCCATCGATCAGTTGCAGCAGCTCTCCAGCCTGCAAGGCAAGGTCTCCGGCTTTCATGTGCGGCTTCGTCCCGCGCCCGCTGGCGAATCCTCCGACCACTACTTCAAGCGCGCCCAGGCGGAGATTGAAGCTGCCCTGCCCGGCCTCAATGCCCAGTCCGCGGCCGATCGCGCCGCCAACAACCAGTTTGTGGGCCTCGCCGAGGCGGTTGCCTGGGGCACCTCCTGCATCGCCCTCCTGATGGGCATACTGGGCATCGCCAACACCATGGCCATGTCGGTCTTCGAGCGCACGCGCGAAATCGGCATCCTGCGCGCCATCGGCTGGAAGACTTGGCGCGTGCTGCTCCTCATTCAGGTGGAAGCCACCGTGCTTGGCTTTGTCGGCGGCATCCTCGGCATCGGCTTTGGCTGGGGCACCCTCCGCCTGCTCTCCACTCTGCCCCAAACCGCCAGCATCATCTCCACCTCCCTTTCCTGGGATCACCTGGCCGAGGCCCTCGTCATCTCCGTGATCTCCGGGCTCATCGCCGGCGCTTACCCCGCCTGGCGCGGCGCGCATCTCTCCCCGGTCGAGGCGCTGCGCCATGACTAGTCCGCAATTGGAAGTCCGGCACCTGCGCAAGAGCTATGACGACGGCCGCATCGAGGCCCTGCGCGGCGTCAGCCTCACCATCGAATCCGGCGAGTACATCGCCATCAGCGGAGCCAGCGGCAGCGGCAAGTCCACCCTGCTGCAACTGCTCGGCGGCCTTGACGTGCCCACCTCCGGCGAAGTGCTGTTCGAGAATGCCTCGCTCGGCTCCGCCGTCGACCTGGACAACTATCGCGCCCACCACGTGGGGTTCATCTTCCAGGCCTTTTATTTGCTGCCCACTCTGCGCGCCATCGAAAATGTCCAGGTGCCCATGCTGGCCATCTCCAGCAACTCGAACAACCGGGCTGCCCGCGCCCAAGCTCTGCTGTGCGAACTGGGCCTCGAGCACCGGCTCCATCAGTATCCCAACGAGCTCTCCGCCGGCGAGCGTCAGCGCGTCGCCATCGCCCGCGCCTTGGCCAACAACCCCTCCATTCTGCTGGCCGACGAGCCCACCGGCAACTTGGACAGCGTCAACTCTGCGCGTATTATGGAGATACTTACCGGCATCCAGAAGAAGCGCGGCATGACGCTGATCATCGTTACCCACGAGAACGATATTGCCCACGCGGCCCCGCGTCACATCCGCATACGCGACGGGAGAATCGAGGCATGAAGCGCGCCGCCGCCCTGCTTGCGGTTCTCTGCTCCGCCGCTTCCGCCCTGGCCGCCACCCCGCCCTCAGCCCTCGCCGCTGCCCGTCAGACGGCTCAGAAGGCCGACTTTCGCGCCTCCGGCCATCTGGTGCGCGTCGATCCCTCCGGAGCCCGCTCCAGTTATCCCATCACCGTCAAGGCCCACTGGTTTCCCGGCGTCCTGCGCGTTCTTGTCGAGCTCGCCCCACCCTCCGGCGCACCAAAGACCACGCCCCCCTTGCACGTCCTCCTGGAACTTCATCCTGGAGGCGCCAGTTCCATCCGCATCGCCCACCCCGGCGACGCGGCGCCCACCGTACTCCCCGTCGACCAATGGTCCAGCGGCGTGGCCGGCACCGGCTTCAGCTACGAGGACTTCCTCGAAGGCCAGCTTTTCTGGTCGGGCCAATCCGTCACTGAACACGTCAAATACGGCGCACGCGACTGCGACCTGGTCAAAAGCACGCCCGGCCCGGCCGATAAGACCCATTTGGGAGAGGTCCGCACCTGGCTCGATCGCGGCATTGCATTCCCTGTTTACGTGGAGAAGACCGTCAAAGGCAGCGCCGAGGTGAAAGAATATACCTACTTCGGTCTGCGCCACGATGGAGGAGTCTGGTCGGCTAGTCAGGTGGAAGAAAAAAACCATGGCCAGCCGGGTTCGACACTCCTTATCATTGACCGCGGGAGCGCAAAGGCGAACCTTGGCCCCGCTGACTTCAACCCGGACCGCCTGACACATTTCTGACCGGCGCGCTTTTTGGCGAGCAGGCTGCGGCAGTTTTTTTGAGGAATTACCCATTTCTGACCGGATTATTGGTTGCCAGGATCATTCATGTATATTGCTCTCTCGATCGTCGCCCTAGCCGCAGCACTCGTCGCCGCGGGGTTTTTCTACCAGGTCATCGGGTCGCATCGCGACCGCCGCCGCTTCGCTTCAGTCGGCCGCTGGGTCGAGATCGGGGGCAAGCACCGCCTTTACATGCTCGAGAAGGGCGCTGGCGGCCCCACCGTTCTGTTTGAAGCCGGCATCGCCGCCACCAACTTGAACTGGTTCCACATCCAGGAAACCGTCGCCCGCTTCACCCACACCGTCTCCTATGATCGCGGCGGCCTGGGCTGGAGCGGCCCCAGCCGCAGCGCCCGCACCCCCTCCAACTGCGCCTCCGAGCTCCACGACCTGCTCGAACGCGCCAACATCAAGCCCCCCTACATTCTCGTCGGCCACTCCTTCGGCGGCCTGGTCATGCGCCGCTACGCGCTCAGCTATCCGGAGGACGTGGCTGGCGTGGTGCTGGTGGACCCCATGCGCTGCGAGGAATGGCCGCCCATGAACCCCGGCCGCCAGCACGAAATCGATCGCGGAAAAAAGCTGTCCAGCTATGCGGTTCCCATTGCCCGCTTCGGCCTCGCTCGCCTGGCCGTCACCTCGCTGCTCTGCCGCTCCGGGCGCATCTCCGGACAGCTTGCCGGCGCCGCCGGCAAAGGCGGACGCCACGTCCTCGACCGCGTCACCCAAGAGGTTGGCAAGATGCCCCGCGCGGTCTGGCCCATCGTCGCCGCTCACTGGTCCCGCCCAGGCTACTATGTCGGCATGAGAAACCACGTCCGCGCCATTCCCGACACCGTCCGCGAAATGCAGGATGCCGAACCGATCCGCGACATTCCCGTCCTGCTCCTGACTCCCGGCAAATCCACCCCGCTCTCCGACGATCTCGTCGCCCGCATCGGCGACAACGTCCAGCAGGTCATCGCCCCCACCAGCGCCCACTGGATTCATCTCGATCAGCC
>JARLGE010000180.1 GCA_031296215.1 Occallatibacter sp.
ATCCAACGGTCACTCTGAATCGACATGCATCTCCTAGCCCCGACGAGGTCTCTCCTGCCCTCCATCAATGTATTGCGATGTTACGAAGTTGACCAGCCTATTTTTGCAAAATCTACTCTGTATTCACAACGAAACGATCATATCTGCTGTGGATATCCAGGCGGAAATTCATCTCTGCCCCAACTCCCAAGTCGAGCGGGACGAGTTTCTCACAGAGAAAAATCATTCTATCTTCCCTTGCAATCTTCCCTTTAGCCCGCAAAACCTGTAGCATCGGCAACGTAGGTCGTAGTACATTCATTTCAAGTCGGGCCAACGAGGTTACCCCATTGATTAAGCAGGACATTGTCCATCACGTAATCGAGCGCACGGGCCTGCCCCGGAGCAAGGCGGAGGCCGCCGTGGATACGGTGTTCGAGGGTCTGAAGCAGGCTCTGGCCGCAGGCGAGCGCATCGAACTGCGCGGATTCGGCGTTTTCAGCGTCCGCGCCCGCAAAACCGGAATTGGACGCAATCCCCGCACCGGCACCGAGGTCAGCATCGCCCCCGGCAAGGCGGTGCGCTTCAAACCGGGTAAGGAACTCCATTCCCTCAACAGCGTAGCCGCGCCGCAGAAATAGCAGTGCTGCGGCGGCGTCTCCGCTGCGGGCCGCGCCTGCTTGCGCGAAAGCTTCACGTGCCCTGGACCGCCGGAACGGTTCCCCGGTCCAGGTTCCGGATTCCGTAACCGGCTCAAAACGAATGACAAGGAATCCGGTGCGTTCAACCTTCCGGGATTATGGTCTGCCTCTGCTTCTACTGGGCGCCAGCGTGGTCACCACCACCGCCAACGGCGCGCGGTTCATGCAGAATTTTGTCCTGGGGCTGCCGCCGGTGGTGCGCGATAGCGACCTATGGCCGTGGGGCTGGCTCCTGGAACATCCGCAGATGTTCAAAACCGGTTGGGCCTTCTCTGCTTCCCTGCTTGGCATCCTCCTCATTCACGAGTTTGGCCATTACTTCGCTTGCCTGGGACACAGGATTCAGGCCACGCTGCCCTGGGTGCTTCCGGCTCCCACCCTCAGCGGAACGGCCGGTGCCGTCATCCGGATCCGCACCCGCATTCCCAGCCGCGACGCGCTGATGGATGTGGGCATCTACGGACCGTTGGCCGGCTACGTTGCCTCGGCGGTGACAGTGGCGGTGGGCTTTGCGCTCAGCGCCCATGCACCCGCCAATCCGCCCGGCGTCATCGTTCGATTTGGCCGCGAACCACTCACACTCCGCTTTATCCATGCCCTGCTGGTGCGATGGGACCCCGCCATTCGATCTTTCGATCAGGTCACCCCTCATCCCGTGCTGGTGGCCGGTTGGATCGGCCTGTTTATTACCTCGCTCAATCTGATTCCCGGCGGCCAGCTAGACGGCGGGCACATCCTCTATGCCGTTTCGCCCAAAGCGCACAAGCTGTCCACCAACTTTCTTCCCATCGTCCTGTTCTTCATGGGAACCATCTACTGGGTGGGCTGGCTGCTCTGGGGGCTGTTCCTGATAATTCCCGCCATGCGCCACCCCAGGGTCCCGGTTGCGCCCCGACTCAGCCGCGCGCGGATAGCCCTCGCCTGGATCGGCCTCGCCATCTTCCTGCTCACCTTCACGCCGACTCCGTTCTACGACAACTCCCTGCTGCACTTCTTCCACATCGACCCAGTCCTGTCGGCGCCCTAGTACCGTAGCCCGGCGATTTTGTAATCGTACCCATGAATTTGGCTGCCCCAAAACCTGTCCTGAGCCTGTCCGAGGATCTCGCTTTTGAACAGGAGACCGGCTTTGGCCGGCGGAGATTCTAAACAACTTACAGGCAAGTTGATTAGGAGGCATGGGAGACCGCAAATCTACGCGGTTGTGGTGCTGGCCGCGGGCGGTTTGGCACACGCGGCTTGCGCCGCAATTTGCAGCTCAAATGGGCTACCAACTCCGCAGGGCCTCAAATGCCGTTGTCCGCTCAAGAATCAGCGCGGAAGGGAAGGAGAAAGCTACCGCCGTGCCCGGAGAGATGGGCCTCACGGTGTCCATCACAAGGCTCATCGTCCTCGCCGGATCGCCAGCGAGGACGCTCCGCCGTTCGACTTGATGCCCAACCAGCGCACGCGGGAAACCATGCACAAGACCGCGCAAGGCTTCAAAGTCCATCGGGCCAGGGACGTTGCCGGTTTCTTCAATCAACCCGGAAGTTGATGCGCTAAGTCCCCTGGTTTTTCAGGGGCGGTGGCGGGTATTGTCCGGTCAGCAAAGCCCGCTCCATCAGGGTCAGCGGCTTTTTCCAACCCGACCATCTGCGGTCGGCTAACTTCTGAAGGTACTTCCACTCGTGGGTCGCGATGCTGGCGATCTCATTGATCTTAGCCGTGCCGAGCTTGCTGATCACGCTGTAGTTCGCAATATTCTCGATCCAAGGCTGTTTGATGTTCATCTTGTTCTTGTAATGGAGAGCGGGATCGGGAATGTTTTTCGTGTCGATTTTTGTCATGCTCGACGTAGAAGTGTTGCCGTCGGGCCTGATGTAGATAGGGTTCCCGATATCGTGCATCTCGTGGAACTCGAAGGTATAACCGATCTGCGTTTGCCAGTGCGTAATCGCAGTCAAATCGGCTTCGTCCAGGAAATAAGCGACGATGGGGTCGTTTCGCTCAAACCGGAAATTCTGCTGTCTCTGAAACATAAACGCGGGCGTAGCCATCGTTCCCTCCTTGACAGGAAGATTATCACCAAGAAGCTGTTGCAGCTTGAGAACATGAATCGACCGGAATTTGAGCCGGCTACGGAGACGCGCACATTGAACCGGACTGGGTCCCAATCGATTCGGTTATCGCTGAAAAGTCCACCTGGAACCGACTGGAACCCAGGAAGCGTTCTTTGAGAATAGCTGATGCGTACGCGCATTGAGAGCGAGGACTCCGGCGATTGGCGGCAGCGGCGACCGCCTGGAGACGCAGCCAGTTCAACACGCGGTCTGGCGCAACGCTCTCTACTTCTTCCAGTCAACCCCGGGCCGAGCGACGGCGTACATCTCCGCGGCAATCTGGTCGAAGAGCCCCTGACGATCCTTGTCCACTAGGTACAGATCGAAGTGAGTGCGATTGGGGATGTAGGTGAAGTGCGGCTCTGCGCCCAGCCGGTTGAGGACGGCTTCGAACTTGTGCGCCGCGCCATCCAGATAAAACGTGTCGGCAGTTCCGACGAAGAGATGAATGCGGCCCTTGAGGCTGGCGCCGCGCTCCGCCCAGTGTGCTTCCACAGTGTGCGCAAGGTCGTAGTGATCGTGCCAGTAGGCTACAACCTCGGGGTTGACCGCGCCGGTCTGGTGGTCGAACATCGGCTCGGGCGCGCCGCTCTTGCCCTTGGGAGAGAAGACCCAGTCAAAGGAAGCAATCTGCCCGCCGTAGGGGCCCAGAACATCTTCCATGTGCGTGAACTGCTCCATGGTCGCAATGACCTTGCCCTTGTCGCGGAAGATGGGCACCGCGGATCCATCGGCGTAGTGGAACAGGTTGGCGTTGGGCGCGTAGAGATCCGGGCCGGTGAAGTCGTGGAAGTCGCTGGGGTCGGGCGAGGTGGACCAGGTGCCGCCAAAAACATTTGGATAGTTGACCTGGAGTTGCAGCGTGGCCCAGCCGCCGCTGGAGTGACCGTTGAGCAACCGGCTCGTTGGGCGCGCGTCCATGCGGTACTTCGCCTCAAGGTAGGGAATGAACTCGCTGGTGAGCGCAGCGCCCCACGGCCCATTGTTCACCGAGTCGGCAAACTCCTGCGTGCCTTGGGGAACGGATTCGTCGAGCATGACCCAGATCATGGGCGGCATTTTGCCGTCGGCCATGCGGGCGCGCAGCGTCAACCCCGAAGCCATGGCTCCGTCCGCATCGCCGCCGAAGCCATGCGTCCAGTAGGCGGTGGGATACGTGGCCGCGCCGGACTCGTCGTAGCCGGGTGGCAGGATTACGCAGGCTTTGATGCTGACACGGTGGCCCCAAAAGCGGCTGAGCATCGGGCTCTCGAACTCTTCAAGCTGGGCGACGCCGGGCTTGATCTGCGCTTTCGCTCCGTCAACCATCTGTGCGCGCCTTGGGTTTTCTTCCGCGTGGTGGTCGAGCGCGAACACAGGCTCCGCGCCGCTGCCGGGAGCCCATGCAGGCAGCGCAACAACGGGGCTGATCCAGTCCTGCGGCGTACGGCCGCCGTAGTTGTAGGTGTGGTCGATATCGAGCACGGCCTGGGCTTCGTAGGTGCCGGCCGGCAGCGCTGAAAAGGGACTGGGGAAGGCGATCTGGTCGGCATCGAACTCGACGGCCGCGCCAGGGGCAAGATCGTGCACCTCCTGTGCCGCAACCCAGGTCTCCTGCGGACGAAACTCGCTCGTCTCAACATCCTTGTCGCCCGATCCCTGCTTGATGAAGATCAGCAGCCGTCCACTCACCGGGGCCGCAAGGGCCGCGGTTGCCTGCACCCGGAAGAACACGTGCACCGGCGCGGGCGCGGCCTGACCAAGCACGTTGAGCGATGCGGCCGAGACGGCGGCCAGCATTGCAGCGGTTGCAAAACGTGAGCACCTTCTGAAAAGTCGAAACTGCATTCCCTGTCCTCCGGAGATCCAAATTGTTGGATGAAGCAACCTGTCGAGTGTAGCTGGATCGTTGGGGAATCGGGAAGTGGGAAATCGGATTGATGCAGCGCGGTAGACGCCAAAGGAATTCATCGCATTTGTGGCTCAAGTGGGCTACATTAGAAACATGGCCAGAAATGCCGTCGTTCGTTCCAGAATCAGCGTTGAAGTGAAAGAGAAGGCCTCCGCCGTGCTCGAAGAGATGGGCCTCACCGTCTCCGACGTGATGCGCATCGTTCTGACCAGGGTCGCGAAAGAGAACGCTCTGCCCTTCGACTTGAATCCCAACAAGCTCACGCGCGAGACCATGCGCAAGACCGCCAAGGGCGTAGAAGTCCACCAGGCCGAAGATGCCACTGACCTCTTCAACAAGTTAGGAATCTGATACGAGTTAAATAATGATACGAGCTGAGAATGACACGTGCTGAGAATCAGATGCGTTCACCGAGCTATTCAAGCCAATTCCACCGTGACGTGAAGCGGCTTCAGAAGAGGGGCAAAGATCTCGAAAAGCTGAAAAAGCTGATCGAGCTTCTGCTCGCAGGGGAGCCCTTGCCGTCGCAATACAAAGACCATCCGCTCAAACTCAATTGGGCCGGATACAGAGATGCTCACGTCGAGCCGGATTGGGTTCTTATCTACTCCGCGACCGCAGAAAAGGTCCACCTGGAACGCACCGGAACCCACGAAGAACTGTTTGAGAGCGATTGATGCCGGTCGCGCATGAGGAGTGGAGGTGTAATCGAAGAGAATTCCCGGTTTCAAAGAAGAGACCTAATGGCCCGGCAATATGGCTAATTTGGAAATGCGGTCGCGAATAATCTTCACCGATTTCAAATATCCTTCTGAGAAATTTTCTTTATTCTTCTGTGCCTGGAGAAATCCCGTCACATTGAGAGCGTCCTTAACAGCCTCCCTTATAGTATTGATCTCCGTCACTGCCGCTCGCCAACACACGTTTACTGAATCGTATAACTCCTCTGAATAGAAAGGTGCTTTTGCTTCCGAGGTGTTAAGCAGTTTGTCAGTAGCGATCATAAGTGTTTTGAGTCGCTCCCATAATCGTTTGAGTCTTTCACCCTCCGTTTCGTCAGCTGGTTCTATTGCTATCATCGGCCGAACGCCATTAATTGCAAGCTGAACCTCGGAAAGGCAACTGAAGATGTCCTTCATAGCCTCAAATTCGGTTTCAAAATGCGCACGGGTCACGAACACCGAACGATCAATTTCAGCTTGAGCCTGTTTTTGTGAACGCTGAAAGTCGTGTTCGAGCGTCGCGAGTTTTGCTGTAAAGCTCGCCCCATTTCGCTGGAGCAAGAGCTTGCTGAAGTGATTCCATATAGCGGATATTACAGCGCCAGCAACGCCGCCGGATAGTATCCCTGTCAGAGTGGTAATGCCGTCCATTGACGGGTTTATACGCGGATTCAAAGTGGGATGTGACGGGCTGGATTTAGGGCCGCCTGCCAATCTTTACATCAGCCGCAGCGCATCTACATCGACGACGAGATTGCGGCGCGGAATGTTCGCGGCATCGGCATGCCCCAGCATCGCCCGTAGCGCCGCGTTCAACGCTTTGCGCGAGGACGCTTTGAGTATCAGGTGAAAGCGATAGACACCCTTGATGCGGGCAATCGGCGCGGTACACGGCCCCAGCACCCGCACCCCCTCCGGCGCGGCCTGCTGGAACCACTTGCCGATCTCGCCGGACCAGGAGACGGCCTCCTCCAGCTTCTGCGATTGAACCAGCACGTTGGCCAGCACGCCGAAGGGCGGGTAGTGCATCCAGCGGCGGAATTTCAGCTCGCGCTCCACAAAGCTCGCGTAGTCGTGCTTGCTGGCGGCGACAATCGCGTAGTGGTCCGGATAATAGGTCTGCACCACAACGCGGCCGGGAAGATCGCCGCGTCCTGCCCGGCCGGAGACTTGCGTCATCAGTTGGAAGACGCGCTCGGCCGCCCGGAAATCGGGCATCGAGAGCGAGTGGTCGCAGCCCACCACGCCCACCAGCGTGATGCCGTGAATGTCGTGCCCCTTGGCGATCATCTGCGTGCCCACCAGCAGATTGATCTCGCCCGAGTGCAGCCGCGCCAACAATCTCTCCAAATCGCCCCGCCCGCGCACCGTGTCCCTATCCATGCGGCCGATGCGCGCACCGGGAAATATCTCGCCTAACCGTTCTTCCCCCTGCTGCGAGCCCGCGCCGAGATAGTAGAGGTGCTCGCTGTCGCACTTGGGGCAACGCGCCGGAACCGTGCGCCGGTAGCCGCAGTAGTGGCACTCGAGGCGCTGTCCTTCGCGGGCAATACCCGCATCTTCCGCTGGCGGCTTGTGGTGCGTCAACGAGATCGCGCAGTTCTGGCACTCCAGCTTTTCCCCGCAGGCGCGGCAGATCACGGCGAAGGAGTAGCCGCGCCGGTTGAGCAGAATGAGCGCCTGCTCGCCGCGTTCAAGCGCGGCGCGGGTTTCTTCGACCAGCGCGCGGGAAAACAGCTGGTCCTGCCCCGTCTCCTGAAACTCCCTGCGCATGTCGATCAGTTCAACCTCGGGCAGCGGGCGGTTCATCACCCGCTCGCGCATCTCGAGGCGCACGTACTTGGCGCTCACCGAGTTCTGCCAGCTTTCCAGCGACGGCGTGGCCGATCCCAGCACCACCACCGCTCCGGCCAGCTTGGCCCTCATCACGGCCACGTCGCGCGCGTTGTAGCGCGGCGTCTCCTCCTGCTTGTAGCTCTGGTCGTGCTCCTCGTCAACCAGGACGAGGCCAAGGTTGGGCGCGGGCGCAAAAATGGCCGAGCGCGTGCCCACCACGATGGGGGCTTCGCCGCGGCGGATGCGCCGCCACTGCTCGCTGCGCTCCTCGGGCGTGAGCCCGGAATGCAGCAGCGCCACGCGCTGACCGAAGGCCTGATCCAGCAGCCCGGCCGTCTGAGGCGTCAGCCCGATCTCGGGAACCAGCAGGATCGACGAAAGCCCGCGGTCCAGGGCGCGCTGCATGGCGGCAAGATAGACCGCCGTCTTTCCTGAACCAGTTACTCCATGGAGTAAAAAGGTGTGGAACGCCCCCAGCGCCGAAGCGATGGAGGCCAGCGCCTCAGTCTGCGGTTCGTTGAGACGTTCTGGCGCGGCCGCGGGCGGCAGGCCGCCGAGACGAAACACGGCGGGGCGCTCGTCGATGCGCACCAGACCGCGCCGCACCAATGTTTGCAGCGTCGAAGAAGGCAGATCGCGGGCGCGCAGTTCGGTGAGTGGCAGTTCGCCGTCGCAGGCTGCAAGTTCAGCGAGAATCGCCTGCTGCTTCTGCGTCAGCGCGGGCAGGCGTGCCTCCGGAATGAGCACGGCAAAGCGCTCCATTCGGCGGGCATCGCGTTCCGCGGCGGCGGTCTCGCGGGCAATCCACTTCTTGCGCACCAAGCTCGCCAGCACGGGCAGTGTGGCCGCCGTGGCCGTGCGCAGCGTCGATACCTTGACTGGCTCGCCCGAAACCAGCCGCGACAGTACACGGTGTTCCAGGTCCTGCTCTTCCGGCGACAGCTTTCCCCGCCGCCTGCCGGGAGGTGCCCCATGTCTCGATTTTGAGACATGCGAATCCGCCGACGCCCCGTCCAGGGCGTTCGCCAGCACATCGCGCCCCAGGTCGGTGATCCGGTAATAGACAGTGCGGCGCACCTCGGCCATCAGCGGCAACATGCCGCGCAGCACCTCGCCCAGCGGGGCCAGGTAGTACTGCGCCATCCACTCCCCCAGGCTCAGCAACTGCTCGCTCAACAGCGGCTCGTCGTCGAGCACGGCCTCCAGATACCGCAGCTCGACCTCCGGCGGCGCCGGCACACCCAGCGCCGTCACCACCCCGATCAGCTTCTCGTTGCGGAACGGGACCACCACCCGCGCGCCGCGCTGCGCAAGCTGCCCCTCGCGGACGGCGTAGGTGAACACGCGGTCCAGCGGAACAGGCAACGCGACTTCGCAGCAGACAGGCATCGGAAGCAACACTCAGTGTAGGGGATGGCGGCCCTGAGCGAACGGCCTGTGGATTTCCGCGCCCTCCTCGTGCCGCAAACCCAGCCTCAACGATTACAATTCGTGCTGATGACACCCAAAGCCGATCACCCCTCCGCTGCTGCTTCCGGCGATTCGCCGAGCCCTTCGTCACACCCCCAGGGCCCCATCACCATGACCATCGACATCGGCGGCTCGGGGCTCAAGGCCATGCTGCTCGACGCCAAAGGCAAGCCGGTGAGCGAACGCCAGCGCGTAGTCACGCCGGAGGTGCCCACACCCGAGGCGGTGCTGGACGGACTCGACGAGCTGCGCAAGCTGATGGGCCGCTTCGACCGCGTTTCCGTCGGGTTTCCGGGAGTGATCAAGCACGGCTGCACCTTCGGCGCATTCAACTTGCATCCGCTCTGGGTCGGCGGCTTCCCGCTGCAGGCGGAACTGGAGAAGCGCTGGAAGAAGCCGGTCCGCGTGGGCAACGACGCCGACGTGGCTGGCTACGGCGCCATCCAGGGCGACGGCGTGGAGCTGGTGCTGACGCTGGGCACCGGCCTGGGCTCGGCACTGTTCACCAACGGCCACCTCTGTCCGGGCCTTGAACTGGGCCACCACCCCTGGCGCAAGAGGACCTATGAGGATTACCTCGGCCGCCGCGGCCTCGACAAGTACGGCAAGGAGCGTTGGAACGAGTTGGTGCAGGAGGCCATCGTAGAGATTGAAAAGCTGTTCAACTGGGACTACCTCTACCTGGGCGGCGGCAACACCAAGAAGATCACCTTCAAGCCGGGGAAGAACACCAGCATCGTCTCCAATGAAACCGGCCTGCTGGGCGGCGTCTACCTGTGGCGCGACCAGGGCTGAATACACTCCCGCACAGAACCGCCCGCAAGCCTCTCTTCTACCGCAAGCTCTTCAGCGCCGGGTAAAGCTTGGTCCATTGTGCGTAGCCGGCCCGGTAGGTTTCGACATCCGCCTCATCCGGCTCGATGCGCTCCGCAACCTCGATGGCCTGCCCGCAGGCCTCGTCCAGATTGGCCCAGTGGCCCGCGCCCACGCCGGCCATCAACGCGCAGCCGAATGCGCCGCCTTCCTCGGCCGTCAGCACCTCCACCGCGTGGCCGTAAACTCCCGCCTGAATCCTGCGCCACAGCGGCCCGCGCGCGCCGCCGCCGCCCAACCGAATGCCGCTGACCGGAATCCCCAGGCCGGCGAACAGCGTGAACGTGTCCTGAAGCGAGTACGCCACCCCCTCCAGCACGGCCCGGATAAAATGCGCCTCTGTGTGGATGGTTGAAATGCCCGCAAAGGCTGCGCGCACCTCCGGGTCCAGATGCGGCGTGCGCTCGCCCAGCAGGTAAGGCGCCCACTCCAGCCCCTCGCTGCCGGCGGGAATCTTCCCTGCCGCATACGTCAGCGCGTCATAATCCAGCCCGCGGAAGAAACACTCCTTCAGCCATCGAAGACTCAGCCCGGCCGACTGCGTTACCCCCATCACATGCCACAGCCCCGGAACCGCATGGCAGAAGGTGTGCAGCCGCCCCTTGGGGTCCTTGGTGGGCGCAGCGGTGGCCGCAAACACCACCCCCGAGGTCCCGATCGTCGCCGAAACCGATCCCGGCTGCAAGATGCCCATGCCCACCGCGCCGGCTCCCTGGTCGCCTGCCCCGGCCACCACCGGCGTGCCCGTGGCAAGCCCGGTCAAGCCCGCCGCCGTCTCGCTGATCCGCGCGCAAACCTCCGGCGATTCATAGACACGCGGCAGCCAGTTCTCGTCGATCCCGGCCGCCTCGGCCACTTCGTGCGACCAGCGCCGGTTGGTCACGTCCAGCAGCAGCGTCCCCGACGCCTCCTGCACGTCGATGGCAAACTCGCCCGTCAGCCGGTAGCGCACATAGTCCTTGGGGCACAGAATGTGGCGGATCTTTGCAAAGAGCTCCGGCTCGTGCTCCTTCACCCACAGCACCTTGGTCACGGTAAAGTTGGGCAAGGCCGGGTTGCAGGTCAGCTCGATCAGCCGCTCGTAGCCAATCTTCTCCGTCAGCCAGTCGCATTGCGGCTGCGTCCGCGTGTCGCACCAGATCAGCGCCGGCCGCAACACCGCGCCGTCCTCGTCCAGCAGCACCGCGCCGTGCATCTGCCCGGTCAGGCCGATGGCCGCAATGGGCTCCTTCGGTTCCGGCGCAGCCGCCAGAACCATCTGAATGGCCTCCTGTGCCGCCCGCCACCAGTCCTCCGGGTCCTGCTCCGCCCAGCCCGGATGCTCCGCGCGAAAGGGTGCATGCTCACACGAAGAGCCGGCAATCAGCTTCCCCTCGCCGTCCACCACCACCGCCCGCGTCCCGCCCGTCCCCACATCCATTCCCAGGAACCACATGGCATTCTCTCCCTTGCTAAATCGCTTTTCCCAGCGCAACAGAGCATATCACTCCGGGCCGTAGCGGGGACAGCCAGCAGCCTCATGCCTGAGAACCGTGCCCGGATCGGCGACAGTCCGCTCGCAGCATCCCGTTAGCGTACCAGTCCGTGTGAACCCCTATGTTTTACCTGAGCATGAGAAACCGCAATAGGGCCATCGCAAAGGCAAACACGAATCCATAGCCGAAGCTCTCGATGGGCATGACCCTCCTGTCATGTTTTCGCAGTAGGCGACCCAATTGAGACATCACGAAACCTGCAATCAGCGGACTCGCTATAACGCTTACACCATGAAATCGGGACGGATGCACAAGCGGATGCGGGTACGCGACCACGCTCAAAAAGCCGGCCAACGCCCCAAGCATTCCAAGGGCGAAAGTCGTAGCGATGGGATTGACATCAGAAATTGTTTTGAAAAGATTGCTGATTGCTCGCGTCAGAAGCGAAGCCAAGCCTTCACCGGTAATCTCGAAGACTGCCTCGAAGAGCACCTCGGCGATCACCGCTAATACACCTGCCAGAAGTTCATCCATCGTTTATGACGTAATTCAAAGAGAGTATATCCTCCACCAGTAGCCTTTCGAATCGTTGTCCCTGAATCCCCGGCAAGCCGGAGATGACCCGCAAAGAGTGCAAATGCTCCGGAGCCGCAAAACACCCAACCCTATCCCGCCATACGAGACATTAGCCCGGACTGTGACCTTCCGCACAGGCACCCTCGCGCCGCGGGGCGACAATGAAACCGTAAGGCCTGCCAGCCATTCGCTGTGCCGGGCCAGGAGAAGAAGACTCATGAGCGATCTAGCCGGGCTGGCTGAAGCCGTTGCCGTTGACCCCCTCGTCGGCCATCCTGCCGATTACCACGTCTTTCACAAGTTCATCGAGCGCTGCAAGCACCTGCCGGCCATCACCACGGCGGTGGTCTGGCCGCTCTCCGACGTGGCCCTGCGCGGCGCTGTCGAGGCCGCCGAAGAAGGGCTCATCGAGCCTACGCTGATCGGCGACGAAACGGAAATGAAAGCCCTCGCCGCCAAGATCGGCGTGGACATCGGCCCCTATCCCATCCTCCAGGCCGACACCGAGGCCAAGGCCGCGGAGACTGCCGTGGTGTTGTGCCGCGCCGGCGGAGCCCAGGCGCTGATGAAGGGCAGCCTGCACACCGACGAACTGCTCAAGCCGGCCATGGCGCGCGACACCGGCCTGCGTACGGCGCGGCGCATCTCCCACGTGTTCATCATGGATACG
>JARLGE010000181.1 GCA_031296215.1 Occallatibacter sp.
AGCTTCAAGGACATTTTTTCGGGGATTTTTTCGGGAGCCCAGCAGCCGCAGCGTCCGCGCGGGCCGCAGCCGGGCACCGATCTCGAGTACCAGGCCACGGTCGACTTCTGGACCGCCATCCACGGCGGCCAGGCGCGCATCCAGGTCAACCGCCAGGAGACCTGCCCCACCTGCCACGGGCAGGCCTCGACCGGCGGCCCAATGCAGTGCCCGGAGTGCAACGGCACCGGGCAGGTGACGCAGATGGGCGGGCGCATGAAGTTCAACATACCGTGCCCGCGGTGCAACGGCACCGGCCGCACCAGCAATGCCTGCGGAACCTGCCACGGCGAGGGCGTGGTGAGCCGCAGCGAATCGGTGGATTTCCGCATCAAGGCGGGCACTCGCGACGGCCAGCGCATCCGCCTGCAAGGCAAGGGCAACGCGGGGCTGAACGGCGGCGCGGCGGGCGACCTGTTCCTGATTGTGCGCACCGGGACGCATCCGGTGTTTACGCGCGTGGGCGACGACATCCAGCTCACCGTGCCGGTGACCATCGCCGAGGCCTCGCTGGGAGCCAAGGTGGACGTGCCCACCATCGACGGGCGAGCGCAGTTGAAGATTCCACCCGGCACGCAGAGCGGGCAGAAGCTGAGGATGCGGGATCGGGGCGTGGAGAATGCCGGTCGGCCCGAGCAGCGCGGCGACCAGATTGTGACCGTCGAGGTGGTGGTGCCTCATTTGCAGGACGAGCGCAGCCGCGAGATCATGCGCGAGCTGGCCAAGCTGAACAACCAGGACCCGCGCGTGGCGCTGTTTGAAAAGGGCAGGGAATAGGGACTAGGGACTGAGGCGGGCGGCACGATGGCGAAGAGAAAATCCAAAGGCGCGTACATGATCTCGGCGGTGGCCGAGATGTACGAGATTCATCCGCAGACGCTGCGCCTGTATGAGCGCGAGGGGCTGCTGAAGCCGTCGCGCACCGAGGGCAACACGCGGCTCTACACGGACGAGGACCTGGAGCGGCTGGAGTTCATTCTCAATCTGGCGCGCGACCTGGGCGTCAACATTGCCGGCATCGGCATCATTCTGCAGATGCGGGAGCGCATGGAAGAGATGAACCGGCAGATGCAGAGCTTTGTCGAGTACGTGCGCACCGAGATGCTGGCCCGCTTCCAGCAGGCCGCGCCGAACTCCTCCGGCGCCATCGTGCCGATTCGCCGGCCGGGCGTGGTGGCCAAACCGGTTGCGGCGCGCAAGCCATGAGCAGGATGGCCGTTCAATTCCCGGATGCAAGTTCGAGCGGGAGATGAGCGGTCCGCCGAGCGACGCCGCAAGCCTGGCCGGAGCATAGTTCATGGGGCTTTGCGGTCCGTTTTTGTTCTCCGCGGCCCGCACTCAATTCGATTGGATCAAGACCGAATCATGGTGAGAGAGGAAGCCCCCAATGGAATTCGATTTGGACCATGGGATCGAGGTTCTGGCGCAGACTCCGGCCGTACTCAGCGCCCTGCTGCGAGAGAAGTCGGCGGTGTGGCTGAACGCAAGGAAGACGCCTGAATCGTTCAGCCCGCTCGATGTTGTTGGTCATCTGATCCACGGGGAGCTGACCGATTGGATTCCGCGGGTGCGCTTGATTCTGGAGCACCGGGACTCGATCGCCTTCGAGCCGTTTGACCGGTTCGGCTTTCGGGAATGGATGGCCGGCAAGAGCGTTGACACGCTGCTGGACGAGTTTGCGAAACTGCGTCGAGAGAGCCTCAACGCTCTGCGTGAGCTTGGCGTCGGAAAGGACCAGTTCGGGCTGCCGGGCAGGCATCCCGAACTCGGCGCGGTGACCTTGGACAACCTGCTGGCCGCCTGGGTGGTTCACGACCTGGGTCATATTGCACAGATCGTGAAGACGATGGCGGGCGAGTACCGGGACGCGGTCGGCCCATGGCGCGCGTACACGAGCATCCTGGATTGAGAGGCCGGGCCGCCTAGTCGAACGGAATGAACTCCACGCCGCGCACCAGCGCCGGCCCCACTCCCGGCGGCGTGGGCGTGGAGTAGAAGGCCAGCCCGGTGCTCGCCGCGGCGGGAAAAACGAGATTCGTCAGCACCGTCTCTCCGTCTTCGGCGAAGACTTCGACGGAGTTGCGATCGACCACGATCTCGAGGCGAATCGAATTCTCAACCGCATGCTTGAGCGGCGCCCAGACGCGGGCAGGGAAGTCGGCCGACCAGTCCGTCTCTCCCGAATGGGTGCGGTCGACAAAGATGCGCCGCGTGGTTGCGTCGATGCCGACGACGGTCTCTTCCTGGGCAGCTTGAGTCGGATCGGCGGAGCTGCGGCGCAGGCGCACACCGGCCTCAGAGGCGTCGCCCGGATCGAGCGTCACGCGCAGCAGATAGGTGCTGCCGGCGAGCTTTCCCTCGGCGATGCGCTGGTTGGCCTGGGCGATGGTCTGGTAGGGTGCCCCGCCGAACAGGGATTGAGAGGGTCGGAAGGCTGGGGTCGAAAGAATGGGCTGCTGCACCAGGGCCAGCGGCTCCTGCGACGGGGTCAAACTGGTATGAGCGGGCGGCTGGCGCAGGTATAGGCTGCGGGCAATCGTCATCTGGCCGCGGCCGGGCAGCGCGGGCAGCTTGCCGGCGTACTGCCAGTTGTCCATCCAGGCCAGCCAAATCCGGTCCTGATTCCCCTGCGGGGCGGGCGGAGTATTGGAGACAGAAGTCGACGCGTAGAAGTCCTTGCCCCAGTCGGCCCAGTGCGGGCCGGAGCCGGGGTGATCTTCGGTGAAACGGGCTCCGTCGAACTGGCCTACGAAGTACTGGTCGGCTGAGCCGCCGGCCGGGCCGCCGGGGTTCAGGTTGACGCTGAGCACCCAGCGGTGGTCCACCACCTTGCCCTGGGCTTCGTGCTTGCCGGCGGGCTCACGCACGTTGAGCTCCATCAGGTCGGGGCATTCCCACACGCCGCCCACCGCGCCGGCGGGGCCGAACTCGCCGGTCTGCTCCCACTGGCGCAGGTTCCTGGAGCGGTAGAAGCGCACCTTGTGCTGGTCGGCCAGGGAGACGACCATCACCCAGCTCTGGCTCGGCGCGTGCCAAAAGACCTTGGGGTCGCGAAAGTCCTTAAGGCCGAGGTCGAGGACGGGGTTGGCTGAATACTTGGTCCAGACGGTTCCGCCGTCGCTTGAGAATGCCAGGTTCTGGGCCTGCTTGTCCGGACTCTGGCTGGCGCCGGTGTAGATGGCCACCAGGCACCCTGGCGTCCTCTGCCCGGCCGCGCCGCACAGGCCGCTGGTGTTGTCGCGATCTTCGACCGTGGAGCCGGAGAAGATCATCACGCCGTCCGCCTCCGGAATGGCCACCGGAAGCTGCTTCCAATGCACCAGGTCGGGCGACGCGGCATGGCCCCAGCTCATGTGTCCCCATTGGTCGCCGAAGGGATTCGACTGGAAGAACAACTGGTACTGGCCATTGACCAGGATGGGGCCGTTGGGGTCGTTGATCCAGTTGGGAGGGGCATTGAAGTGGATCTTGGGCTGCCAGGGGGTGACGGCCGCGGAGGCGGTTGCGGGGCGGGCTGGCTGTTGAGCGCGGATCGGAGCGGCGAAAATCCCAGCAAGGGCGAGGAGCGAGGTTGTTGCGAGCGGCGCCCAGCGGAAGCGCCGGGGTGCCATGGGGGTCTGGAGAGGCATGCTTCCATTTTCGCCTGTCGGCCCGCACGCTGTCACCGTCTGGCCCACCGCAGCGCTCGTCAACGCCAGCTAACTCCCATGGCGCGCAAGCGCTCCGCCGCGGCGGACCCCACCGCAGTGGCTGCCGCACCGCAGGCACCGGTATGCGATACTCGGGAAAGCATGTACAAACGCATTGTTCTTAAGCTTTCCGGAGAGGCATTGGCAGGCGAGCGCGGCTTTGGCCTGGATGCCGCCAAAGTGTCAGAAATTACAGGCGAACTGGCCGATGTGCACGCACTGGGCGTGGAGATCGGCGTGGTGGTGGGCGGGGGCAATTTCTTCCGCGGCGTCAGCGAGCAGGCCAAACTGATGGACCGCGTCAGCGCCGACAACATGGGCATGCTTTCCACGGTCATCAATGCCATCGCCCTGCAGGATGCGCTGGAGCAGCGCGGCGTCCAGTGCCGGGTGATGAGCGCCGTGTTCATGAACCAGCTGGCCGAGCCCTATATTCGCCGCCGCGCCGTCCGGCACCTGGAAAAGGGCCGCGTGGTCATCTTCGCCGCCGGCATCGGCAACCCCTTCTTCTCTTCCGACACCGCGGCCAGCCTGCGCGCCATGGAGATCAAGGCCGACGTGCTGCTGAAGGGGACCAAGGTGGAGGGCGTCTTCAACGCCGATCCGGTGCTCGACAAGGACGCGGTGAAGTACGACGAGATTACCTACATGGAAGTGCTGCGGCTGGGGCTGAAGGTGATCGACCTGACTGCCGTCAGCATGTGCAAGGACAACAACCTGCCCATGATCATCTTCAACATGAATCAGCCGGGGAACATCAAGCGCGTGGTGCTGGGCGAAAAGGTGGGCTCGCTGGTGACGGCGTGAAAAGCAGGGGTCAGGGGTCAGGGGTCAGGGATCAGGGGTCAGGGATCAGAAAACAGGGACTTAGGGACAGAGGGTCTCGGCTGTAGCAGGCGGCGGCTGAGGGCGTCTAACACGCAATGGAGATGCGCAAGCCAGCTCGGCTGAACGGACTGACGGGCCTGCGCAGCTTCGCGGCCGTCAACATCGTCTTTTTTCACTTCTCCAATCCCAACTGGTTTGGCTGGCTGGCGCCGGTGGTCAACGCGGGCTACGCCTCGGTCAGCTTCTTCATCCTGCTGTCGGGGTTCGTGCTGGCCTATAACTACGCGGGCCGCGCCCGCGCCGGGGAGCTGGACAAGGCCCGCTTCTGGGAGGCGCGCTTCACGCGTCTCTACCCCATCTACCTGCTCAGCCTGCTGGTCAGCTGGCGCATGGTTCCGGTGGAGTACCGCATCCACACGCACCCCATGTTCTGGACCGGCATGGTGCTGTCGCCGCTGCTGCTGCAGGGGTGGGTTCCTCCGGTGGCCACCTTCCTGAACACTCCGGCGTGGACCATGTCGGCGGAGTCTGCCTACTACTTGATCTTTCCCTGGCTGGCCAAGGGCAGCAAGCCTGTGCGTGTGCAGCCTTATCTGGCCAAGATGGCCGTGGTGTGGTGCCTGGGCCTGGTGCCCGGCACGCTCTACATGGTGCTCAACCCCGACGGCATTGCCCATCCCGACCGCTGGAGCTCGGGCCCGTGGCTGCAGGTGCTGAAATTCACTCCGCTGCCGCACCTGGCCAGCTTTGTCTTCGGCGTCATGCTGGCCAACCTGGATGAACTCGTCGGCCGCAGCAGCCGCCTGCGCCTCATTCTCGGCGTCTTCGGCTTTGCCGCCACGTTCGCGATTCTCTCGCTGGGGCCTCGCGTACCCTACGCCATCCTCCACGACGGCCTGCTGATGCCGCCCTTCGGCTGCATCGTTCTGGGCCTGGCGGGGAACAACAAGCTGGCCTGGGCGCTGGGCTGGCGTCCGCTGGTGTTTGTGGGCGAAGCCAGCTACTGCCTCTACCTGCTCCACTACAACCTGTGGGGCCTGCTTCACGGTTCGCACGTGCTGGTGCGGACCGGGCTGATCCGCTTCGATCCCTGGATCAGCTACGTGCTGCTGATCGGACTGGCGCTGCTGGCGCTGCACCTGGTGGAGAAGCCGGCGCAGACGATGCTGCGGAAGTGGATGGGCGTCTGGCGGTGAGGCGGGTTACAGATGACAGATTCCAGATGACAGTTGTGGGGCCGGGCCGACCTAGGAACTACAATCAGACAGATCGTTGCCCGGCGGGGCGCTGTTTGCTGGCAGCTTTCGATAGATGGCCAAAGCGCCGAGAAACGCCACCGCCATTCCGGCCGCCTGTAGGCCATGGATTCCGGCTGCGTCAGTTGGAGCGAGAATCTCCAAGGGGCCGAGTAGCGATGCGCCAATCCACGCCGACAAAAGGACGCGCTCTCCTCCTCTGCAATTTCTGCACACGTCGACCAACAGGTAGAGCAGGAACGCATAAATAGTCAGGTTGAGTGCAACTGCAGTCCACATGGGAAGAATGGAGTTCAGCGGGAAGAGCAAACCAGAGTTCCGTGGCTTGTGGAGGAACAGATCCCAAAATCCCCTTGCTGTGAAATAGGCGAAGAAGATCATCGCGGCGATAGCCCAACGCCTGGTCCTGATTGGGATGACCGGTATGTATTCCGATGAATCCATTGCGATGAATTATAGTGCTCGGGCTCCGAACGAAAGGCTCGTGGTTGCCCGCCTTTTCTCCGGAAGGACGAAAAGCAGGTCCTTCGACTCCGCTGCGCTCCGCTCAGGATGACAGTGCAGGGGCGTTTGTTGGCGCAAGCAAGAGCCTTGGCGAGCGCTACTCCTCGGCGAAGGCCAGGAAGCTGTGGGGGGCAACCTCAATCTTGAACTGGCCGTGCTGGGTCTGATGGCGGGGTCCGCGCCCGTTTGCTGAGGGTGCGGACTCCGGCGCGGCGGGGATCGCCTCGCCCGTAGCCAGGTTGCGCAGCTTGCCCCCTGTGCCGGGGACGGAGATGGTGACCTCGGTTGGTTTGTCCAGGTACGACTCCACCACGAACGTCTTGTTGTCGTAGGCGAAGAGCGCGACCTTGGCCGGCGCGTCGAGCTGGACCGGCAGCTCGCGCAGCAAGTATTGCTTTAGCTGCGTAAGCACGGGCTGGGGCAGCGCGTAGAGATCGTTGGCGTTTTCGGGGATCGTGAGCACGTACAGAATTCCCTTGGAATAGCGATCCATGAGCAGCAGCGGCGCGCCGCGCCCATTGGCTGTGCCGCGCACGATGGGCCAGGCGTCGTTGGTCTGGAAAGCAATTTCGGGCACAAGAATCTCCGAAGTAGCGCCCAGGCTAGCGCCCGCACCGGCGCCGTAGCCGCCCCAGTACTGCTCGACCTTGAGCACGTTGCCGGTCGAGTGGATGTCTGCGATCTGACCGAGATCTTCGGCGAAGCCGCCGTCCTTGTCCTGCAAAGCGCGGAGCAGGCCCGAGGTGACGACCACGTTGCCGCCCTGTTCGAGATGCGTCTTGATTTTGGCCGCCAGATCGCGATCGAACTTGGCCGACTCGGTGAGCAGAATGGTCTTCGCGCTGGCCGGAAACTCAGGGTGAAGATCGATGGGAATGCCGATCATTCCCAGATAGTTGTGGAGAAAATCCTCGCCCGTGGATTGATAAGGCTTGTAGCTGGCCAGGGCCACCGGATTGCCCAGCTTGCCCACCACCGCGTTGACCTGGTTAAGCGCGTAGCCGGCCGCGGAGGCCCAGGTTGGCGGCGCGGTTGAGGCGGCGGCGTTCCACTTGTTCAGGCCGGCGGCGGTGAAAGTGGTGGCGAGCCCGGCCCAGGACTTGCGGTCGCCCAACTCGGCCGGGCGCAGCAGGTCGCTCAATTGGAACAGCAGCATCTGCGGGGTCTTGGCCAGCATGGTGTCCCAAAGCTGCTCGGCGTAGCGGTCGAGGTAGCGGGTGTCGTAGGTGTCCACCCAGCCGCCGCCGTTCGAGCCCGGCGCAACGTTGTCGAAGTAGCGGACGATCTGATAGCTCTCGTACTGCTGAAGGTGCTGGTCGGTGACGACCGGGTCGCGCGTTTCGGTGCCGGTGTAGATGCCGTCAAAGATCTTCGGCTCCACGTCCAGGTCGTAGCCGTTGGCCTGGAAGTGCTCATACCAGTTGGGAAACTTGATGACGATCTTCACCTTGGGATTCACGGCGCGCGCCGGACCGAGGATCAGATCGCGCGAAACCTCGTCCATCAGCTTCAGCCGGAAGTCAGGCCAGCTGAGATTTCCTTTCGCCGCGATGTCGGAGTCGCGCTTGGTGTTGTTGAAAAAGAAATCGTCGAGCATGATCTCGTCGAAGTGGCGCGCGGTGACCTCGGCCACCTTCTTCACGTAGTCGCGTTCTTTGGGATTGGTATAGCAGAACGAGACAAACTGGCCGTCGCTGCCTTCGTCCGACTCGAATCCGGCCATGTCGCCGCCCGCCGCGTAAGCGATGCCGCCGGCCACCTGGACGCCGTGCGCCGTGAAGAATGCCTTCACCGTTTCGAGCAGCGCATCGTCGGCGAAGGCGCCGCTGCGATAGCTCTCGATGTAGACCTTGTCCACCCTGACCTGGCCCGAGAGCGCGTCCCAGGAACTCTGGAGATACGCGGGATCCTTCATGTGCTCGACGACGCCGATGGGGATGTAGACGGCGACGCGGAACTGGTCGTGCGCGGGGGCCGGAGCCGCGACCATGGAGAGGCATGGGAAAGCAAGCAGAAGCGGAAGCAGGAGACGGATGCGGAGGGACACGGTTGGGAGCTCCTTTTTGGCCGCGCGCGGTTCGCGGATGGAACCCGCGGGGCCATGAAGACCGCCGCAAGGGCGACCGCCCAGTATAGGCGCGCACGGTCCAATCGTGAAACGTTTCTGTAAAACGGCGGCAGGGCAGTTGCGAAACCAATTCGAAAGGCCGGTGTTCTTGCTGAAAACTGCCGGGGTCAGTATTCTTGGCCTTGAACCTCAGCCCCCGCAATGATTCGAGCACTCGTCGATTTCGCTTTGAAGAGCCGCTGGCTGGTGCTGGGCGGAATGGTGGTGCTGGCCGCCTGGGGCATTGTTTCCTTTCGCGCGCTGCCCATTGAAGCCTACCCGGACGTCGCCAACAACTACGTGCAGATCATTACCCAGTGGCCGGGGCGCTCGGCCGAGGAGATTGAGCGCCAGGTCACCGTGCCGGTCGAGATCCAGATGGCCGGCATTCCCCGCCTGACGCATCTGCGCTCGACGACCCTGGCCGGGCTCTCCAGCCTGATGCTGATCTTCGACGACGGCTCCAGGAGCGACGTGAACCGCGAGCACGTGCTGGAGCGGCTGAACCAGGTGAGCCTGCCCGCGGGTCTGACGCCGCAGATGGGCACCGATTGGAGCCCGGTGGGGCAGATCTACTGGTACACCGTCGAGAGCAGCAATCCGGCCTACGACGTGATGGAGAAAAAATCCCTCGAGGACTGGGTGCTGGAGAAGTCCTTCAAGGGCGTCAAGGGCGTGGTCGATGTGTCCAGCTTCGGCGGGCCGACCAAGGAATACCAGATCAAGCTGGACCCCGAGAAGCTGGTGTCGTATGGGCTGAGCATCGGCCAGGTTGAGCAGCAGATCGCCAGCAACAACAGCAACGGCGGCGGCAGCTTCATCGAGCAGGGTTCGCAGCAGATCAACGTGGTGTCGAAGGGCCTTTACACCAGCGTCGAGGACATTGAAGACACAGTGGTAAAGACGCAGAGCGGCGCGGCGATCACCATCAAGGACATCGCCACCGTGACGCAGGGCGCGAAGATTCGCCTGGGGCAGATCGGCAAGTCCTCAAAGCCATACACAATCGTGGACGCCAGGAAAGCCTATGACGACGGCAAGATCATCGACAATCCCGACACGGTGGAAGGGATCGTGCTGCTGCAGAAGGGCGACGACTCCGACCCGGTGCTGATGGGGATTCACGATGAAGTGGAGAAGCTGAACGGAAGCAAGAACCACCCCGGCATCCTGCCCAAGGGCGTGAAGATTGTTCCGTTTCTCGACCGCTCCGACCTGGTGAAGTTCACGGTGGAGACCGTGGAGCACAACCTCAGCGAAGGGATGATCCTGGTTGCGATCATCCTGTTTCTGTTCCTGGGCAATGTGCGCGGGGCCATCATCGTCACGCTCACCATTCCCTTCGCGCTCATGTTCGCGTCCATTTGCCTGGACCTGAGCCACATTCCGGCCAACCTGCTCTCGCTGGGCGCGCTGGACTTCGGCATGGTGGTGGATGGGTCGGTGGTGATGATCGAGAATATCGTGCGCCACCTGGCGCTGAAGGACGATACGCGCACGCCGGGGCAAAAGATTCGCGACGCCTCGCACGAGGTTCTTCGCCCGGTGTTCTATGCGCGCGCCATCATCATCGCCTCCTACCTGCCCATCTTCACGCTGCAGGCGGTGGAGGGGCGGCTGTTCAAGCCGATGGCATGGACGGTGACTTTTGCGCTGTTGGGGGCGCTGCTGTTCGCCGTGGTGATTGCGCCGGTGATGGCCAGCCTGTTCTTCCGCTCCGGGGCCAAGGAGTGGCAAAACCCCATCATGGCCTGGCTCACCCGCCACTACCGGGTCTCGGTGCGGGCGGCGATCGAGCATCGGCGGGTGACGGTGGCGATCTCCGCGGTGCTGTTCCTCGCCGCCGTCTATCTGACCGTCGGCGGCCCCATCGGCTCGGAATTTCTGCCCCATCTCGACGAGGGTTCCATCTGGGTGCGGGGCACGCTGCCGCCCAGCGAAGGGCCCACCGCGAGCATCGGCTTTGCCAACCAGGCGCGGCTGGCGATGGCCTCGTTTCCCGAGGTGACGCAGGTGGTGAGCCAAACGGGCCGGCCCGACGACGGGACCGACACGGCGGGCTTCTTCAACACCGAGTACTTTGTCGACCTGAAGCGCAAAGAGGACTGGCGCCCCGTCTTCCACCGCAACAAGGAGGAGCTGATCGCGGCCATGGACCGGGAGTTGAGCAAGTTTCCCGGCGTCATCTGGAACTACTCGCAGCCCATCTCCGACAACATGGAGGAGGCCGTTTCCGGCGTGAAGGGTGAGCTGGCGGTCAAGCTCTACGGCGACGATCTGCGCACGCTCGAATCGACGGCCGACAAGATTCAGGCGCAGATGGCCACGGTGCGGGGCGTTGGCGACCTGGGAATCTTCCGCATCGTTGGCCAGCCGAACCTCATTCTCCAGGTCGACCGCAAGGCCGCCGGCCGATGGGGCATCAACGTTGCCGACGTGGAGGACGCGGTGCAGACCGCGGTTGGTGCGAACGCCGTGACCCAGGTGCAGCAGGGCGAGGCGCGCTTCGACGTGACGCTGCGCTACCAGCAGCAGTTTCGCGACACCCGCGAGGCCATCGAGAATGTGCGGCTGCTTTCGCCCTCGGGCGAGCGCGTCTCGCTGGCGCAGTTGACCACGGCGACGACCGACGACGGGGCCGAGCAGATCAACCGCGAAGCCGGCCAGCGCTACATCGCCATCAAGTACTCGGTGCGCAACCGCGACCTGGGCTCGACGGTGGAAGAGGCTATCGCCAAGGTGGAGCACTCTGTGCCGCTGCCCAGCGGCTACCACCTGGAGTGGGCCGGTGAATACGAGAGCCAGAAACGCGCGGACAAGCGCATGGCTTTGATTGTCCCCATCACCGTGCTGGCGATTTTCCTGATCCTTTATACGATGTTCCGGTCGGCCAAGTGGGCCATGGTCATCCTGGTGAGCGTGGTCATGGCTTCGATCGGCGGACCGCTGGCGCTGTTCCTCACGCACACCAACTTTTCCGTCTCTTCGGCGGTGGGCTTCCTGGCGCTGTTTGGCGTGTCGGTGGAGACGGGTGTAATCATGATCGAGTTCATTAACCAATTGCGGGCGCGGCGCAAGGGGATGGAAGAGTCCAGCCACGAGCACATTGTGGAGGCCGCTGTGGAGGGCGCGGTGCTGCGCCTGCGGCCAGTGATGATGACCATGCTGGTGGCCACGCTGGGCCTGCTGCCGGCGGCGCTGTCGCACGCCATCGGCTCGGACTCGCAGCGGCCCTTCGCCATCGTGATTGTGGGCGGGCTGCTGGCCAACCTGGTCATCGGCGTCTTCCTTCTGCCGGCCCTCTATGTTTGGATCGCGCGCCCCGACGACATTCTGCCGGCGCTGGAAGACGGGGAAGCCTTCTGACCACCTGCGGTGGAGCGGACGGTCACCTGCGGTGTGGCGGACGGCGGTTGCACGCCAGGAGATGGGTTGGCGGGGAACTCAGCCTGGCTGCTCGGCGATGATTCGGCGCAGCAAAAAGCCCAGCCGGGATGGCTGGGCTCTTTGCTGGAGACGGATGCAGGTCTACGGGCTGACCACCTGAATGGCGTGGTTGCCGTGGGGCACCACGGCCAGCGCCGAGGGCTGTTGGCCGGCAGGATAAGGGGTGGACTGCGTGGGTTGCAGCGCGCCCGTGTCGGGGTTGAGCACGAAGCCGGAAAGAGAATTTCCGAGCTGGTTGGCCGTGTAGACGAAGCGGCCGATGGCCGGGTCCACGGCCACAGCGACGGGTGTGGTGTCTGTCGAGTTGGTCTGGCTGCCGGTCACGTTCACCGCCGCGGAGGGAGTGCCGGTGGACAGGCTGATTACGTATGCCGAGACCGTGGAGTCGAGGCCGTTCGAGATATAGAGGTAAATGCCGCGCGGATCGATGGCAATGGAGTTGGGCTCGTTTCCGGTCTTGAACGGACCGTTGATGAGGAAGGCGAGCGTGCTGCCGCTCTGGATGGTGTAGCCGATCAGCTCGTTGGAGGCGAAGTCGGTCACGTAGACAAAGCGGTTGGTGGGGTCCGAGACCAGGGCCGAGGGCTTGATTCCGGCCTTCCAGGGACTGCTGGCGGGGGTATTCTGCGCGACCGTGGTCAAGGCGCCGCCCGAGCCCACATCGAAGCCGAAGACCCAGCCTGGATTGGCGGTGCTGGCGGTGGCGCCGCCGGGATTGTAGGCCGTTTGATCGTACGCCGACACGTAAACCGCTTTGTTGTTGGCCAGCACGTTGATGCCGGTGGGAACGATGGTGTCGGAGGCGAAACCGGCCGCGGCCAGCGAAAGCGGCACGGGAGCGAGCGCGGAGCCGATGGCGCCGCTCGTCAGCGGATACGCGGTGACTTGGGAAGGATTGGGCCCGGAGACGACGTAGAGATAGGTCTGGGCGGTATTGACCGCCACGGCAACCGGGTTGGCGCTGGTTGTCACCACGTCCTTCTGCGTCAGCACGCCGTTGCCCGCCACGGCGAAGTGGACCACGTTATTGCTGGCCTGGTTCACCACGTAGAGATTGGCGAAGTCCGCGGTAACGGCCATGGAGACCGGACCGATGCCTCCGCTGGAGACGGTGGCCTGCCCAATGCGCAGCGCTCCGGTGCCGGAGTCCGAGTCGAAGGTCTGGATCTGCCCCGTCGTGCCGGAGCCGGAGCCGGAGGAATTGGCTACGAAGACATAATCGATGGTGTTGATGGCACAGGACGTCAAGAGGGCGGCCACGGACAGGCCGATGATGGAGACCAGAAACAACTGGCTCAGTTTGCTGAACTTCATGCGCTTCCTTCGTCGTGGGCCATCGGTTCAAGCCCCAGGAAAACTCGTTTAGGTTGCCCCGCACTCATTGTAAAAGCCGGTTGCGGGGTGTTGCTACTGGATGCGGTGTTCCGCCCGGCGCAAGCGCCGGCTCATCTTCAATGCGAACTGCCGGTCTTGGGGGTGTTGTGCGGAATGGCAGCGACGGCCGTGGGCAGAGAGTTGGCGAGGAACGGTGAGTCCTCGGAGTTGAGGAGCGTGCCGGCGCTGGGGCTCAGTTCAAAGCCGGAGACGGTGCCGTTGGTTCCATCCCCGAGGAAGTTGACGGTGAAAAGGAAGTGGTTGGTGGAGGGATCGATGCCGATGGCCACCGGCCGCAGGCCGGTCGCGTAGGTTCCCAGGCTGGTAAGCGCTCCGCTGGAGATGGAGTAGGCGGTCACGGTGGAGTCCAGGGCGTTGGCCACGTAGAGATAAGGGTAGACGGGGTCGGTGACGATGGCGGAGGGCTGGTCGCCTGCCGGAGTGTCGTCGATTCTAGTCAGTACCCCGGATGCGACCGAGTAACTGACCACAATGCCGTTGGTGGAATCGGTCACGTAAACGTAGGTGCTGGTTGGATCGCTGGCAATCGCGGAGGGGCGAATGCCATGTCCCTCACTGCCAACTCCCATATCATGCGGCACGCCGCCGTTGAGCGGTGCGAGGGCTCCGCCGGAGCCGACCGCGAAGCCGAAGACATAGCCCCTGATGGGGGCTACCGAGGCGTCGTAGGCGGTGACATAGACATCTGCGCCTGAAGCGAGGACATTGACGCCGGTGGGCACGATGATGTGGGTCGGATTGCTGGGCAGGGTCAGGGGCCAATAGTTCAGGTTGCCGTTGGCCACGGGCGCACCCAGGGGGTCGCTGGGGTTCGCGCCGGTGCCCACGGTAATGGGAAACACGGCGATGGAGCCCGAGCAGGGCGCGGCCGTCGAGCAGATGGGAAGCGGCTGGTAGGTGTCCACCACGAACAGGTTTGTCCCGTTCACGGCCACGGCCATGGGGAAGATGCCCGGCGTATTGGTGGTGTTCTGCGGGTAGACCTTGCCGTCGTTGCCGATGACAAACTGGACAATGGTGTTGTCGTCCTGATTGACCACGTAGAGGTTGGACTGGTCGCTGGAGACGGCTTCGGCCACCGGGTTGCGTCCGCCCGAGGGAAAGGGCGAGGTGGGAATCTGGCGCATAAAGCCGGATTCCTTGTTGATCTCGAAGACGTCGATCTGACCGTAGGCGTTGGGTCCGGCGGCGCTGGAACTGGTCACGAAGACAAAATCCGTGGTCAGCGTGCCACAGGCGGTGACAAGCGAAGCCGCCAGCAGGCTGGCCGCGGAGGCCAGCAGAAGCTGGCTCGATTTGTTGAACTTCATGCGCATCTTTCGTCAGTGGGCCGGCAACTCAGGGCCCGAAAATACCGGTTTTGGAATCGAACTTGGGGTGCGTGCCGGTGAAACGTCACGGCCCTCGTTCGGCTTCGTTCTTTTCAGCTCCATGCAACTCTAGAATTCAAAACCGGGAGCCAGCCCGCGGGCTCGCCGTCCGGCCTGTTCATCCTGATTGGGAGCAGCGCTCCGGAGTCCCTCCGTCCGCCCGCGCCCTGGTTCGCGTGGAGAAGGCTGCAATTTCCGGGGAGAAATTGCAGCCTTGCTTCAAACGGCTCCGGGACCGGGCGCAGGAAGAAGTCCATTAGTTGGTACGTCCGTCCATGAGGCACCACGTCGCCGGACCCTGCAACGGGAACGTACTGGTGACAACCAGGTGGTTCAGCACGCCTGAGTTGGGGTCGACCACGCGGCCGGTTACGCTGGAATCGTTGTAGTCGGCCGAGTAAATGAACTGGTCGGAGGGATCCTCCACCAGGCATTGCGGCCCGGAGCCGGAGCCGAAGGGCTCACCGGCGATGAAGCTGAGCTGATGGGTGCTGGGGTCGATCACGTAGCCGGCGTAGCCGCTGTCGGCATTGGTTCCCTGGGTGTTATTTCCCTGGTTGGCCAGGTAGAGGAACTTGCCTTTGGATTCGACCAGCAGGTAGATGGGGTTGTTCAGGCCGGTATCGTCGGCAACCACGCCGCCGGTCTGGGCCTGGAGGGCGCCGCCCGAACCGACCTGGAAAGGCAGAATCTGGCTGGTCGCGCCGGTGCTGGCCACGTCGCTGCCTTCGTTGTCGAGAACGTAGATGTATCCGGTCCCGTTGACAATGGCGGTGGCCTGACCGATGCTCAGCGGCTGTGCAGTGTTCTGGTTGATGGTCAACTGCCCGCTACCGGAGTTGTAGGTGTAGGGAAAGACCGAGTCGCCGGCGGCGGGCGTTCCGCTCAGGGTGAGCAGGTAGCCGGAGGCCAGGGTAAAGTCAATGGGATTGGCCGGAACCGGGAAGTAAGGCAAGGTGCAGCCGCACGCCGCGGAGGGCTGGGCATTCACAACCAGCGACAGCCGTCCGGTGTTCTGGTTCACCGAGAATACCGTGATGTCGCCGCAGGCGGTAACCGTCCCACCCAGCTCGTCAGCGCAAGCGGCGCTCGACGGCGCATCGTGGTCCAGCACGTAGAGGTAGTTTCCCGAAGAGTCGGCGATCATGCGAAAGGGATTGATGCCCTGGGTATAGAAGGTCTGCTGGGCAACCAGCACGCCGTTGCCGCCGACGGAGAACTCGGTGATGTTGGAGTTTTGGCAGGGGTCGGCGGAGGTGCAGTCGGCGCCTCCCGTCGAGTTGACGCCGCGGTTCAGGACATAAAGGAAGCGGCTGCCGGTGATCAGCACGGCGCGAACCGGGTTGGCGCCGCCGCTGGAGATAGGCAGGCCGTGAATGGGATTCAGCTTACCGGTATTGTGATCGACGACGAAGCCGCTGATGATGCCGTTACCGCTGGACTGGGCCGTAATCAGGCCCGTCACGTAGAGATAGCCTGTTGCATAACTCTGGAGGCAGGATGTAATGCTGAGGGCGACCCCAGCGGAGAGGGCGCTGATCAGTAGTGCCTTGCCGAATTTCATCAACTTCATGCGAATCCTTCATCCTGGTCCGGCGTGCGCCGCCAAGTTTGCTAGTTCCACAGCAGAGCTGGGTTGGGATGGGTCCCTGCTGCATTGTAAAAGCCAAGGGTGTGTTGTGCCTAGTTTACGCGAAAGACTGGGCAAAACAGGGCACTTTCC
>JARLGE010000182.1 GCA_031296215.1 Occallatibacter sp.
AACGGCTCGGCAAACTCCGGCGATTCGGCGCAGATCAACAACATCGCAAGCGGCCGACCTGGAATCGATGTCTCCTCCTACAGCATCAACGGGGCCGTCATCGGCTCGGTCTATTACATGCTCGACGGCAGCCCGCTGGGCGTCGCCGAAAACAACATCGCCGCCATCTTCCCCGCCTTCGAGGTTCCCGAGGATGCAGTGGACGAGTACCGCGTGGAGACGCAAAACACGTCGGTCTCCTACCAGAGCGGCGCCGCGGGAGTCATCAGCCTGGTCAGCAAATCCGGCGGAGACTCGTTCCATGGCGACGCCTTCGGCGTCTTCCGGCCAGACATCCTTGCCGCCAACGACTGGTTTAACAAGCAAAGCCAGTTGGCCAACGGCGCCGCCAACATGCCGCCCAGCTTTCACCGCTATCAGGAAGGCGGATCGATCAGTGGGCCCATCCTGCACAAGAAGCTGTTCTTCTTCGGCGATTACGAAGCCACCCAGCAGGAGCAGTTTGACGGTTCAAACTACTTCTCCGTGCCCACCACCGCGGAGCGGACAGGCGATTTTTCCGCCGACAGCTATACCATCTACGACCCAACCCAGCCCGACAACCCCGACGGAACGCGGCAGGCGATGGCCGGCAACAAGATCGCCAACCCCAACCCTATCGCGTTGAAATATCTCTCCATGTTCCCCAAGTGCAACAATCCCAGCCCCAGCACCTGCGAAGCAGCCACCACCGCGTCCCCGTACGGGGCCACGAACAACCTCTATCTGCCCGGCCTTGATCCGACCTCCGGGCAAAAGTTCGACATTCGCATGGACTACTACCAGAGCGAAAAGCAGCGCATCTTCGGCCGCTTCTCCTTTTCCCGGACGCTCAACGCGACCTTCAACGCCTTCGGCAACATGTGGGATCCCTTCTACGCCCAGAACGTGACCAACGCGCGCAATGTGATCGTCGGCGACGACATCACCCTGAATCCGACCACGGTCTTGCAGTTGCGCGGCTCCTTCACGCGCCACTTCGAGAACCAGGGAGGCGACCCCGCACAGGATGGATTCGACATCACCACCCTGGGCTTCCCTTCGTCGCTGGCCGCCCAGCAAGTCTTCAAGAACCTTCCCTTGATGAACTTCAACGACGTGGGCGGGGCCATCGGCGGCACCTGCTGCTATAACACCTTCCAGTACGCCAGCGAGAACGCCGACGGCATCGCCAGCCTCACCAAGGTCAAGGGCAAGCACGAGATCAGCACCGGTTTCGAGTTTATGAAGCGATTCATGAACGTGGGCCAGCCTCCCTTTCCCTCCGGCAACTACTACTTCGACTTCTCCGCCACCGACCAGACCACCGGCGCAGCCTCGCCCGTGGGCGGCAGCGACTTCGCCTCCTTCCTGCTCGGCATGGGAACCGCGCCGGGAAGTGAGGGCGGCAACTTCACCAAGGATCTGTTCGTCGCCGAATCCAGCCCCTATTACGCCGCCTTCGTCCAGGACACCTACCACCCCACGCCGTCTCTGACCATCACCGCGGGCGTTCGCTGGGATATCTTCGGCGGCAAGACCGAGCGCCATAACCGCCTGGAGTACTTCGATCCCAAGGCGCAGGGCTCCACCAACGGCGTCTCGTATACCGGCGGCGAGGTCTTCGCCGGCAGCGGCGGCCGCTCTCCCATTACCACCAACCTGACCGACTTCGGTCCCCGTTTGGGGTTTGCCTGGCAGCCGGGAAAGAACCTGGTCATCCACGGCGGCGCCGGCTACTACTATGGCCCCAGCGCGGCCATGGTCAGCGGCGCCGGAGAAGACAGCGACGGTTTCTCGTCTTCGAGCAACTGGAACGCCACCAACTGGAATAACGATCCGAATACCATCGCATTCGACGGCGGTGGACTGGGCAATTCGGTGCTGCTCAACTCACTCAGCAACCCATTCCCTGCTGGCGTCGTGCCCCTGGTGGGCGCGTCGCAGGGATTGGCCACCTACCTGGGAACTACCCTCAGCACCATGCTTCACTCGCAGCGCACGCAGACCACTTACAACTTCAACCTCGGCTGGGAAGTGAATTTCTCGCACGGTGTCGTCCTCAGCGCCGCCTACGTCGGCAGCAGGGGCCTGTTCCTTCCGCTCGGCGGAGCTGATCTCAACCAGCTTGATCTCGGCGCCATCGCCAGCAATCAGTCGGCGCTGGTCAATAACTCGGTCGTCAATCTGTGGGGGCCTATCCAGCCTTGCACCAACGCCAATGTCGATCCCGACACCTGCCAGCCAAACGCAACAGTCCCCCTATGGGTGTCGCTCCAGCAGTTTCCGCAGTTCGGCGATGGCGCATCTTGCTGCGGTGGCGGCGTCTCCATCCATGGCTATCCAGGCGGCGACTCCGAGTATAGCTCCCTGCAAACCAAGCTCCAGAAGCGCCTCACCCAGCACTTCACCACCCTGGCTTCCTTCACCTGGGCCAAGTTGATCACCGACGACGGCAACCCTCCGCTGGGATTTGTCGGCGCCCACAACGGCTCGGCACAGGACTGGAAGAACTTGAACTTCGAGCACTCGGTGAGCCCGCAGGAAGTCAAGTTCCAATTCACCGCGCAGGCCTCCTACGACCTGCCCATGGGCAAGGGCCGGGCGCTGAGTCTGAACGGCCCGGGCAATGCCATTCTGGGCAACTGGACTGTTAACGGCATTGCCTATCTCAGCGACGGCATTCCCATCAACGCGCCGGGAGTCGGGGCCGGGTTCGCCTACTTCAATCAGCGCACCGATATGACCTGCAATCCCAGCCAGGGCGCGCCGCATACCGCGGCGCAGTGGTTCACCCCCAACTGCTTTGCCGCCCCTGCCAGTCAGTTTGTGGCGGGAACCGCGCCGGCCTACCTGGATAACGTCCGCACCATGGGAGCTCAGGAACTGGACCTGTCTCTGTTCAAGAGCATCACGCTTGGAAAAGAAAGGGAACTGCGCTTCGAGATCTCTTCTTACAACGTCGCCAACAGGGCTCAGTTCGCAGGGCCAAATGTGTCCTCGCAAGCCTCTGGCTTTGTGAATTTCGGACAGATTTACAGCACCTCCAACACCCCGCGTCAGTTCCAGTTCGGCGGGCGCTTCACCTTCTGAGCGCAGGCGCCTCTGTCCAAGGCCGGATTCCCCTGGGAATCCGGCCATCTTTTTGTCCTCACAGAGCCGGGTGCCCCATCCATCCCGCGTACTTTGCGGGATGGGTGGGAGAGCACAAACCTGTAGCGAGCAGCGAGCGTCCGCCGCACCGTAGGTGCCGTTTATCATGAACCCATGCTGAACCGCCCGCACGCCGCGCTAGCTCTCGCCGTCATCGCGGCCGCCATCCTCTGCGCCGCCGCAGCCCAAGCCCAGATCGACGCGTTCCAGCCCCACTTCAACGCCCAGCTCGCCCGCCACGGCGTAGTCGGCGGCGGCTTCGCTTTCGTCCACGGCCCCGCTCCCGCAACCCAGTTCTTCTTCGGCCTGGCGCGCCAGCAGCCACCGCAGCCCGTTGACGCGGAGACCGCCTATAACTGGGCCTCCATCACCAAAACCATGACCGCCATCGCCATCCTTCAGCTCCGCGACCGCGGCCTGCTCTCGCTCGACGACCCCGCCGTGCGCTACCTCCCCGAACTCGCCCAGGTTCACTCGGCCTATGGCCCCATCCAGGCCATCACCATCCGCCATCTGCTCACCCACAGCGCCGGCTTCCGCAATCCCACTTGGCCGTGGGACTGCGACGACGCCTCCAACTGCGACTGGCAGCCCTTCGAGCCAACCCATTGGGCTCAGGTCGCGGCCATGCTCCCCTACACCCACATCGCCTTCGCCCCCGGCAGCCGCTGGAGCTACTCCAATCTCGGCTACGTCTTCCTCGGCCAGATCGTCGAACGCCTCAGCGGTGACGACTTCGAGGTTTACATCGACAAGAACATCCTCATGCCCCTGGAAATGCACTCCAGCTACTTCGACCGCGCGCCTTACTTCCTTGAAAGCCACGTCTCGGCCAGCTATCTGCGCGCCGGCGCCAAGCTCACCCCGCAGCCCTTCAACTTCGACACCGGCATCACCACCTCCAACAGCGGCCTCAAGGCGCCCATCCCCGACATGGTCAAGTACCTGCGCTTCCTCATCGGCGACCCCGCCAACAAGCGCTATGAAATCGTGCTCAAGCGCTCGTCGCTCGATGAGATGTGGACCGGCGTTCTCCCCGCCACCGAGCCCGGTCAGGCGCCCACCCCCTACACCGCCGGACCGCACGGCGCGCAGCCGAAGATGGGCCTCGGCTTTTTCGTGCTTGAAGACGGCGGCCATCGCTACATCTATCACGACGGCGACCAGGGCGGCTTCTCCTCCGAATTGCTCGTCGACCCCGCCGGCCGCAGCGCCTCCATCCTGGCCGTCAACACCACCGACACCGGCGCACCCGAGCCCGCCGCGCTTCATCCGCAGTCGAACACCGAGCCCGACCCCAACACCGACCTCCGCCAGGCTTTGCGCACCGTCCTCATCGAAACCGTCTTCCCCGCCTACGCCAGACCAAACTAGAAGCACAGCTGCAGATCGGAAATCCCGGAGGGAGCAGGGGGTTTCAACCCCCTGAAAGAGAGCCAAAGAACGAGGCCTTTAGGCCCGGGTCCTTATCCCTTTTCTGACATTGACTGCAAATACAATTGCAGTACTAAAACCCGCCCACTCTCCGTGGTTGATTAGCGTAGCCATTTTGGCTACGCTAGTCAAACGAGGTGCTCAATGCGTCAGGTTTCACTGCGCGAGTTCAGAACGCGCGGGGTAAAGGCTCTGAAACAGGTCCCTGCCGGAGAGACCACTCTTCTGGTTGGCCAGAATGGTCCGGCATTCTTTCTGGTCCCCGTCTTTGGCGACGTTGCCAAGGAAGATCGCGAGCTGCGTCGCGCCATGGCTCTGGCCAGCCTTCGTGAGGGATGGCGTCTTGCTGAGGCCTCCGGCGCCAGTTTGGCAAGCGAGGAAGAAATGGAAGCAGAGATAGACCGCATTCGCAGATCCCCTGAGGACGAGCCGGAATGCGTCTGATTGTGCTCGATACCAACGTGATTCTGTCTGCTGGCATCAGCCCTCTTGGACCACCTGCAAGAATCGTTGCCGATCTGGTGTTGGGAGGGATGGTTCAAACCGTGACCAGCCCGAGGGTTGCGGCAGAATACCGGGAAGTTGTCCGGCGTGCCAGGTTCCAGCGTTACGGGTTTCCTCCCCTTTGGTTGGAGTTTCTGATCGAAGAGAGCCTGCGCCTTCCAGAACCAGGGCTCTGGCCCTGCATCTGTCCCGACCCGAAAGACAGCCATCTCATCGCCCTGGCGTACGCAGCTGGGGCCTGGCTTGTCACGAGGAATCTCAAGCACTTTCCACAGGAAATACGAAAGGGAGTGACGGTCGTCTCGCCTGCCGACTATCTGGCTCGCCTGTTGGGCGATGAAGGCGTCAAGGACTGAAATTGTCTGTCTTCGGAGTCAGGAGTCCCGGCGCAGTCCCGAACCAAAAGGCATGCGTCGATGCGCCGGAGGAGCTTAAAAAGTAGAGGTACAACCACGACCCGCGCCCCAAAAAAACATTTGCAGAATATTTCGGCTAATCGCTTACCATAAAAATCCATGGCCACCCTCTTCGAGAAACTGCAACTCAAAGATCACCGGGAGATCCTCGTTCTCCACGCCCCCGAAAGCTTCGAGATCGAGCTCTCCCGCCTGCCCGTCCTGCACATCCATCGCAGCTTGGAAGCGTTGCCGGAGATTCGTTTCTCGCTGGCCTTCGTCACCCGCCAGGCCGAGGTGGACGCGCTGGCGTCCAAAATCGCTGCCCGCGCCCAGGGCGACGCGGCCGTCTGGTTCGCCTATCCCAAGGGCTCCTCCAAGAAATACAAATGCGACTTCAACCGCGACACCGGCTGGGCTCCGCTCATTGACGCAGGCTTCGGCTGCGTCCGCTCCATCGCCATCGACGAAGACTGGACCGGCCTCCGTTTCCGCCGCAACGAATTTATCAAATCGCGCTAGTACCGTGATCTGGTGATTTTGCAATCGCGCCCATGAATTTGGGTACCCCAGAGCCTGTCCTGAGCGATGTCGAAGGATCTCGCTTTTGAGACCTGGGAAAGCACAGATCTACGTGGTCGCGGTTGTAGATCATTTCTGAAGCGATTCCACCAACATCTGCACCTGTCCCCTTGCGCTTGATTCCTCGCGCAAGGGCGGGCCTCCGCGCGCCTGGAAATCCATCAACCCGCGGTCCGGCTCATCCCGGAGCGTTCAACAGCAACGCAAGGAGAAAGCACATGACGCTGATTACCAATCCATTGCAGAAGGCGCAGCAGGAAGTTCGGCGCGGCGCGCACGATCAGGAACTGTTTGAGATCCCCAGGCAGGCCGAGCTCGACCGGGAGCGCGAAGCCCATCAACTCAATATGCCGGCCCCGGTGACCCCACCCCCCCTCCCGTTTCGTTGATAACAAGGAACTTAGCCAAACGCCACATCGAACGGCGAAGAAAACAGGGCACTTAGGAACTGCGGAAACTGCTGGAACGTCGGATTCTGCACTGAAAACAGGGCAGAGTTGCCGCGTTTCGGGCGCCCCAGGCCTCATTCGGCGGGCGCCCCAGGTCTCGATCCTGAGACCTGGGCTCCACGCCGGTCCAAGCGCGCTAACGCAACCCCCAGCCGCCGCCCCCCGGTGTCTCGATCCGCACCGCATCGCCCGCCTCGAGCGGTCGGCTGCATTTTCCGGGCAGCTCCTCATGGCCTGCGCCATCGGCCTTCAACAGCCACGCGGCGCCCGCCGCGCCCTCCCCGCCCCCGGCGAGCCCATACGGCCGGAACCGTCTCCGCTCCGCCAGCAGCGTCACCCGCGCGCGGGTGAGCACCTCCACCTCGCGAACCAGCCCATCGCCCCCGCGAAACTCGCCCGCCCCGCCCGACCCTTCGCGATAGCCGTAGCGCCGCACCCGAAACGGATACGCATATTCCAGCGCCTCAACCGGCGTGTTCAACGAATTGGTCATGTGCGTCTGCACCCCGGAGATTCCGTCCATTCCCGGACGCGCGCCCATGCCCCCCGCCGCCGTCTCGTAATACGTGAAAGCCTCTCCGCTGCGCGGATCGACGCCGCCAATCGTAAGGTTGCTCATGGTGCCAGCGCTGGCTGCCGGCACGCGGTCGGGAATCGCCTTGGCCAACGCCCGCAGCAGCACGTCCACAATCCGCTGCGAAGTCTCCACGTTCCCGCCCGCCACCGCCGCCGGCGGCAGCGCGTCCACAATGCTTCCCGCGGGCGTCGTCAGCGTGAGCGGGCGCAGAATCCCCGCCGTCGCCGGCGCATCCTCCGGGAGCAGGCAGCGCAGAACATAAAAGCAAGCCGACAGCGTAATGGCGCGCACCGCATTCACGCTACCCGCAACCTGCGGCGAGGAGCCGGCAAAATCCACGCCAATGTCGCCGGCCTCCGGATCGAGTTCCACACGTACCGCAACCCGAATCGGATCGGCCGTCACGCCATCGTCGTCCAACCAGTCCTCGGCCGTAAACGCGCCCGCCGGCATCGATCGCAGCTCGGCCCGCACCAGCCGCTCCGAGTAGTCAAGCAGCTCCTCCACCAGTTCTTCGATCCTGCGCTCTCCATACTTTTCCGCCACCTCGGCCATCCGCCGCTCGCCCACCCGGCAAGCCCCGATCTGCGACTGCAAATCCCCCTCGCGTTCTTTCGGTGTGCGCACGTTCAGCAGGATCAGATCGAGCATCTCGCGGTCCACCTGCCCGCCGCGCACAATCCGCACCGGAGGAATCCGAATCCCCTCCTGAAAGATCTCTTCCGCCGGCCCCATCGATCCCGCAAATCTCCCGCCCACATCCGCGTGGTGCGCGCGATTGGAGACGTAGAAAGCCGGCCGCCCGGCGCCGGAAAGAAACACTGGCAGCACCATGGTGATGTCCGGCAGATGCGTCCCTCCCGCATAAGGGTCGTTCAGAATGGCAATGTCTCCAGCCTTGAAATCGATAGCCGCAATCGCCGCCGCAACCGACATCGGCATCGAACCCAGGTGCACCGGCATGTGGTCGCCCATGGCGATCACCCTGCCCCGCCCATCCAACACCGCGCACGAATAGTCGCGCCGCTCCTTGATGTTCGGCGAGACCGCCGTCCGGCGCAGCGCCGCGCCCATCTCCTCGGCGATGCAATGCACCGCGCTCTGAAAAATCGCCAGTTCCACCGGGTCGACCGCGTGGCCCGTCATGCGCGCCCTGCCTTTCCCACCGCAATGACAAGATTCCCAAACGCATCCACCCGCAAGCAGTCCCCCGGCGCCAGCACCGTGGCCGCCGTGTACTCGGTAATCATCGCCGGCCCGCAAAAACTGTCGCCCGATTGCAGTCCATCGCGCCGATAGAATCGCGTCTTCACGAAGCGGCCCTCGAAGAAAACCTCGCGTTCCGCGTAGCAGGCCGCGCTGCCATCGCCCGGCACAAGCTCCCGCCTCGCCGGCGTATGCGGCTCGCCCGGCGCAACCATGCGCACCCGCACGTTCACGATCTCGACCGGCCTTGCCTCATCCGAAAATCCGTAGCGCGATTTGTGTTGCGCGTGAAACTCCTCAATCGCCCTCTGCGGAGCTTTCTGATCCCAGCGCACGTTCAACTCGTATCCCTGCCGCCGATAACGCACATCGAGCGTCCGCTCCGCCGCGCCCTCCAGTCCCTCCGCCGCAAACTCCGCCCGTCCCTGCTCCTCCAATTCAGCAAACACCTCACGCGCCCGCTCCATCGCATCGCCCTCCAGCATCACAGTGCGCGAGTAGTCCCGCACAGAATCAGCCAGCAAAATCCCCACCGCCGAAAGCGCGCCGGGCAGATCCGGAATCAGCACCGTCGGAATCCTCAGCGCCCGCGCCAGCGAGCAGGCATGCAGCGGCCCGCCTCCGCCAAACGCCACCAGCGCAAACTCCCGCGGGTCGTGGCCGCGCTCGATGGAGATCACGCGGATGGCCTTTTCCATCTCCGTCTCCACCACGCGCAGAATCCCCGCCGCAAACTCCTCGACCGTTTCGAGCGGACCCCTCTGTTCGCGCATCATCTGCTCCGCCCGCTCGGCATCCAGCCGCACTCCGCCGCCCAGAAAACTTCCCGCATCCAGCCGCCCCAGCAGAAAATTCGCGTCCGTAACCGTCGCCCTGGTTCCGCGCCCGAAGCAGATTGGCCCCGGCTCCGCGCCGGCCGACTCCGGCCCCACGCGCAGCATCCCCCCCGCATCGAACCGCGCAATCGACCCGCCGCCCGCGCCGGCCGTATGAATGTCGAGCATGGGTACGCCGATCGGAACGCCCGCAACCGCTGATTCCCGCGTCAACCGCGCACCGCCCGCCGACGCATCAGCCAGAAAAACGTCGGTAGAAGTCCCGCCCATGTCAAAGCCGATGATCTTCTCGAATCCAGCCCAGCGCGCCACGCGGCATGCGCCCACCACCCCCCCTGCCGGTCCCGACAAGACTGTTCGCACCGCCTCTCGCGCCGCGACCCGCGCGGGAAGAATTCCGCCCGAAGACTGCATCACCTCCACGCGCCCGCCCTTGTGTTCCGCCGCCACGCGCTTCTCCAGGTGGCCGATGTAGACCTCGATCCGGGGCGCAAGATAGGCATTCACGACAGTCGTCGCCGCCCGCTCGTACTCGCGAAACTCAGGCAGAATCCGATGCGATGCCGACACCGGAATGCCCAGCCCCTGCAACGCGGCCTCAACCCGCCGCTCCGTCGCGGGGTTGGCAAACGCAAACAGCAGCGAGATGGCCACCGCCTCTGCCCCGCTGGCGCGCACTTTCTCCGTCAGCGCCGCGAGCTCTTCGTCCGAAGGCGCAAGCAGAATCTCCCCCTCGGCGCTCACCCGCTCCTGAACCCCAAAGCGCAGCTCCCTCGGCGCCAGGCACACCTGCACAGGAGCAAACCAGTCGTAGAGCCGGCTGCGCGTCTGGCGGCCAATGGCAATCGTGTCTTCGAATCCCGCCGTGGTCACAAACGCCACGCGCGCCCCGGTCCGCTCCAGCATGGTGTTGGTTCCAACAGTGGTCCCATGGCGCACGTCCATCGACGGGTCGGCAGGCGCTTGCCCCGCGCTTAGCTGCTTCAGGCCCTCAAGCACCGCCTGCGAGGGGTCGCCAGGCGTGGAGAACAGCTTGAGCACGCGAAGTTCACCATCCACCAGGGTGACACAGTCGGTAAACGTGCCGCCGGTATCGATCGCTACGCGCAATGGACCTCACTCTCGCGTGCTTAGAACCAATTTAAGAACTCTGCCGTATGGTGGATTCATCTGCTTTGAAAGGGCACAGCTTTAGCCGTGCCGCTCGAAGGCCAATCGAGTTTTGGGCTTTAGCCCCTGAGGGAAAGTTTTCTCGGCCACTTGCATTCCCTCGGCGGCTAAAGCCGCATCCCATCTGCTGTTTCTTCGGCACGGCTAAAGCCGTGCCCTTTCAAAACCGAGAGTTTATATACAGGTTCTTACAGAAAAACTTCCGCGTCCTTGAGCAGCGCCCCTCCGCGGTCCTTGTCGGAGACAATCGCCTCCGCGGCGCCGATCGGCCACGGAATCGCAAGCTCCGCGTCGGTCCACAAAATGGTCCGGTCGCCGCCGGGAAAATAGTAGTCCGTCACTTTGTAGGCGAAGCCAACCTCGTCGGTGATCGCCAGAAACGCGTGCCCGAAGCCGGGCGGTATCCACAACATCTCGCCGGACTCCGCCGTCAGCTCCACGGACACATGCCGCGCAAACATCGGCGAACTGCGCCGCAAATCCACGGCCACGTCGAGCACCGCGCCATGCGTCACCCGCACCAGCTTCCCCTGCGGCCTGCCAACCTGATAGTGAATGCCGCGCAGCACATTCTTCTTTGACAGAGAGAAATTGTCCTGCGGCCACTCCGCAGGCAGTCCAGCTTCGACCACGCCGCGCAGGCTGAATGTCTCAGCGAACGCGCCGCGGGCATCCCGATAGACCGGCGCGGTCAGCACCAGGACCCCCGGCAGCGCTGTCTCTCGCGTCTTCATGGCTTCATCGCTTTCGCGGCAAAGTGCGGCTCGCGCAGCAGGGCCAGCAGGTATTGCCCGTAGCCGCTCTTGATCACCGGCTGCGCCAACGCTTCCAGTTGCTCCGCCGTGATGAAGCCCTGCCGGAAGGCAATCTCCTCCGGGCAGGCGATGCTCAGCCCCTGGCGACGTTCGATGGTGTGCACAAACAGCCCCGCCTCCAGCAGCGACTCGTGCGTCCCCGTGTCCAGCCAGGCCATGCCCCGGCTCATGATCTCCACATTCAACTTCCCTGCCACGAGATACTTCCTGTTCAGGTCCGTAATCTCCAGTTCACCGCGTGCCGAAGGCTTCAACTCCGCTGCAAGGCGGGCCACATCGCGATCGTAAAAATAAAGCCCGGTCACCGCGTAGCGCGACTTCGGCTTGCTCGGCTTCTCTTCCAGGCTCACCGCGCGCCCCGCCTTGTCGAACTCCACCACTCCATACTGCTGCGGATTCTCCACCGGATAAGCGAA
>JARLGE010000183.1 GCA_031296215.1 Occallatibacter sp.
CACGCTGCCCAGCGTCCCGCCCGCGTGCAACACGGCCTTCCACTCGAAGAAGCGCCCCGCCGGCGAAACGACGGCGCCGTCCTTCAACGGCTGCCACTCAGACCATCCGCGTACCGGCTGTTCCACATTGCCGGTGCGCGTCAGCAGGTCGAAGCCCGTCGAGCTGGGCTCGAATTCCACGCGGCCAAACCGCGCCAGCGCGCCCGCATCCAGCACGTCGCTCGCGTACTCGTGCTTCTCGGCCGCGCCCATCTGCACCAGCTTGCCGGTATTGCCCGTGCCGATCAGCACGCCGGTTCCATTCTCAGCCGCGGCCAGGGCCAGGCCCTGCTGCGCCTCCAGGTGCGCCACGTCGGCGTAGCTGCCATCGTCGCCGATGCGGAAGATGTGTCCGCGGTTGCCGGTCAGCGCCAGCAGGCCATCCTTGCGCGCGGCCAGTGCGTAGACGATCTCGTCCTTGCTGGCCCACAGACGGCGCGGGGCCTGTGGCCGGACATCGTCTGCGGGGGTCAAGGCGTAAATCTCGCTGCCCTCGGGCACGGAGACACTGGTGTTGGCCGCCTGCAGCGATCCCGGCTGCACGATGCTGATGGTGACCGAGCCCTGGCCCTGCACCGGCAGCGGCGGCAGCGGATTGTGGCTCTTGTCGCCCACGCTGGCCGCGTAGATGGTTCCATTCGCGCTCACGGCAACCGAGGTAATCTCGCGGCGCGGCGCCTCGAAAAGCACGTAGCCCTTGCCCTGCGCGCCCCCTTGAGAACTGATGCGGTAGACTAGCCCGCTGCCGTCCGAGCCGGCAATCAGGTTGCCCTTCGCGTCCCATGCCAGGCAGCGGATGTGCTGCTCGTCGCTATGGAAAAACTCCTCCGCCTGCGCGCCGGGCTTCGCCGGGTCCACGCGGTACACAGCTCCCGGACCGCCGGTTGCTATGTAGAGCCGTCCGCTCGCGTCAAAGGCCAGGTCCCAGATGTAGCGCGGCTTCAAGTCTGTCTTGTCGCCACCCTGTTTTCCATCAGCCGCTTTGCCCTCGCCAGACTTCTCGTGCACCGCGCCGTCGGCGGCTTTTCCGTCAATTAGCTTGCCCAGGTCGAAGACCAGCGTGGCATTTGCGTCGTCCTGCTTTGTGGTTGCATCGGCCTTGAGCCGGTAGACCTTGCCGCTGGGCAGCGTAGCCGCGTAGAGCGCGCCATCGGCCGCGAGACGCACCACCTGCACGCTCAGGTCCTTGCTCTCGAAGAGCGTGAAGGGCTTGCCGTCCTTGCCTACGCGCAGCACGGTGGCCGGCGAGGCCGTGCCCACATAGCTCACGCCGTCCTTGCCCGCGGCCACCGACCAGACAAAGGTCGAGGGCGTGGTCAGTATCTCGGTTAGTCCCGGCCCTTCGCGCAGGTGGCCGTCGCTGGTCACGGCGACGCCTTGGGGCGTGCCCTTTTCAAACTCCTCCACGCGCGACTGGGTCCACAGGTGGGTGCCCTGCGAACGCGCGGGCTGCGAGGCCAAAGCGGCGATCAAAACCACGAGCGGGGCCGCCGCAAGGACGGAAACCGGAAATGTTGCGCGAAAGATGCGGAGATTGGTTTCAAAAACAAACATGCTGCCGTTGAGTCTACTAAAGTTGGGGGCAGTCGCGGCAGGGCAGGTGGCAGCGTTGACTGATCCGGAGCCTCTTCAATTCGGTCCGAGCAGAGTTGACGACGGTGAAAGTCTTGCCCAAACCATTGGCTGGTAGGACCCGGTCTCCGCTGGCATGAGCCAGCGAACATCTTCAAATCCCGCGGCGCTCAGCGCCTCTGAGAGTTCCTGGCGAAGCAGGCATCGATAGGTGGAGACAAAGTGGTGGCTTTTCCAACCTTCTTCGGACTCAACCGTAATGTACACGTGCAGCACGTGTCCGGATCCCTCGCCCGCGTAGGCGTCCCAGTCCCACACCTGGTGAACAATGCGGCGGTTGCCGGGCGCGCCATAAAATGCAGGCGCTTGCACGCGAGGCCGTTCGAGAATCAGCGCATCGTAATCGCGGATGTTGGCCAGGAACAGGCCGCCGGACCGGAGCTTCGATGCGATTGCTTTTGCCGCTTGCCCAAGTTGACCGGGGCTCAAATGGGGCAGAGCGTTGTCCATGGCCACCACCACATCGAACCCGCTGTCGGTGACCTCACGCAGCGAGGTCATGTCGGAAACGTGGAAAGTAACTGTCAGTCCGCGACGTTGAGCCTCGGTCCGCGCACGAAGAACCGCTGCCTCGCAGAGGTCCGATGCAACGACCTGATGGCCCAACATGGCAAGCCCGATCGACTGCGTGCCGATCCCGCAGGCGCAATCGAGAATCCGGAGCGGTTTGCCGCTGGTCTCCGGGATCAACAGGTTGTTCATCACTCCAGCCTGTCGCTTGATGGAGCTGTCCCAATCTTCAAAAATCAGGTGATAATAATCGGCGAGCTCTTCGTAGAATTTGTTCACTTGCACGTTCATTCGAATCACCAACCCCTGCATGAACCTTCATTGCGCCTTCAAAGATACTCTTTTCAAGACCGCAATGAGTCAAAGATGCTGCGGTTGAGTCTACTCATGAGGGGTTCCGGGCGCGTTCAAAAGGCGGATTCCTATGAGCCTTTACTGTGACGACACCGAGCCAAAGACTTCCCATGGAAGGCCATGGACTGCCCTCAAGGAGCTTGCCGATGAAGCTCGGCGCCGCCATCGCACTGTTCGCATCCACGCTCGCCATGACGCAGGCTCCGCCGGCGCCAGCTCCGCCGTCTGTGCGCACGCAGTCGAACGTCGTGCTGGTTCCGGCGCTGGTGCGGAACTCGAAAGGCGAACTGGTCTTCACGCTCAAGGCCGGCGACTTCCGCGTGACCGACGACGGCGTCGTGCAGAAGCTCACTCTCGACGAGGACACAGGCAGCGAGCCGCTGGCGCTAGTGGTTGCGGTCGAGTCGGGCGGGGCCGGCAGAAGCAAGCTCGAAAGCTATCGCCATCTCGGCGCAGTGATTGACGCGGTGGTGGGCGGCGTACCGCATCGCGTGGCCGTGGTTGCGTTCGACACCACGCCTCAGCTTCTTCAGGACTTTAACTCTGACGCGATGGCGGCCGGCGCGGCGCTCGACGGGCTCGATCCCGGCGACAAGGGCGCGGCCATCCTCGATGCGCTGAAGTTTTCCGTTGACCTGCTGCGCCAGCAGCCGCCCAACTACCGCCGCGCCATTCTGCTTGTCTCGGAGACATCCGACCACGGAAGCCAGGCGACGTTGGACAAGGCTCTGCGGGCCATCGGCGAGACCAACACAGCCATCTATAGTCTGGGGTTTTCCAGCGGGAAGGCGCAGGCGGCGCAATACGCTTACAAGAATCTGCCCACGCAACCGAACGGTATTGGCCTTTCGAATCCCAACCCCGGCCCTCCGCACGGGTGCATGGGCAAGGACCCCGCCGACCCCGATCCCCCGGGCAACGCAGCCGTTCGGGCGTTCGACTGCCTCACGCAACTGCTTCCGCCGCTGGGACTGGCAAAGATGGCGGCGATTCGCGCCGCTGACGCCTTGCAGCAGAATGTTCCTGAGACAGTGGCGCAGTTGACAGGCGGCGAGTACTTCAAGTTTGAAAACAGCCGCAGTCTGGTGCGCGGCCTGCTCACCATCTCCAACCACGTGCCCAATCGCTACCTGCTCAGCTTCCAGCCGCAGTCGCCGCATTCGGGCTTTCATGCGGTGGAGTTGAAGCTCAAGGACCACCCCGGCCTGCGCGTCACGGCGCGCAGCGGCTACTGGGCAGACGCGACTGCCGACGCCTCGGCGCACCCGTGAGTTTCGTCGTGAATTGGCTCAACGTTCGCCGCGGAATTGAATGATCCGCCGCCGGTCGCGCTTCGACGGTCTATGCTCGGGCAGCGGCGCGAACTCCTGCATGGCCTTGCGCTCGGCGGCCAGCTTCAGGCGCGCCGCTTTGCTGGCCTCGGTCTCGCGATAGAGCGTCTGCGCCACGGCGGCTGGGCCGCGCATCTGGCTCAGCAGCAGCACTTCAATCTGAAACTCGCCGCCCTCGTTGCGGACTACCAGCTTGTCGCCCACATGGGTCTCGCGCGATGGCTTGGCCTGCACTCCGTTCGAGTGAATGCGGCCTAACTCGCAAGCCTTCTGCGCCAGGGCGCGGGTCTTGAAGAACCGCGCCGCCCACAGCCACTTGTCGATACGCACAGAAGGCATGAGAAAGGACGATCAGTTCGTCAGCACGGCCCGGTAGCGCACCTTGTTCTTCTTCACCTTCTCGATGGCTTCGTTGGCCTTGGCCATGGGGAAGGCTTCGATCTGCGCCTTCACCCCGTGCCGCGCGGCCACGTCCAGCATCTCTTTCAGGCGATAGGGGCTGCCGGTGGGGTTGCCGCTGATGGAGCGCATGCCGGCGATCAGCGGGAAAGCGTGCACCGAGACCGGCGACGGCGGAACGCCCACAAAGCACAGCGTCCCGGTGGGCCGCAGCGCCTGCAGATAGACGCCCCAGTCCTGGTCGGCGTTGATAGTGCTCAGGATCAGGTCCTGCGTGCCGGCCACTTCCTTCAATTGCTTCGATTCGCGGCTGTTCACAAAGTGGTCCGCGCCCAGCGCGCGCGCTTCTTCTTCCTTGCCGGCGGACGTGGAAAAAGCCGTGACTTGGGCGCCAAAGGTCCGCGCAAACTGAATGGCCAGGTGGCCCAGGCCGCCGATGCCGATCACGCCCACCCGCGACGACGGGTTCACCCCATGCGTTCGCAGCGGGTTATAGACGGTGATGCCGCCGCACAGCAGCGGCGCGGCGAACTCGCTCTTCAGCGCATCGGGGATGGGAATGACAAAGCGGGCATTGGCCCTGACCCGCTCCGCGTAGCCGCCATTGCGGTGTACGCAGGTACCTTCGGAGGCGAGGCACAAGTTTTCCATGCCGCGGGTGCACCACTCGCACTCCCCGCAGGAGTTCGACTGCCAGCCCAGCCCTACTCGCTGGCCGACCTGGTGCGAGCGCACCTCGGCGCCCACCGCCGCCACCGTGCCCACCACCTCGTGGCCGGGGATGAACGGATACTGGCTGATGCCCCAGTCGTTGGAAATCAAATGGAGATCGCTGTGACAGACGCCGCAGTGGGTAATGGCAATCTCCACCTCCTGCGGTCCCAGCTTTCCTGGGTCATAACGATAAGGGAGTAGTTCCGCTCCCGCCGCGTGCGCTGCAAGTCCTTGAATTTGAGCCATGGCCGTACCGAGGTCCTCAATGGGGGTGCAAGGCAAAGCCGGCAAACTCCAAACCCGCGCCGGCTCGCAAATAGGCAAATGCGATTCTACTTCATCCTAGTTTAAACCGCCTCCCGGCTCGATGTGCAGGTTGAGAATCTGAAAGCCGCTCAGGATTCCCCCGGCGGGCGCCTCCGCGGCCTCGTCCGCCGATTCTCCGTTCAGCCGCACATCCTGCCCAGCGCGCAGCGGCTCCAGAGCGTTCGCTACTGATAAAGGGAGGCTTGCCAGCGTTTGTCCGGCCACGCCGGCCTGTGTTTCAGGCACCAGCAGGCTCACGTAGACGCGATCGGCGGCATGCTTGTGGCGCGCCTCGTCCAGCACCGTTTCCAGATCCACGGGACGTGTGGAAAACCTTGGCTGCTCCAGCGTCCGGTCCAGCGTACCGGCATCCGAAACCAGAATGCGCAAGTTGCCTCCGTCCAGCCGCGCCGGCACTTTGACCGGAATGCGCACATTGCGTTCCGCCTGCTGCCAGGGGCGCAAGGTCGCCTCCACCACCACCGTGTCGCCAGAGTGAACGATGTTGCCGCCCACCAGACGCGCCGCGTCCAGTTGCACCTGCACGCGCCTGGGAATTGCCTCCACATCCAAATCGATGGCCCGCACCGTCCCCTGTCGTCCGCCATTGGCGTAGATGCGCTCAAAGCGGCTGCCCGCCATGAGAGCCAGCAACAGGGGCGCGGGCTCGCCATCGCTTGCCGGCGACCACTCGTCGAGCGGCGAGGCCGGATAGCCGTCCAGGTGAATGCTGCCCGTGAGGTGATAGCTGGTCTCCGCGGTGCTGTCGTTGGCCTCGAGCAGCGCCTGGTAGAGCGTCACCAGCAGCGCCTGCGAGGTCAGCGAGGGCAGGTCGAGAATCTCCACATTCAGCTTCCGC
>JARLGE010000184.1 GCA_031296215.1 Occallatibacter sp.
AATTATACAAGCCACCTGCGGTGGGCCGGACGCGGCTTGCGCCGCAGTGGGCCCTTGTTATTTCTTGTCCAGCCGGAACGCCGCCGCCTGAAAATCTCCGCGGAAGTCTTCGCTGAAGTCCAGGCCGTGGTTCATCCACCAAGCCCCGCTGGCCGCTGCCGGCGTTCCCTCCCTCGCCTTGCCCTCGATGGGCGTGAGCGCGTACTCAGCCGCCGGGTCAAGTCCCTTCAACTTCAGTGTCGGAAACACGTGCCCTTTCTGCGTCGAATGAATGAAGGCGAACACGACAGACTGGGTCTTGTCGCGGCTTACCGTCTGCGTGGCGGAAAACGCACTCTCATTGCGTGGCGAGATGAGGCGGTAGAGGTCGCCCTCGACAATGGTCGGTTGCACCTGGTGGTAGGCCGCGATCAGCCGCTTGGCCAGCGCGGCTTCGTCCGGCGTCCAGTTGGCAATGTTGGCGCCGATGCCCAGCGACCCCTGCATCGAGCTCAGCATGCGGTAGCTCAGCGAGGTCGTCCGCTTGTTCAGCCAGTGCGGAGTGTCCGTCACCCACGCCATCATCACCTGCGGCGTGTACGCGTAGCTGAACCCGTCCTGCTGGCTCAGCCGGTCGAACGGGTCGGTGTTGTCCGAAGGCCACACCTCATCGGTGTAGCGCAGAATGCCCAGGTCCACGCGCCCGCCGCCGCCCGAGCAGGACTCGATTTCGACATTGGGATGCTTTTTTCGGAGCTCGGCCAGAATCCCGTAGAGGTTCCGCGTGAATTCCACATACACGCGCTTCTGCTCCGAGGCCGGCAACTGATCCCAGCCCGGCTCGGCCCAGTTGCGGTTGTAGTCCCACTTAAAAAACGCAATGTCGTTCTCGGTGAGAAGCTTGTCGAGAAATCCCAGCACATAATCCCGCACGTCGGCCCGTGCCAAATTCAGCACCAGTTGATTCCGCTGCTCCGACTCCGGCCTGCCGGGGAAATGCAGCACCCAGTCCGGATGCGCTCTGTAGAGATCGGAGTTAGGGTTCACCATCTCCGGCTCAACCCACAGCCCGAAGTCCATCCCCAGTGCATGAACCTTGTCGATGAGCGGCTTCAGCCCGTGCGGAAACTTCTCCTGGTTTACATACCAGTCGCCCAGCCCCGCGTGGTCGTCCTTGCGTTGCCCAAACCAGCCGTCGTCCATCACAAAGCGGTCGATGCCCAAGGCCGCCGCCTTCTCCGCCAGTGCCATCTGCCCGGCCTCGCTCACCCGGAACTCGGTCGCCTCCCAGGAGTTGTAGATCACTGGCCGCACCTTCGGCGCAGCCTGGCCTGCCGTGGCCTGCGTGCGCGGCAGAATATGCTCCAGTTCATAGCGGTGCAGCAGCCGCGAAGCACCGCCCAGGCCGTGCGCCGAATAGCCGCCGTAAAACACCGGCGTCTGCAGCTTCTCCCCGGCCTTCAACCCATAGCCAAAGTCGAAGGGATTGAAGCCGCCCGTCACGCGCGCCGCGTCCAACTGGTCCTGCTCCACGGTGATGCGCCACGACCCGCTCCAGCCCAGCGCGCCAAACCACACCTCGCCGTGCTCCTCGTCCGCTTCTCCGGCCTGAATCGCAAACCAAGGATTGGCCTGGTGGCCAGTGGACCCGCGCCGGCTCTCGAGGACGCGCGCCCCCGCATGGATCGTCTCCTGGTTCAGCGTCCACTCGCCGGCCCAGCGTCCCGTGAGGTAGTTGAGCGTGTAGTGTCCTGCCGGCAGAGCCCACGCCGCGGCCGCAGCCTGCTCCACAGTCACCGCGTCTGTCCCACGGTTCTCGATGGTTGCCGACCGCGCCAGAATCCCGCTCTCCGGGTCAATGGAGTAGTGCAGCGTGACGAATACCGGCCGCGCAATGTCCTTCAGCACCACGTCGAACCCGTTCGCGGTTTCCGTGTGGCTCTCGTAGTGCAGCACCAGGTCGCGGTTGCCGTCGGCAAAGGTCACCTTCAGCGCCGGCTCGTTGAACAGCCCCGCGCCCCAACCCGCGTACTCCTGCGGTGTGTTCGAGTAAGACGAATCGAACGAGGCCCACTCCCGCATCGGCATGGCCTGCGGAAAGCTGTCCGTGGCGCCCAACCGCCCGCCCCAGTAAACCTGCTGCAACTCTCCACGCGCGTTCACGCCAAAAACGTAGGAAGCATTGCCGCCATCCAGGCGGAAGACTTTGCTTCCAGCATCGAAGCGGGCGGTCGCGGCCTGGGCAAAGACAACGAGCGGAAGGCTCATCAAAACCAGCGCGAATGAAAAGGTTTTCAGCACGGGATATCTCCTCCGTCACTTCCTCGAACCGACCCATCATATCACCGCAATGAAGGGAAGATTGAATCCGTGTGTTTCAATAAGAATGGAAGCACACCTTCCGCATTGACGCGTATTTCCGCCGTGCGTTGCGAGGTCGAGTCCCCTGCATCGATCGAACCATTCCCAGCAGGCTGCGTGCGAAAGTACGGAATCCCTTGCGGACAGTAAGTCCGTGCAGGTCTCCGCCAACAAGCGGGCAGAAAGTCAGGAGCGCCGTAGATGATCAACGGGAAGCGCATCGCGGTGGTGATGCCCGCCTACAACGCCGAGCGAACCCTGGAGCAGACGGTGCGCGGGCTGCCCGACGTGGTCGACATCCGCATCCTGGTCGATGACTCCAGCAACGACCGCACCGCGGCGCTGTCGAAGGAACTGGGCGTGACCACTTTCGTTCACGATGCAAACTACGGCTATGGGCGCAACCAGCAGACCTGCTATCGCGAGGCCCTGGCCGCCGGCGCCGACATCGTCGTCATGGTCCACCCCGACTACCAGTACACGCCGGCGCTGGTTGCAGCCCTTGCCGGCATGGTTGCCAGCGGCATCTACGACATGGCGCTGGCCTCGCGCATCCTGGGCGCCGGCGCGCTGCAAGGCGGAATGCCGCTCTACAAATACATCGCCAACCGCCTGCTGACCGCGTTCCAGAACCTGTTTCTGGGCATCAAGCTCTCGGAATATCACACCGGCTTCCGCGCCTTTTCGCGAAAGCTGCTGGAGACTTTGCCGCTGCTCGAAAACTCCGACGACTTTGTCTTCGACAACCAGATGATTGCGCAGGCGGCCATGTTCGGCTTCCCCATCGGCGAGATTTCCTGCCCGACCAAGTACTTCAAGGAAGCCTCCTCCATCAACTTCCGCCGTAGCGTGAAGTACGGCCTGGGCGTGCTGGCCACGACGCTGACTTTCTTCGCGCACAAGCGGGGCTGGATTCACGCAAGCATCTTCAAGCCGACCGGAAGAACTGTCGAGGTGCAGCACGACACCGATTACTACTCCGAGCACGCGCCGCGCCGCTAAGAAGCCCCATTGCGCACCGCGACTTCAGCCATCGCCGGACCCAGAATTGAAAAGACCATTCATGAACAAGACTTCTAAGACTTCTTCCGATCGATCCATGACATCAAAACAAAAATCCGCCTTCACTCTGCGACTTCCCTACATCGTCCTCGCCGCGTTCCTGATCCGGCTGGTGGTGGTCTGCTTCACTTATCGCGACCTGCCCGACGCGGACAAGTTCTACGAGGCCTTCGGATGGGAGATGGGCTGGATCGCCCGCGCCCTCGCCAGCGGCCACGGATTCAGCTCGCCCTACTGGCCCATCACCGGTCCGACAGCCATGCAGCCGCCGCTCTATCCCACGCTGCTCTCGCTCGTCTTCCGGCTCTTCGGCATTTACACGCTGACTTCGGGCTTCGTGATCCTTTCCATCAACAGCCTGCTCAGTTCCCTCACCTGCATCCCCATCTGGTTCAGCGCCAAGTATTCGTTGGGCATACGCGGCGCAAAGATAGCTGCTTGCGTATGGGCCTTTTATCCATTCGCCATCTACTTCTCCGCCGGCCGCGTCTGGGAGTACTCGCTTACCGGCTTGCTCTTCACCACCAGCTTCTGCATCGCGCAGCGCATTCACTCGACCAGCAAACCCCTCGCCTGGGTCGGCTGGGGCGCTCTCGCCGGTGTGACCGCCCTGTCCAACCCGTCCACCCTCGGCGTACTGCCGTTCCTGGCTTTCCTTGCCGCATGGCGGCGTCGCAAAGCAAAGCTCGGCCAGGCAAGTCGCCGCTGGTTCCTCAACTTCGTCCTCACCGGTCTCGCCGCGGCCGCCGTGCTCACGCCGTGGACCGTGCGCAACTACCGCGCCCTCGGCATTCTCTGCCCAGTGCGCGACAACTTCTGGCTCGAGGTCTACGACGACAACGGCGGCGACGCCTCGCTCGATCCCAGCTTCGCGCATCCGGCAAGCAATCCCGTCGAAATGCAGAAGTGGCTCTCCATGGGCGAGACCGCGTTCCTCAAGGAAAAGCACACGCTGGCTGTCAACTACATCAGGGAGCATCCGCAGTTTCTCATTCACAAGACGCTGCGGCGCACCCTCTATTACTGGACGGGAATCTGGAGCCTCTCCGCGGAAGAATTACGGGAACAGCCGTACGAGCCGGGCAATATCTTTTATGTTTGCAGCATTACCTTCCTGATGCTGCGCGGCATCGGCCGATTCTGGCGGATGAACCGCACGGCTCTGCTGCCCTACCTGGTGCTGATCGGCATCTTCCCCATCACGTACTACTTCACGCATCCGCTCATGGACTATCGTCAGCCGATTGAGCCGGAGGTGATTGTGCTGGCGATCGCCGGCGCCGTTCCGTGGAGGCGGCTGAAGTCCGGGCAGACCGAAGCTTGGATCGGAGCGGAGCGAGCGGCGTGATAGGTGCCTGAGAATCGGTGCAAGAACCGCGTTCGAGGGCGGCCGGTTGGGTTTCGAGGTTTCCCACCCATTCGCAAAGTGCGCGAATGGATGGGGCACGGTGCATTTGCGGCGGGTTGACAGTCGGCGAATTCGAGTTCTTGGAGAGGTGCTGGGAAAATATGGATTCAGATTTTGGGCACACCGTCTTGCGGGCACCCGCGCAATGCGATGGTCTATCCTGAAGGTGCCCGCCCGGAGGTCCCCGGATGCTTTCCCCAGCCGTCACTCCGCCTGAGTTTCCCACGCCTGCTGACGTCATTGCAGCGGCCATCGATCACGTTGGCGCGCTGCACGGCCTGCCCTTGGAAGACCGCCTCTGGCTCGCGCGGCACGGCCAGGAACTCCAGGCCAGAGCCGGCGAAGTTCTCTTTGAAGAAGGCGCTCCAGCCGAGCAGATGATGCTCATTCTCAAAGGCGAAATCCACGTACGCCGTCAGCACGGCGGCCCCATGGCGCTGTTCATTGGCCGTACCGGCCAGATGACCGGTCTGCTGCCCTTCTCGCGCATGAAGGGCTACGGCGGCCAGGGCTTCGCAGTCACCGATTGCTGGGTGCTTGCGGTTCACAGATCCAAGTTCGATGAGATGCTGCGGGCCATCCCTTCCATGGGCCAACGCGTCGTCTCCACGCTGCTCGACCGCGTCCGCGAGGTCACCCGCATCGAGCAGCAGGCAGAGAAGCTCAGCGCCCTGGGCAAGCTGGCCGGCAACCTGGCCCACGAGTTGAACAACCCCGCCTCCGCCGCTCAGCGCGCCGCCTCGAGCCTGGTCATTGAACTGAGCGCCAACCGCGCCAACCGCTTCAAGCTGATCAATCTCTGCCTCACCGATGAACAGATTGACGCCATCGAAGCCTGGGAGCGGAATATCTTCGACCGCAACGCGCTCTTGAGCGGCCCGGCAGACAGCCTGCTCGCCAACCCGGTCAAGCCCAGCGTCTCCGAGGACCTGGCCCGCGAAGAGGCCATACGCGTCTGGCTCAACGCCCTTTCTTGCCCCGACTCCTGGGAGATCGCGGCGCAATTGGCCGAGCAGGCTGTCGCCGTCGCCGACCTGGACGAATTGCCGGCCTTTCTCGGCCCCGCGGAGATCTGCGTCCTGCTCCAGTATTTTTCCCGCTACCTGCGCTCCACGCGCTCTGTCGAGACGCTGGTCAGCTCCACCGCTCGCATCTTCGACCTCATCAGCGCCGTCAAGGCCTACTCTTCCATGGACCGCGCGCCGATTCTCGAAGTCGACGTGAGGGAGGGCCTGGACGCCACGCTTCAAATGCTGCAATCGCGCATTGGCAGCGTTCGCGTGGTCCGCAACTACGCGCCCGACCTGCCGTGCATCAGCGCTTACGCCGGCGAACTGAACCAGGTGTGGACCGCGCTGATCGAGAACGCGCTCGACGCCCTGGCCGAGACCGAAGCCGCCGGCGGCGTGGGCGAGTTGCGCATCTCCGCGCGCATTGAGGCAGACATGCTGTTGGTCGAGATCGGCGACTCCGGTCCTGGCATTCGCCCCGAGCTCCAGGACCGCATCTTCGAGCCGTTTTTCACCACCAAGCCGCCCGGCCACGGTCTCGGCCTGGGCCTCGACAACGCCATGCGCATCGTCCGCAAGCATCGCGGCCACCTGGGCGTCCGCTCCGAGCCCGGCGACACCTGCTTCCGCGTGCGCCTACCCCTCGATCAACTCCAGGCTTATTGAATCCCATTCGTCCATAAAAGGAGAATGGCGGCTTCTGAGCCGCCATTCTCTTCTTTCCCCTATTCCCTACCCCCTGTTCCCAGCTTTTACCCCACCGCCGGCCGCAATTCGACCTTCCGCGTGGTGATGGACAGCTTGGCCGGCGTCAGCTCCGGCCCGTCCCAGCCTTCCTTCACCGCCTCGATGTGGATCTCGCCCGGCTCCCAGTTGGCCTGCACAACGGCCTGTGCCAGCCCATTGAAGAGTGAGCGCCTGGGCTCCTTGTCGCTCTCTTGGCAGTTGGGGTCGCCATTGCCCACGCCGATGAGAGCGCCGTTGCCCGAGACTTTGAGGCCGATCAGGTTGCCCGCTGTCGGCACCGCGCGGCCCTCCTTGTCCAGAGCCTCAACCTTGAGTACGGCCACGTCCTCGCCATCGGCATCGATCTCCAGCCTGTCCGCGGTCAGCCGGATGGCCACCGCCGGACCGGTCGTCTCCCGCTTCTCTGTGAGCACCACCTTGCCGTCCTTCGATCCCCGCGCCTCGATGAAGCCGGGCTCGTACTTCACTTTCCACTCCACGTGTCCCAGGTGCGGTACCTTCTGGCTGCCCGCGCTCTGCCCGTTCACGAACAGCTCCACTTCCTCCATGTTCGAGTAGACCCACACGGAGATCGTGTCGCCTTCCCTTCCCTCGAAGTTCCAGTGCGGAAACACGTGCAGCGACGGCCCCTTGCCCCACCACGCCTTGTAGTAATAGAACGTGTCCTTGGGGAATCCGCACATATCCACAATGCCAAACTGCGAGTTGATCGACGGCCACTCATAGGGCGTGGGCTCGCCACGATAATCGAAGCCGGTCCAGGCAAAGCCGCCGGCCGCCCACTCGCGCCCGCCGTAAAGCTGCCACCAGCCTTCGGCCGTCTCGCCCCATGGAACTACGGCATCGTAAGCGTTGACGGTATTGCGCAGCGGATCGGTGCCGTACACGCCCCGCGTCGAGATGGCGCTCGACGTCTCCGATCCATAGATCGGCCGCTTGGGATACTTCTTGTGGTAGCCCTCCGGCTCCGATATGCGGTAGTTGAAGCCGATGACATCGAAGGCGTTCGAGACACCCTTTTCGTTCGGGCCATCGACCGCGGCAGAGACCACCCGCGTCGGATCAAGCTCGTGGCACCGCCGCACCATGGTTGTCGCAATGCGCTCGCCCTGCTCGGCCATCGGGTCCTGAAGTTGATCCTCTTCATTGCCCACCGACCACAGAATGATCGAAGGCGAGTTGCGGTAGCGCTTCACCATCGTCTCCAGTTGCGCCAGCCCCTCGGGGTTCGAACTCATCTGCCGTGTCTCGCACATCATCATCACGCCCATCCGGTCGCAGGCTTCCACCCACTCCGGCGTGGGCATGTTGTGCGAGGTGCGCACCGCGTTGTTGCCCATCTCCTTGAGCACCGCGAGGCGGAATGCCTGCAGCCGATCCGGCAGCGCCGCGCCCACGCCCGCATGGTCCTGGTGGTTGCAGGTGCCTTGAATCTTCAGGGACTTGCCATTGAGGAAGAAGCCCTTGTCGGCGTCGAAGACCGCCGTGCGCACGCCGAAGCTCACCCGCTCCGCGTCGCGCACCTTGCCGCCCGCTTCCACCGTCACAATCGCCGAGTAAAGATTCGGAGCATCCACGCTCCATAGCGCCGGGTTGGCCAGCTTCGCTGTGGCCGAAAAATTCGCCAGGCCGTCCACTGCCACCATCTGCGCCGCGGCCTCGGCCGTGGCCACGGTCTTCCCTGCCGCGTCGAGAATCTGCCAGCTCACCTTGGCGTTCTCGGCCTCTTTGCCTTGGTTCGCCACTACCGTTCCCAGCGTCAAAGTCGCAGCGCTGCCGCTCACCGCCGTCCGCACCGTGCTTTCCCACTTGCCCAGGTGCAGCGCATCGGTCTTGGTCAGCCACACGTGCCGGTAGATGCCGGCGCCCTCGTAGAACCAGCCGTCGCCGAAGCTCGCGTCCACGCGCGCGACAATGTAGTTCTTCGCCCCGTAGGCCAGAAAATCGGTCAGATCAAAGCTGAAAGGCGCATATCCGTTGTTGTTGCGCCCAATGAAGCAGCCATTCACAAACACAATCACATCGCGAAAGGCGCCGTCGAACTCGACCGTGATCCGCCTGCCCAGGTCGCCCGCAGGAATCTCGAACGTCCGCCGGTACCAGCCCACGCTGGTCTCCGGATAGCGCCGGCCAACCGGCTTAAACCCGTGCGAGTTCTGCTGCTCGTCGTGCACAAAAGGCAGTTCCACCGCCCAGTCGTGGGGCAGGTTGAGGGTGCGCCACTTGGAGTCGTCGAACCTGCCTTTGGCGAACTCGAAATCCCCGGTCTTGGAAAAATCCCCCTGGTCCATGCCGAATCCCAGGTCCCGCGCCGGATCGCTGCCGTTGCCGAACTGGAACTTCCAGCCGAAGTCGAAAAGCAGGTGCTCCCGCGGCGACCCCGACCCCGGAGCATCCGCCGATGCGCCGCCGGGATAGCCAGCCCAGAGAGCCTTTGTGCGTCCCCAGGCAGAGCGCGCCAGCAGAGAAGAAGCCGATAAAGCCGCTCCGGAACGGAGCATATCGCGACGAGAAATGGCATTCATAAGTGTCCCTTTCTGGATAATTCCCGCCGCCGGGAACGACGTCCCCGTGCTGCAGGCAGGCCAAAACGTAAACCCAGGCAACACCGAACTATAAACCAGCGCGGCGGGTTTGGTAAACGGTTTCATTCTCGCCTCCCGCAGCCCCTCCGCATGGCCCCGCACACCCGTACTGGCCAATTTCGGAGCTCCTCTCTGGCCGCCGTTCGCATTCCTGGGCCATACCGATGTGCGGCAACCGTAGTAGCATGATTTTTATGTTCGTGTTACTCTAGCTCTTCCCTATGAAGGCCAATTGCCAGTGCGGGAGCGCGCTAGAGTCCTGAGCAATATCGACATTGCGCCGGATTCAAGCCTCCTGAAAGGGAGCATTATGAGGGTGCGTGACACGCTTTGTGACTTCGTGGTACTGGCGGTCGCGGTATTGGCGGGGGCTCTCCAGGCTCCTGCCCAAAACAGCGTAGCCCGCATCGCCGGTACGGTGCTATATCCGCAGGGTCACCCGCTCGCCACGAGCGACAAGGCTTATCCGCCTCAACTATCGGGAACTGTCGTTGACACGTCTGGCGCCGTGATTGCCGGGGCTGCCGTGCAGGTTCTCAGCGCGAACGGCACTGTACAAAAAACGACACAGTCGGAGACGAACGGCTCCTTCGTTCTTTCTGGACTCCCGGCAGGTGACTATCGGCTCGTCGTTTCGAATCCCGGTTTTGAATCCAAAGAAACCCTTGTCATCATAGGGACCACCGGGGCGCCGGCCCCGCTGCGCATCCCTCTGGTAGTGGGCGCCGTGAGCACAACCATCAACGTACAGGGCCGGGAGGATGACCTTGTCGGAATTGCCGAATCCGGCACCCAGGGAACGGTGGGCGCAACCGAAATCCAGCATCGCCCGATTCTTCGATCGGGAGAAGTTCTGGAAACGCTGCCCGGCCTCATCATCACCCAGCACGCCGGCGGCGGCAAAGCCAACCAATATTATCTTCGCGGCTTCAATCTCGACCACGGCACGGATATCGCCATTTTCCTCGACGATATGCCCCTGAACCTGCCGTCGCACGCGCACGGCGAGGGCTACTCGGACATGAACAGCGTCATCCCCGAGTTTGTGAAGCGGGTGGGTTTCGAAAAAGGTCCCTACTACGCGAATGTCGGCAACTTCAGTTCGGCGGCCAATGCCCATGTGGAATTTTTCAAGACGCTGCCCCAAAATTTCCTTAAGGTTGAAGGCGGCACGCACACCTATGGGCGGGCCATCTTCGGCGCATCGCAAAAGCTAGGCTCGGGTAATCTGCTGTACGGCGGAGAAGAGTATTACTATGACGGCCCATGGGTGCATCCAGATGCTTATAACAAAATCAACGGCATCCTGACTTACAGCCAGGGCGACGACACCAACGGCGCCAGCATCACAGCTCACGCGTACCACGGAAAATGGAATTCAAGCGACCAAATTCCAGACGCCGCCCAACTCCCGCCCCCCGCTGGAGTCGGTTTCTTCGGCACGCTGAACCCCTCTGACGGCGGGCACAGCCAGCGTTATAGCTTGCAGGGTGAATGGCATCGCCAAAGCGACAATTCCGAGTCGAAGATCTCGGCCTATCTGTTCTATTACGACATGAATCTGTTCTCCGATTTCACGTATTACCTTGTGGACTCGAACAAAGGCGACCAGTTCGACCAGCAGGACAGGCGCTGGGTGGCTGGGTTCGACGCGCGCCACACGATCTTCAGCACATGGTATGGCCGCAAGATGTCCAATACGTTCGGTCTGCAATTGCGCAAGGATTGGATCAACAACGGCCTTTACCATGCGGAAAATCGCGCGCGCATGGCCAAAACAGACTATTCCGCCACCGGCGCCAGCTTCTTTCCCGCCGGCAGTTCCAGTGGACCCACCTGCGTCACCATCCCCAACTCCGATATCACTCTTGACCTTACTTTGCCCGACGGCGCCACCGCTACGACCACGGTTCCCAACACCACCTGCCCCACATTGCCCGCGACCACGGAGCGAGATAACTTTACCGACACGATTGGCAGTGCTTTTTGGGAAAACAAAATGCGGTGGGCGAGCAAATTCCGCTCGGTCCTGGCCCTGCGCGGCGACCAAGACAAATTCGTCGTCACCAGCCTGGCCTACTCAGCCGATGTGAACGCAGCCGATTCCGGCTCGGCTACCAAGTTCCTGCCCAGCCCCAAAACAAGCCTGATTTTCGGACCATGGGCCAACACCGAACTCTATTTGCAGGGTGGATTCAGTTTTCACTCGAACGACGGGCGCGGCGCAACGCAAACCATAGAACCGGTTTCGCCGGACAATCCCTACCCCCATACGTCCAGCGCGCCTATTCCTCCCCTGGTCCAAACCAAGGGCGGAGAGATGGGCGTGCGCACTACGGCCGTTCCCCATCTGCAGAGCTCCATTTCGCTCTGGTATCTCCGCAGTAATTCCGAACTGATGCAGGATGGCGACACGGGAGGCACGTCCGCTTCGGAACAGTCGAGCAACCGCTATGGCCTCGAATGGGCGAACTACTACACGCCAACGGAACATCTGGCTGTCGATTTCGATATTGCCGACTCCAGGGCCCAGTTCACCCAACTAGACCCGGGTGATGCGACGATATGGGTCTCAAATGTGCCCTTGACCGCTACTGTTACTACCGCGACCGGCAGCACCACCACGATTTACAGCGCCAGCGGCTGCCCTTCCGCACCCTCATACCCACCCATGCCTGGCTGCGTCTATTTAAATTGGCAGCAGCAAGGCCCGGGCGGCAAGCTTGTGCCCGAAGCGGTAAAGGTGGTGGTCTCCGCGGGCGCCACAGTGCACGATTACGAGGGCCTATCGTCGAGTTTACGCCTGCGCTATTTTGGTCCGCGCTCTTTAACGTCTGACGGACTCTATCAGTCGAACCAAACGGTATTGGTCAATGGGGAGCTCAGTTATCAGTTTTCCAAGAAATGGCAGGTTACCGCCGAATTCTTGAATATGCTTAACCGCAAGGATGCCGACATTGACTACGCCTATGTCTACCAAGTAACTCCAACAACCGCGCCGGCATTCGGACGCGTTACCCACCCAACCGAACCGTTCTTGTTCCGCTTTGCGGTAGGAAGATCCTTTTGACAAATTCCGCGACAAGCTTCCGTGCACCGATTGTCCCTATACCGAGCCTGACGGCACAATCGTGACGACCGGGGCGTCGACCGCTCAGTTTCCCGGCGGCACGAGAGAGGATCCTTCAACCAGGAAAAGTTAGGCCCTTATACTCAGCTCCGGCTGACGCTGCATTCCGCATTACAATCGAAATGGAGAAAGACGATGCCCCAGTTGAGCAGAACCGGCGTTTCACTCGAAGACGACCTGTTGAAAGAGTTCGATCGGCTGATTGCCAGGCGCGGCTACGGCAACCGCTCCGAGGCGATCCGCGACCTCATTCGCGAGGCGCTCCTCGCGGGGGTCGTCGAATCCAACAGGCCCGTCGTCGGGACCTTGACCATTGTCTACGACCATCACGTTCCGAACCTGGCGCAGAAACTCACCGAGGTGCAGCACACGGCCGGCGCGATGATACTCGCGGCCACGCATATCCATCTCGATCATCATTATTGTCTTGAAGTCATCATCATGAAGGGCCGCGGCAAGGACCTGCAGGCGGTTGCCGACGGCATGCTCGCCCTGCGCGGAGTGGAGCTGGGAAAACTGGTGCTGACCAACTCCGGCGCCAGCCTGAAGCACGCCACGCACGCGCACTAGATTCGATTCCGCGGTCATTGGAATCAAATCTCCACGCACCGTCAATGCGCGTCGCCTTGCAGATCGACCTTGCCGCGAAACTTGCTGTAAACGAACACCACGTAAGCCACCGCCAGCGCCATGCCGAAGGCCCACCACGCCAGGCCCACCGCAAGCGTGTGCGGCCCGGAGATGGCTCGCAACAGCGTGATGTCGCGCTCGGAGCCCGTGGTTGCGGGCAGCAGCGTGGGGTAAAGACCCCAGCAAGCTCCGGCGAGCATGAAGAACAGGTAGAAGCACGAAGCGAGGAATGCCTTCAGCGGCTGCGGCCGTAGCGGCGAACGGTTGAATATCCAGATGCAAGCCAAGGATGCAACGACGCCGGCGGGGATGATAAACGTCGAAGGATACTTGAAATAGTTGTCAAGGCTAGCCGGACGCACTGTAATGGTGGCCCCGAGGCTGGCCAGAGTAAGTGCAATCAGCGCCGCCAGCAGCGGCTTCGCGATGCTGCGGGCGCGATGGCCAAGCGCGCCAGAAGTCTTGAGCGCCAGCCATAAAGCGCCGTGCAGCGTGAGCGCTACCAGCGCGACCAGTCCGCCGATCACCGTGTACCAGTCGAGAATGCCGGGATGGACGCCGGGCTGCCAGTTGGTCCAGAGCGGCAGAAAAAAGTAGCCATCTGCCTGCAGCGGAACGCCGCGCAGTACGTTGGCGAGCGCAGCCCCGAAGAAGATGGTGAGCAGTCCGCTGGAAAGGCCGAAGAGGCCGTCCAGCAATCCGCGCCACACGCCGACATCGATGTGGTTGCGCAGCTCCAGGCACACGCCGCGCAGGATCAGCAGCCACAGCACGATCATCAACGGCAGATAGAAGCCGCTGAAGGCCGAGGCGTAGAGCAGCGGAAACGCAAAGTAGAGCGTGCCGCCGCCCGCCAGCAGCCATACCTCGTTGCCGTCCCACACCGGGCCGATGCTGGCCAGCGTGGCGCGGCGTTCGCGCTCAGTCTGCGGCAGAAACAGGTGCAGTACGCCCACGCCGAGATCGAATCCGTCCAGCACCACGTAGCCGACGATCATTATGGCAACCAGCCAGAACCAGATGAAACCCATCATGATCAAGCTCCCTTTTCCATCATTTCAACGTGGAGACGCAAAATCAGCCGGCGTGAACAGCTTTTTTCTCGATGGCCGCCTGTTCCGGGCCACTGCTGATCTCGCGATAGATGAGCACGGTGAACAGGATGCCGAGCAGCGCGTAAAGGCCCATGAAGCCGAGCAGCGTAAACAGGCCGTTGCTCGCCGAGACCGTATTCGAGTAGCCCTCGCTGGTGCGCATCAGGCCAAAGATGAGCCACGGCTGGCGGCCCAGCTCGGCCGTCATCCAGCCGGCCGTGTTGGCAATGTAAGGCAATGGGAAGCTCAACAACAGCGCCCACAGGGCCCATCGCGCCTTGTAAAGCCGCTTGCGCCAGAGCAGAAATGCCGACCCCATCATCAGCACGGCAAACCAGGTCCCCAGGCCGGCCATGATGTGGTAGGCGTAGTAGAGCAGCGGCAGCGCGGTGGGCCACTGGTCGCGCGGAATCTGGTCCAGGCCCTTCACCTCCGCCTTGGTTGTGCCGTAGATGAGGAAGCTGAGCGCGTCGTTGACCACGATGGGGTTGTCGATCAGGCCTGTCTCCTCGTTGGGCTGGCCAATCAGCACCATCCCCGCGCCCTCCTCGGTCTTGAAAAGGCCCTCCATGCCGGCAATCGCAGCGGGCTGATAGCGCGCCACATACTTGCCGTGCAGGTCGCCGGTGGGAAAGATGATGAGGATCGAACTGATCACTCCGGCGATAACGCCAACTTTGAGAAAGATGCGCGCGTAGTTTTCCCGCCGCCCTTCCAGAAGATAAAAAGCGCCCACAGCGCTCATCACAAACGAGCCTGTCACCACCGCGCCGGTCATGTTGTGCGCGTACTGCAGCAATCCCCAGGGATTCAGCAGCAGTTGCCAGAAGCTGAGCACCTCGAATTGGCCGTTGGGCAGCCGATCGTAGGCCACCGGATGCTGCATCCACGCATCGGTGACGATGATGAAGAACCCCGAAATCCACGACCCCACAAAGACCATCACCGCCGAGAACCAGTGCATGAACCGGGAGATCCTCTTTTCGCCGTAAAGAAAGAGCCCCAGGAACGCCGACTCCAGAAAGAAGCTGAACACTCCCTCCATGGCCAGCGGCTGGCCGATCACCCCTCCGGAGAGCTGCGAGAACCGCGCCCAGTTGGTGCCGAACTCGAACTCCATGGGAATGCCGGTGACCACGCCGAAGACGAAGTTGATGCCGAAGATGCGCCCCCAGAAGCGCGCCGAGCGGTCCCACGCTTCGCTTCCCGTCCTCAGCGCCACCGACTTGAGCACCACGATCAGCAGCCCCAGCCCCATGGTGAGCTGCGGAAACAGATAGTGGAAGGTGATGGTGAAGGCAAAGTGCAGGCGATGGATCAACTCGGCTGTCATGGGGAACTCCTGTAGCAGACGCTCCTGGGTGGGGAGCGCACACTCCATCCTAAGTCCTGGGAAAGGCGCGTGGCGAAAGTCTAGCTTGATCGGCCACGCCAGCGCGCGGCAACCGTGCAATCCAGAACTCAGGCGATTCCCAGGGGCGCCGAGGCCCACTGCTCGCGGGCAGCCAGCAGAGGATAGACATCGACGGCCGGAACCGGGCTTGCGTTACCCTGCCTTTGGCCCAATGTCTTAGTGCTCTATCAGAAGCGCCTCTCCTGGAGAGCGTCCACCTGCGTACTGTTGCCCGGCGGGGCGCTCCAGATACAGCACCAGGACATGGACAGTCCGGGAGTAATCCTGGGGAGGACCTATAACGAGCGGAAAATCATACGGTTATGCAGGTTCTCAATCCGCCCGGTGTGCGCGCACCAAGATCGTGTCTGGAATCAACTATGCAGCCGCTTAAGCGAGATTCCGCCACCATCCCATTCGGGCTATCCGCGCACCGTGAACGTCTGTTTTGTGGACCAACCAGGATGCGATGGACTACTATTGCTGCCCAGCAGGTGCATTGCAGGAGAGATGCATCCATGGATACCCAAAGCGCACGCGAAAGGACGATTCAGGCCTACCAGATGCACGCCGGCGTGCTTTTAGGCTATGCCCATCGGCTGACGCGGGACGATGCACTGGCGCAGGATGCGCTTCAAGAGACATTCCTGAGATTCTTTATTTCGCTGATGCAGGGAGAAGATATCCAGAATGCACGCGCATGGCTGCATCGTGTGGCCCATAACTATGTTTGTGACACCATCCGGTCAGCCTCGGTCCGCAGCGCCGTACCGTTGGAGCAGGCGGGCAACGACCGGATCAGGGACGAGCGCAGCGTGCCCGGCGCCGATCTGGCTGCAGAATGGGTTGAGGCGGCGCGACTACTGCTTGCACCACGCGAATGGCAATGTGTGCAATTGCGCGCGGAAGGCTTTGACTATACTGAGATCGCCACGCAACTGGCGATTCGGCCGGGCACGGTCGGATGCTTATTGCACCGGGCCACCCAGAAGCTGCGCATTCGAATGCTGAAGAAAGAGAGGCCGGCATGAACCTTCCCGGCAAATGGCGCCCAAGATTATGGAGACGTAAGCTTCCCGCTGCCGCCGTCGGAGAGGCGCCTTTCGAGGGTGCTGCCGCTTCAGGACTCCACGATTTGCAGACACGCTTGAATCATTGGAGCCATCTGTGGAATCAGCAGAACGAATCCGCAGCCCGCACCGAAGCGCAACAAGTGGTGGCAGAGCGGCTGGCTCGATGGATGGAGCGTTGTTTCGGTCAGCATGTGCAAAGTTCGCTGCGCGCCAAGGGCAGCCAGATCTCCTTGGCTTCCTCCACGCCGATGTTCACGGCATTTCTGGGCCGGCGCGCCACCCGGGAACTCTCCCGACGCGTCTTGCAAGATATCTGACGAAGACTCATGCCTCGATTCGTGCGTTTGATCTGGGTTCTGCTCGCGTTGCATCTCACCTTAGGCATGCTTGCCTACGCGCATTTTCTCGTCACCGGCCAGTATTCAGCACTGGGCTGGTACTTTGGGGCCCTGGGCACCTTGTTTTTTCTGGTGATGACGGCGACTGAGTGCTGCCTGGCCATCATCTGCCGCTCGTGGTTCGATTCAGACGAGCCCATGCGGCTGGCCTGGGGGATGATTGCCTGTGCCGCGCTGGCCCGGCTTGCTGGTGTACTGCTGCGCGCTGTCTCTGATGGACATCTGCCATGGGGCAACTGGCACCGGCTCAGCCTGCCTTCCGGCGAGCTTTTTGTGAGCCTGAGCCAGTTGGGTCTGGTTGTGGGCGGCCCGTTATCAATGGCGTTCTTGGCTGTCGGATTGGGCCGGGTGCTCGCTATTCAGCGCAAATTCCACCTGATCGGGTCGCTCACGCGTGGCGACCAGGCCTTGCTATTCCTGGTTGTGGCCTTCTCCATCAGCCAGCTTTTCATCAATCTGCCTCTGTTGGGGAACCATCCGTCGCTGGGAACCATGCTGCTCTGGTTGAGCGATCCGCTTCTGTCCCTGCTGCTTATCGAGGCAATTCTGGTGCGCCGCTCCGTGATCCGCATGGGTCAGGGCCTGGTGGCCAAGTGCTGGGGAATGTTCGTGCTGGCCATTGTCATCACCTCGGCGGGAGATGCCGCGATCTGGGCCAGCAGCCACAATCTGCTGTCGGAGTCCATGACGGCGCTCAGCTGGTACATCTGGTTTGTGGCCGCCGCGGCATTCGCCAGCGCCCCCGCTTACCAGCTTGCGGCCATCTCGCTCACCAGGGAACACAGCTTCCATTCACCGGAGAGGCGATAGGCAGCCTGGCGGCTCTCTTCCTGTTCCCCCGCCCTGCAGGAACCAACTCCATGATCGGGTCACCGCTTGCAGAGAGAATCCTGCGGGTCTTTCTCGATTTGTAAAGAAAACTGCACCCTAATTCGTCCTATGAGAGCTGGAACTGAATCTGGCAGGCGCAAGGGATACGCCGCCACCTCGTTCCTTGAAATCGACCCCGATGCAGATTGAGGTTGGAGGCTTCAATGGCGATGAAAAAGCTGAGTGTGGTTTTACTTCCGGCGCTACTATTGGCCGGGGGATTGCTGGCCTGGACGCAGGCAACAACAGGTTCCATCTCCGGCCGCATCGCCGATCCTCAAGGCAATGTGCTTCCCGGCGCCCATGTCACCATTCAGGATGTGGAAACCGGCATTGTGAACGCGGCCGTGACAAATCAGGATGGTGAGTTTATCGAGACAGCGCTGCCGCCTGGGCATTACACGATCAAAGTTGAATTGTCCGGCTTTGCCACCTCGACTGTCCCGGCATTCGAACTGAACATTGATCAGAAGGCGCGCTTCAACATCCCCATGAAGGTGGGCGCAGTCACGTCCAGTGTGGTTGTAAGCGACTCCGCTCCCGTGCTGCAAGTGCAAGGCGCGGAGACCGGCCAAGTGATCGGCACCCGGGAGATTGAAGATCTGCCGCTCGAAGGCCGCAGCTTTACGGGCCTGATGAAACTGGTGCCAGGCGTAGGGGATGGCGGCGGAGGCAACAACCTGAACCTCTCCGTCAACGGACAGCGCGAGTTTTCGAACTCGGTCGAGGTAAACGGCGTTGAAGTCACTGGGAACCGCAACAACGACACGAATATGGTTCCCAGTCCGGATGCTCTGCAGGAGTTCAAGTTGGTCACCTCTGCCTATGCGCCGGAGTTTGGCCGCGCCTCAGGCGGTTCGGTGATTGTCCAGACCAAGTCCGGGGCCAACGAGTATCACGGCAGCGCCCTCTTTTTCTATCGCCCCACGGCCACGGCTGCCAACAACCCGTTTTCCGCAGCGGGCACTACGCCCTCGCTGGAGCAGAAAATCTATGGCGCGAGCATCGGCGGTCCAATCAAGACGGACAAGGCGTTCCTGTTCCTGAACTTCGAAGGCAGCCGGCTGCAAACCGCCTACTCCTACCTGGGAAATACGCCTCCTGTGAACCAGGTGAAGTTCGATGCCGCCGGCGACGCCGATCTCTCCGGGTTGCTGGATCCTTACAGCGGTAACCAGATTCCGATCTTCGACCCGGTCTTCTTCAATAACAACTACTACTCTGAACAGTTCCCTGGGAACATCATTCCGGAGAACCGCGTCAGCCCGGCGGGTAAGCAGATTCTGCTTAACCTTTTCCCGCAGCCGGAGAACAATAGTTTCTTTACCAACTTCGCCGTTCAGCAGTCCTACACAGACAACAACAACGTCGCCAACCTGCGGTCCGACTATACGTTTTCGCAGAAGAACCGCGTCTATCTCACATACGATTCGGAGCAGGGTGATACATCAACGGGCGATCCCTATGCCGGGCACATTTCAATCAAAGGCGGCGGCAGCGCCGACAGCGGCGACCTGACCAGCTTTGAGAACAATTCGGTCGCCTTCACCTACGACCATGTATTTTCTCCAACACTGCTCAACGAAGCGCGGGCAAGCTACTTCCTTTCCACCGTTTCCCAGAACAGCCCGCTTGCGGGCTCTCAGCTTGCCAAAACCTGGGACATCCAGAACGTGATCATTCCCGGGTTTCCGTCGACCAACAACATTCCTCAGATTCAGTTTCAAAGCGGGCCGACGGTCGGAGGGTCCACCTATAAGCCTTTGAACTTCCGCGACCAGAACCTTACCTTCGTCGAGGCTCTGACCTGGACCCGGGGCCGGCACAATGCCAAATTCGGGTATGAATACAGGCATCTCAGCTCGCATCCGAATTTCTCGCTCTTCCCCGTGCCTTATCAGTATTACGGCGGCGCGGGCGACGCACAAACCAGCGATCCGACTTACTCGTTTTACGATGGAGGCTCTTACTACTATAACGGCGGCAGCGAGATTGCAGACCTGCTGCTCGGCCTGCCCTACGTTACAGACCAAGGCCTGCAACTGACCAACGCGCACACGATGGCCAACGAACATTCTCTCTATGTCCAGGACTATTGGCAGATAACGCCGAAGCTCAACCTGACCTACGGACTGCGCTACGAGTACCAGCAACCGTATGTTGAAGCCAACAACAACGAGGCAAACTTCAACATAAACACCCTGCTGATCGATATTGCCGGCCGGGGCGGGAATCCGCAGTCGCTGGTCGATTCCAACAAGACCGACTTCATGCCGCGCATCGGTGTGAGCTACCAGCTCTTGCCGACCTGGGTGATTCGTGGCGGCTTCGGCATGTTCTACTCGCCCGAGAACGACGCGCGCGAAGACATCTTGACCAAGAATTACCCGTTCTTCACCCAACAGCAGTTTGTCAATTACTTCGACTCTGGCTGCTATTGCTTCGACCTGCCCTACAGCCTCGATGCCGGCGTAGCCCGCTCCACATCGATACCGGTGGCGAGCACCGTCTCTACAATCGACCTCACCAAGGTCGCCGGCGGAAACACGCAGACCGTCTATTCGGAGCCCACGAACTTTCCCACCGCTTATTCCAGGAACTACAACCTGACCCTGGAGAAGCAACTCGGCAATGCGACTTCAGTTGAGATTGGCTATGTGGGAGCGAATACGCGGAATCTCTCCGACTCGGTTGGCAACTACAACGTGAACAACCATCTTTCAGCGAACATCGGGAAAGTGCAAACGTTGCTGCCTGCCGGTATCAGCAATTACGACTCTCTGCAGGTGAAGATCAATCGAAGCTTCCACGACGGCTACAGCTTGCTCGCGTCGTATACCTATGCGCATGGGCGGGATAACGGCCCTGCGCCGTTCGACCTCGGCAAGGGCGGCAACTATCCCCAGAACCCATTCAATCTCGGAGCGGAGTACGCGAACTCAGATACCGACCTGCGGCATCACTTCTCCGGCAGCCAGATCATTGAACTGCCCTTCGGTCATGGAAAGCGCTTCCTGTCGAGCGCGGCGGGCCTCGGGCAGGCGATCATCGGCGGTTGGCAATTGAACAGCATCACAACGCTGCAAACCGGCAAGCCGTTCAACGTGGAGAGCAACGGCAGCAACCCGAACTATCCGGGGTTGCGGCCCAATCTAGTCGGAAGCACATCCGTGCCGCATCGATCCATCAAGGAGTGGTTCAACCCCCAGGCCTTTGCGATTCCCGCCGGGCAATCCGGTTCCACCGCCGCTGGAAAGACCTTGATCGTCGGCAATGCGGGACGGAACATTCTCATTGGCCCCGGATATACCAATGAAGATATGTCGCTCTTCAAAGTATTCACCCTGCCGAGAGAGATGAAATTCCAGGTTCGTATTGAGGCCTTCAACCTGCTCAATACGGCTCATTATGACAACCCCGTCAGCAACATGGGAAACGCGAACTATAACCCAAATACACACTCGGCTGGCAACCCGCAGTTCGGACAGATCACTGGCGGCTATTCGCCGCGCGTGATGCAGTTTGCCGGGCGTTTCACCTTCTGAGGCGAAGGGAGCTATGCGAGGCTTCTAGTAGCCACATTTGCTTCGGTCCCAGGTTTGCCGCTGCCGCGCGGATTACGGCGGCGGCAATGCTGGAACCCCATGCCCTGCTCGCACCCTGAACACGGAGCCCAATCGGCCCGAAGGAGATCCCTGTATGCGGGTGTGCCTTTCGTTTTTCATGCTCTTTTTCCTGACGGCGGCGGCCTGCGCATTGGGCCAGTCAGAGCACTATCTCGACTGCAAAGGCGGGAACGACGCGGCTGACTCACTGACGCCGCAGACCGCCTGGCACACAGTGGCAAAGGTTGACTCTTACACCTTTCAACCAGGAGACAGCCTGCTTCTTCGGCGCGGCAGCCGCTGCGAGGGCATGCTTTGGCCGAAGGGCTCAGGGGCCGAGCAGGCACCCATTCACCTCGGTGCCTACGGGCAGGGAGCTTTGCCCATCATCGTGGGCGGAGCCGAATCCGCCGGCCTCAAGCTCAGCGACCAGCAGTATTGGGAAATTGAGAATCTGGAAGTCGTGGGCGGTTCTCCCTACGGTATCCACATTGGCGGCAACGCAGCCGTCATGCGCCATTTCAGGATCACGAATGTGGTGGTGCACGACGTGCCCGGCACTCCAATGACCAAGGACTCCGGGCTGGTGGTGATCGCTCCGGATGACCATGCCAGAAGCCGGATCGACGACGTCATTGTGGATGGCGTCACCGCCTACCGGACCTCTGAATGGGCGGGCATCATTATCAACGGTGCAGGCTTTGACGCGAATGGCGACCAGGATCACGGCGAGCATATCGATGTTCGAAACTCCATCGTTCACGACGTGGCGGGCGATGGCATTCTGCTGGCCCGCGTCTCGCACGGCGTTCTGGAACACAACGTTGCCTGGAACACCGGCATGCAGGAAACACAAACCATTGGAACGCCGAACGCTATTTGGGAGTGGCGGTGCCGGGAC
>JARLGE010000185.1 GCA_031296215.1 Occallatibacter sp.
CCCTTCCTGATGCCGATCGAAGACATCTTCTCGATCTCCGGACGTGGGACGGTCGTTACGGGCCGCATCGAGCGCGGCAAGGTGAAGGTGGGCGAGGACGTGGAGATTGTTGGCTTCCGCGAGACGCGCAAGACGGTTTGCACGGGCGTGGAGATGTTCAAGAAGCAGCTGGACGAGGGGCTGGCTGGCGACAACGCCGGAATCCTGTTGCGCGGCACGCCGAAGGAAGACGTGGAGCGGGGGATGGTGCTGGCCAAGCCGGGGTCGATTACGCCGCACACGAACTTCAAGAGCTCGGTGTACGTGCTGAGTAAGGAAGAGGGCGGACGTCATACGCCGTTCTTCAAGGGCTACCGGCCGCAGTTTTACTTCCGCACGACGGACGTGACGGGAGTGGCGGAGTTGCCGGCGGGCGTGGAGATGGTGATGCCGGGTGACAACGTGGAGCTGGAAATCGACCTGATTACGCCGGTGGCCATGGAGAAGGGACTGCGCTTTGCGATTCGCGAAGGCGGCAGGACCGTGGGCGCGGGAACGATCAGCGAAATCATTAAGTAACAGTTCACAGTTCGCAGTTCGTAGTTCACAGTAAAACGCGACGGCGGCTCAAAGCGAGATGAACGGCGCAACAGAAACTGAGAACTACGAACTAAGAACTTCGAACTGAGGACTGAAGGGACGTCATGGTAGGACAGAGAATTCGAATCCGGTTGAAGGCATACGACTATCGCGTGCTGGACACCTCGACCGGCGAGATTGTGGACACGGCCAAGCGCACCGGAGCAACGGTGGCGGGGCCGATTCCGTTGCCGACGATCACGAACAAGTATTGCGTGCTGCGTTCGCCGCACGTGGACAAGAAGTCGCGCGAGGCCTTCGAGATCCGCACGCACAAGCGGCTGATCGACATTCTGGAGCCGACCCAGCAGACGGTGGACGCGCTGATGAAGCTCGACCTGCCGGCCGGCGTCGACGTGGAGATCAAGGCGTTCGAAAAATAGGGATCAGGGGTCAGAGATCAGGGATCAGCAGTAAGTTGACGACTGATGAAGCAAAGAGACTGACAACTGAAAACTCATAACTGATCACTGGTTTTTCCGGCAGTGCGATGACATTCTCGATCGCATGATGAGGTGAGGAAGACATGGCTGTTACAGGGATTGTGGGAAAGAAGATCGGCATGACGCAGGTCTTCGACGAAAAGGGCGACGTGCACCCGATTACGGTGTTGCAGGCCGGCCCTTGCGTGATTACGCAGTTGAAGACGCTGGCGCGAGACGGCTACGAGGCGGCACAGATCGGGCTGGTCGAGTTTGTGAAGACGAAGAACGTGACCAAGCCGCAGGCGGGGCACTTTTTGAAGACTGAAGCGCCGCCGGTGAAGGTGATCAAGGAAGTCAGCCTGGAGGTCGATGCCGACGGCGTGGTGGCCACCAAGGCCGGCGATAGGGTTCTGGTCGACATCTTCTCCGCGGTCCGGTTCGTGGATGTGATTGGAACTTCCAAGGGCCGTGGCTTTGCCGGGGTGGTGCGCAGGCACGGTTTCGCGGGCGGACCCAAGTCGCACGGGCACATGTTCCAGGTGCAGGGCTCGATCGGCGCATCCAGCTTCCCGTCGCGCGTGTTTCCCGGCCAGCGCATGCCCGGGCACATGGGCGACAAGCAGATCACGGTGCGCAATCTGCGCATCCGGGGCATTGACCTGGAGGAGAACCTGCTGATGGTGGAAGGCGCGGTGCCGGGATCGCGCGAAGGGTATGTGCTTATCTCGAAGGCCAAGGCTCCGCCGCGCGAGCGCCGCGGCTTTGCCGGATCGGGTACGGTCGATCCGCTGAAGGCTTCGAAGAAGGCCGGCGGCAAGAGGAAATAACGAGCTCTCAGCTATTAGCTCTTAGCTTTTAGCTGATTGCCGAACGAATGCAGAATCACTGCTCTCATGCCGAAGAGCTAAAGGCTAAGATCTAACGGCTAAGAGCTGGCAGGAAGAAGACGATGGCAAACGTGGATGTTTTGAATTTGAACGGCGAGAAGGTGGGCTCGATTGAGCTCTCCGACGCCTTGTTTGCGCCCGACCAGGTGAACGAGGGCCTGCTGTGGGAGGCGGTGAAGCACTACCGCGCCTCGCTGCGCCAGGGCACGCACAAGACCAAGAGCCGCACCGAGGTTGCCGGTTCCGGCAAGAAGCTGTGGAAGCAGAAGGGCACGGGCCGGGCGCGTATCGGCTCGGTGCGTTCGCCGCTGTGGCGCCACGGCTACACCGTGCACGGACCGCAGCCGCGCAGCTACGACTACGCATTTCCGCGCAAGAAGCTGCTGGGGGCGCTGCGCTCGGCAGTGGCCTCGAAGCTGGCAGACGGCAAGCTGACGGTGGTGGACACGCTGGAGCTGAAGGAAGCCAAGACCAAGCTCTACCGCGCCGCACTGGACAAGCTGGACGTGACGCGGACGGCGCTGCTGGTGGAAAACTCGAAGACGCTGACGCAGGCGCTGCTGTTGGGCGCGCGCAACCTGGCCGGCGTGGAGCTGGTATTGAACAACGAAGTGCACCCCTACGATCTGCTGCGCTACGAGCGGGCCATCTTTTCCAAGGCCGCCTTCGAGCAGCTGGTGGAAGTGCTGGTGAGGACGGCGTCAAAACGCAATGCGGATGGGCGCAAGCTCGCCGAGACGGAGGCTGTGTAATGCCGACGATTTATACCGTGATTCGCCGCCCGCTGATTACCGAAAAAGGCCTGGGCGTGAAAGAGACCGAGGGGACGCTGGTGTTCGACGTGGCTCCGGATGCGACCAAGACCGAAGTGAAGCAGGCGGTTGAGGCCCTCTTCAAGGTGAAGGTGGCTGGGGTTCGCACCGCGAACGTGGTGGGCAAGGAACGCCGCCGCGGCAAGTTTGCGGGCTTCCGTCCGGACTGGAAGAAGGCGTATGTGCGCCTGAAGGCGGGCGAGAAACTACCCGAGTACGTGAGCAACCTGTAAAAGCAGGGATCAGGGATCAGGGAACAGGGATCAGGGATCAGTAAAGGCCCGACCAAGAAGGAATATCGGAGCTCGGAACAAGATTGAGCTCCGGAGAAACGAGGAGAGCGGCGCTGAAGCAGGCGCTGATACTCCAGGACAAAGACGATGCCAATCAAGACATACCGACCGATAACGCCGACGCTGCGGTTCCAGACCTCGCTTGTGAACGACGACCTGACGACGTCCAAGCCGCACAAGCCGTTGCTCGCGGTCAAGCAGCGCACCGGCGGACGCCGCAACACGGGCGACCTGACCATCCGCCACCAGGGCGGCGGGCACAAGCAGAAGCTGCGCCTGATCGACTTCAAGCGGGACAAGTACGGCGTGCCGGGCAAGGTGGCCACAATCGAGTACGACCCGAACCGTTCGGCTCGCATCGCCCTGGTGCACTACGCGGACGGCGAGAAGCGCTATATTCTGCAGCCGGTGGGCCTGAAGGTGGGCTCGACGGTGACCTCCGGCCCTGACGCGGACATCCTGGTGGGGAACGCGCTGCCGTTGAAGAACATTCCCGCCGGCACCACGGTGCACGCCATTGAACTGCGGCCGGGCAAGGGCGCGCAGATGGCGCGTTCGGCCGGAGCGCAGGCGCAACTGGTGGCCAAAGAGGGCGACTATGCCCTGCTGAAGCTGCCTTCGGGCGAGACGCGCAAGGTGCTGGTGGAGTGCCTGGCGACGATCGGCCAGGTGGGCAACACGGATCACGAGAACGTGTCGATCGGCAAGGCGGGACGCAATCGCTGGCTGGGCATCCGGCCGGCCAACCGCGGGGTGGTGATGAACCCGGTGGATCACCCGCACGGCGGCGGCGAGGGCAAGACCTCGGGCGGCCGTCATCCGGTGACGCCGTGGGGCCAGCCGACCAGGGGCTACAAGACACGCAACAACAAGCGGACCGATGCATTCATCGTCAGCCGCCGGGCGAAGTAGGAAATGCAGCTTTTGGCTACTAGCTTCTAGCTGCTAGCTAAGGGTTGCGGACAATGAGATTTCAGGCGATAGCCGGCAGTTAGCTTGGGCAAAAAAGCTAACAGCTAGGTGCTAGAAGCTAGGAGCTGAGGATTTATGGCACGTTCGACAAAGAAGGGCCCGTTCGTGGATGCGCACCTGACGGTGAAGATCGAGGTGTTGAACCAGGCGAACGACAAGAAGGTAGTGAAGACCTGGTCGCGGCGTTCGACGATTTTTCCCGAGTTTGTGGGGCACACGATCGCCGTACACAACGGCAAGAAGTTTGTTCCGGTGTACGTGACCGAGAACATGGTGGGACACAAGCTGGGCGAGTTTGCGCCGACGCGCACCTTCAAGGGACACACCGGCGGAAGCAGCAAGGCCGCGGAGGCCGGGGCGAAGCCGCGGTAAAGCAGGGGTTAGGGATTAGGGATTAACGACCAGGAACTCGGGGCTGCTGGGCAGGACCGAGCGCTGGCGGAGATTGAGGACGACACAATGGCAGTCGAGACATTGAGGGAATTCCGGGCCGAAGCCAGGTTTCAGCGCGTATCGCCGCAGAAGGCGCGGCTGGTTCTGGACCTGATCAAGGGCCGGGGAGTTGAAGAGGCGCTCACCGTCGCGAATTTTACCAAGAAGCGCATCGCACCGGTGATCCACAAGCTGCTGACTTCCGCGATTGACAACGCCAAGTATTTGGCAGGGGAGCAGGGGCTGGACCTGGATGTGGACAACCTGTATGTGAAGCAGGCGCTGGCCAACGATGGACCGCGCATGAAGCGCATTCGCCCGGCGCCGATGGGGCGGGCGTTCCGCTACCAGCGCAGGCTGACGCACATCATCCTGTCGGTGGCCGAGCGCGAGGGCAAGGCCAGCCTGGTGACCAAGGTGGAAGAGCCGAAATCGGTCAAGGCGCCCAAGGCCAAGACGGAAGCGTCGAAAGTGGTAACGAAGAAACAGGCGAGCAAGAGGGCCTAAGAGGTTTTGAGAGGAAGCATATGGGACAGAAAGTCCATCCTTACGGATTCCGGCTGGGAGTGAACAAGCCGTGGCGTTCGCGCTGGTTCTCAGAGCGCGACTATTCGAAGCTCCTGATCGAGGACGTGAAGCTGAAGGCCGAGCTGCGCGAGAAGCTCAAGGCCGCCGGGGTGAGCTCGGTGGAGATCGAGCGCCCGGGCAACAAGCTGCGCTTTTTGATTCGCACCGCCCGGCCGGGCATCGTGATCGGCCGCAAGGGCGCGGAGATTGAGAAGCTCAAGACGGAGCTCGGCAAGCGCACCAGCCGCGACGTGTTCATCGACATCATCGAGGTGAACAAGCCGGAGCTGGACGCGCAACTGGTCTCGGAGAACATCGCGCTGCAACTGGAAAAGCGCGTGAGCTTCCGCCGGGCGATGCGCAAGAGCGTGGATTCGGCGCTGCGCTTCGGCTGCAAGGGAATCAAGGTGAGGGTCTCGGGCCGGCTGAACGGCAACGAAATCGCGCGGTCGGAGTGGTACCTGCAGGGCCGTTTGCCGCTGCACACGCTGCGGGCCGACATCGACTACGGGTTTACCGAGGCCAACACGACCTATGGCGTGATCGGGGTGAAGACCTGGATCTATCGCGGCGACATCTACGAGCAGAAGCGCCGACAGGCGCCCGCGGTGGGGACGAGCGTGTTTTAGAGACAGCTTTAGCTCCTAGCCACTAGCTTCTAGCTGGGGCGCTGCGGAAGCGGGCTGTTGTGGGAAGAGTTTCAAAGCTGGCGGCTAGAAGCTAGCAGCTAGTAGCTGGTTTTCGAGGGTTTCGCAATGTTGATGCCAAAGAAGGTGAAGTTTCGCAAGCAGCAGAAGGGCAAACGCCGGGGCAAGGCGTGGCGCGGGTCCTCGCTGTCGTTCGGCGAGTACGGGTTGAAGGTGATGGAGTGCGGGTACATCACCGACCGGCAGATTGAGGCCAGCCGAATCGCCATGACCCGGTTTATCAAGCGCGGCGGCAAGATCTGGCTGCGGCTGTTTCCGGACAAGCCCATCACCAAGAAGCCGGCCGAAGTGAGAATGGGCTCGGGCAAGGGCGCGCTGGACCACTGGGTTGCGGTGGTCAGGCCGGGCAAGATCCTGTTCGAGATGGAAGGCGTGGCCCCGGACGTTGCGCAGGAAGCCATGCGGCTGGCATCGAACAAGCTGCCGCTGAAGACCAAGTTCGTGATGCGCCCCGGCGCGGAGAGAGTTGTGGCCGCGGCGAAGTAAGGTGGTCTCCCGCCCTTTCCATCCGCCGCGGCGGACACGGAGAGGATGGGGCGCCCAGGTTTTTGAGGGTTGATGCGCTGCCCGAGCCGCGAGGTTGAGGCTGAGCGCCGGAGAGAGACAAGAGATGGAACTGGCAAAGATTCGCAATTTGAGCGACGAAGAACTGGCGCACCAGGAGAAGACGACCTCGGAGCAGCTATTCCGGCTTCGCTTTCAGGTCTCGCTGGGGCAGAACGACGGAGTGAAGAAGCTCCGCGCGCTGCGCAAGGAGATTGCACAGATCAAGACCGTGGCCAAGGAGCGGGAGTTGGGCATCCGCGGCGCGAGCAACGATACGGCCAGCGACGCGGCAGAGGAAACAACTGCCGCGGGCAGCAAGAAGGGAGCCCGCTAAATGACGGCGACTCAAGAGGCAGTGCAGGCGCCGGCGGCAACGGGCGCGCGGCGCAACGAGAAGGTTGGCCAGGTGGTTTCGACCAAGATGCAGAAGACCATTGTGGTCGAGGTCGAGATGCGCAAAGCGCATCCGAAGTACAAGCGGATTGTGCGCTCGACGAAGAAGTTCTATGCGCACGACGAGCAGAGCTCGGCGCGGCTGGGCGATGTGGTGCGCATCCGCGAGACGCGTCCGACGAGCAAGCTGAAGCGGTGGGCGCTGGAGGAGATCGTCCGGCGTTCGACGCTGGGCCAGATTGAAGACGCGGCGGAAGCCAAGATCGCGGCAGCCAAGTAGCGGGATCAGTTTTCAGTGGTGAGTTGTCAGTGATCAGTCAGGTTGACGCCGAAGGAGAAGGCGCAGGCTGAAAACCGAGAACTAAGGAGAAGAACCCATGGCAGTGCAAATGAGAACCATGCTGGCGGTGGCCGACAACTCCGGCGCGCGCAAGCTGCAAGTGATTCTGCCCCTGGGCGGCGGACTGGGCAAAAAGGCCGGTCTGGGCGACATTGTAACCGCGGCGGTGAAGGAAGCTTCGCCGGACGGGACGATCAAGAAGGGCAAGGTCGTGAAGGCGGTCATCGTCCGCACCCGCAAGGAGTACCGGAGGCGCGACGGCACCTATATCCGCTTCGATGAAAATGCGGCGGTGGTGATCGACGACGCCCATGAGCCGGTGGGCACACGCGTCTTCGGGCCGGTGGCCCGCGAACTGCGCGAGAAGAAGTTTTTGAAGATTGTTTCGCTGGCCCCGGAAGTGGTGTAAAGGCAGGGATCGGGGATCAGGGGTCAGGGATCAGTTTTCAGGATCGTTGACTGCGGAAGAGTAGGTAGCTGATTCAGTTCAGCGTTCAACAATGTTTTTGGGCGTACGGGCCAACTTGATTTTCACCTGGCTAGGACGACGGGAGCGGCACAGAATTAACTGATCCCTGACCCCTGATCCCTGACCCCTGTACTTGGAGAAGAAGATGCAGAGCTTGAATATTCATCGCAACGATACGGTCAAGGTCCTCACCGGTTCGGACCGCGGCAAGACGGGCCGTGTGCTGCGTGTGTTTCCAGACAAGGGCACGGTGCTGGTGGAGCACGTGCGGGTGGTCAAGAAGACGATTTCGGGCAAGTCGGGGAAGCGGACCCAAGGCGGAATCGCAGACCAGGAATCGCCCATCAACGTCTCGAACGTGATGCTGGTCTGCCCCAATTGCGGGCCGGCGCGGGTGGGCTACAAGGCCGAGGGAACGAGCAAGGTGCGTATCTGCAAGAAGTGCGGGCAGACGCTGCCCACGAAGAAGTAGAAAGACAGTTCACAGCGGATAGTTCGCAGTTCACAGTTTGATCGTGACGGAACGAACGCCGAGCAAGAACTGAAAACAGATGGCTGGATGCAAGGATTGCCTTCCGAAGCGGTACACGGTCCAGCGATGGTCCACTCCGGGCGCCGGATGAAAGAGAGCAAAGTCCAAAATGGCAGCACGACTGAGAGAGAAGTACAACAAAGAGATCAGGCAGGCTCTGCAGAAGGAGCTGGGTCTCGAGAATTCAATGGCGGTGCCGCGGCTCGATAAGATCGTGGTGAACATGGGCCTGGGCGAGGCGACGCAGAACACCAAGCTGCTGGATCCGCTGGTGGCGGATCTGGCTCAGATCGCCGGGCAGAAGCCGGTGACGACCAAGGCCAAGAAGTCGATTGCGGCCTTCAAGGTGCGGGCCGGCATGTCGATTGGCGCCATGGTGACGCTGCGCTCGGACAAGGCATACGAGTTTCTGGACCGGCTGATTTCGACGGCACTGCCACGAGTTCGCGACTTCCGCGGCGTGTCGACCAAAAGTTTCGATGGGCGCGGCAACTATACGCTGGGCCTGCGCGACCAGCTGATTTTCCCGGAGATCGACTACTCCAAGGTGGAGAAGATGAAGGGGATGAACATCACGATTGTGACCACGGCCAAGGACGACAACCAGGCGAGGGCGCTGCTGAAGCACTTCGGGATGCCGTTCCGGCAAGGGGCGTAAGAGCAGTTCACAGTTCTTAGTTCACTGCGAGAATTGGCAACTGAACAACTGAGAACTCTGCACTATGAACTGAGAACTTTTGAGGGTTTATGGCAACTACTGCAAAGAGAGTGAAGGACGCGCGGAAGCCGAAGTTCAGCAGCCGCAAGCACAACCGCTGCCAACTGTGCGGACGGCCGCGCGGGTTTCTGCGCAAGTTCGGCATGTGCCGCTTGTGTTTCCGGGCGCTGGCGCTCAAGGGAGAGATCCCCGGCGTGGTGAAGTCGAGCTGGTAGTAAGACAGGGAACAGGGGGCAGGGATCAGGGGTCAGCGGGACCCCAAATGAACCCTGAACCCTGATCCCTGACAACTGTCGTAAGCATTCCCGCTGGTTTCCGTCCGCTGCGGCGGAGGGACGAACGGGGAATGAAGGAGAAGGAATGAGTCTGACCGACCCAGTAGCAGATTTTCTGGCGCGGATCCGGAATGCGATCCGGGCGCGTCATCAGAAGCTGGACGTA
>JARLGE010000186.1 GCA_031296215.1 Occallatibacter sp.
AGCCCGCCGTCCCGCTCCTCGTAGCTCCAGTAGGTGTTCAGCCGCCACAGAAAGCCGTGCTCCTCGTCGGCATTCAGTTCGCGCTCGGCCTTGCTCCCGGCCGCGCCGATCTCGACGATCCGCGTGCTCCGCGAGAGGCTGTATCCGTGCCCCGCGTCGAGCCGTCCGAAGCGGATGTCGTATGCCGTTTCCATCACCACGGTGAGAATGTGCCGCTGTCGCACCTGCATCGTGGCTTGAAAACGATCGCCCTCCTGGGCAATGGTCTTCGCTTCCAGCACCTGCGGCGAAAAGTGCTGTGGATAGGCATTGAAATCCTTCATCAACCGCTCGAAATCCGCGGCCGTGGCTCCAGGGGCAAAGGCTGTGCCGCGCCAGTCGTGCAGCATGGCGCCAGGCAAATCGGCGCCGCTTGAGGGAGTCAGCTCTTCGACAATCAACTCGCCCCGGCGCAGCGGCGCGTCTCCAGTCTGCCTCGAACCCGCTGTGGCCAGGAAGCCGCTTTGGGATCCATGCTGCCCGGCCAGGCGCGACTCAACCGTCCCAATGTAGGAGTTGAACGCGGAGACTGCGGCAGGCGTGGGCTCTGCCCCGGCGCTTGCCGCCGCCACCAGAATCAACAGCCCGCAGAGGGCGGCGCAATCTATGCGATTCGAAGTTGAACGCCCGGTCATGTCCTGCACTTTGCGCCCGCCAGCCGCCCGCAATCAATGCCCGGAACCTCATTTGTGGCGGATTGATTCTCACCGTGCAAACGCCTGCGACAGTTTAACTTCTGGCAAGTTGTACATTGCGAAATTAGCTCCGTGGTAACTCCTCATCGGCTACACTGATGGGTAAGACATGACCGAACCTCAGCCAGCACGGCGCTATCGCTTCGGTATCTTCGAGGCGGACGCAGTCACCGGAGAGCTTCGCCGCCGGGGTCTCCGCATCAAGCTGAACGCGCAGCCCTTCCAGATGCTGGTGATGCTCATCGACCGGCCCGGCCAGTTGCTGACCCGGGAGGAGATCTCCAGCGCGCTGTGGCCGGAGGGGACGTTTGTCGACTACGAGCACGGGGTCAACTCCGCGGTCAATCGCATCCGCGAGGCCCTCGGCGATACGGCAGGCAATCCTCGCTTTATCGAGACCCTGGCCCGGCGCGGCTATCGCTTCATCGCTCCGGTGGAGCGGATCGAGCCCGGCATCGCTCCCGGCAAAGACGAGGCCTCCGGGCTCCCCTCCTCGCTCGCGGCCGAGCAGGCTGCCGCGGCGGAGCACCAGCCCGGAATCACCAGCGGCATTCTCGCCACCGCGGAGGAGCTGCCCAAAGCCTCCCCTCGAACGGTGCGGACGATTTTTGTCCTTTTTCAGTTGATGTACGTGGGTTTTTATGTCGGTGCGCTGGCAAACCTGGCGGAGATTGAAGATCTTTTTTCACCGCTGCCGAGGCCCACGCTGGCGCTCAATGCTCTGATCGTCACCGCCGCAATCCTGATTCCCGTGCGCGCCTCCGTGCTCACGGGGATCTTCTTCCACGCGCCCGGCCTGCGCGAAAAACTCCTGAAGATCTGGCCGTTTCTGCTGGCCTTCGATGAGCTGTGGGCGCTCTCGCCGTTCCTGCTGCTGCACCACATCGACTTCGGACTGGCCCTGGCCTGCACGACGCTGCTGGTCTACTCGCCCTTCGCGCAGCGCTCGCTGGTCCTGATGGGCGCGGGCGGCGTGGAACGCGAAGCTTCAGCAGCAGCCCGTTGAGCAGCCGGGCTCTGCAACGCGTCGAATCTCGCAAGTGCCTATTGCGTCTTGCGGAAGCAGATATTCTCGCCTTCCAGCTGGTACTCGGCCGAGCAGACGTCTCCGCCGCAGATCATGGGCTCGCCGGAGCAAAGCTGGCGGCGCGTGATCAGCCCCATGGTGCCGCAGCGCGGGCACGCCATCACGGCGACGTACGGGTTCTGCGCATGACCCATCTTGGCCTGGTTTTCCAGGACAAAAACCGTTCCGGGGTCCATTCTTTCGGGAATCCATTCTTCCAGAAACTGCAAGTCGGCTGACATCGTGCCCTCCGGTGAGGTTGATGTAACCCGAGCCGCGTCCGAAAACTCCCGGCCGGCCCCATTTTGAAGTTCAACAGCAGGCTGCGAATGGCTCTTCGGGAGGCTGGGGGCGCCTCCGGTTCAAAACAGTGTCTGTTGCACATGCCGTTCCCGTCAACTGCAATCCAATGCGGGGAGTGTCGAACCGGATTCCCTCCCCTCCTCGCTTCGACCGCGTCACCGCGAAGCTCCCATCCCCGCCCTGCCCTGCGCGCCGGCCGCCGCATCGATGGCGCGATAGGTCTCCTGGTTGCGCAGGATGGCCTCGACGTACTCGCGGGTCTGGGTAATCGGAATCGACTCCACAAACTCGTCGATGCCGCTATAAGGGCCGGCTGCCTCCCAGTCCAGCACCCGCGTGTCGCCCGCGTTGTAGGCCGCCAAAGCGTACTCCTCCACGCCCCCAACCTTATCCAGCATCTGGCGCAGATAGCGGCAACCCAGCCGGATGTTGGTCTCCGGGTCGAGCAATTGGAAAGTCTGGAAGTGGGTCATGCCCTCCTCGTGCGCCATGGCCTTGCCGGTTACAGGCAGCAGTTGCATCAGCCCGTAGGCATTCGCATAGGAGACGACCGTGGGGTTGAACTCGCTCTCCTGCCGGATCAGCGAAGCCACCAGGTAGGGATCCAGATGGTTCTTTGCCGACTCGGTCTCGATCGTCTCCCACCACGGTTCGGGAAACAGAATTCGCCAGTAGGCCAGCGGAATGGACTTGATGGAAGCCGTGGCTGCAAACGGCAGCGCCTTCTTCAGCGCGCGCATGGCGCGGTAGGTCTCACCGTAGGAGGCATAGATCTGCGCCTCGGCCAGCGCGCTCCACGAAGACGAATCGGGATCGGCGGCAATCTCCTGCGGAATGTACTCGTTCAGTCCCGCGTTGGCCAACAGGTGCGCCTTGGCCAGGTGCGGACTGTCGGCGGGAAAGCTCTCCTCGAGCGCGGGAACCGGCGGCGCCTGCATGCGGTCCAGTTGCGGTTCGGCCACTTGCTGCGTGCCGCCCAGCGCGGCCAGCCGTTGCCGCGCCATCTGCGCATAAAAGAAGTGCTGATAAACCCGCTCCAATGTGCGGTAGTTGGCCACGGCATTGGCCGGCTTGTGGTCCAGCGTCTCGTACAAGCGCCCGCGCCAGTAGATGGCGCTCGCCGTCTCCTTGTCGCCGGAATACAGCTTGATCTGCTCGTCGAACAGCCGCGCCGCATCCGCATAAAGCCCCTGCCGGTAGCTGAGCCAACCGGCGCGCCAGTGCGCCGCCGCCGCATCCGCGTGGTCGGGAAAACGCGTCGCCATGTCGCTGTAGTTCTCCACCGCCGCCGGATACTCGCGCCGCAGCAGGTACATATTGCCGGCGGAAAACAGCGCCTCGGCCAGCCACGGGCTGCGCGGAAACCTGGTCTTCATCTGCGCTACGATTCTCTGCACGTCTTCCAGATCGGTCCGGGTGCGGGCCAGCTCCATCAGCAGATAAAGCCGCCGCGCGCCGCTCTCGTCGTTGGTGTCGGCCAAAGCCTCGGCCTGGGCCGTGGTCAGCCGCTTCAGCTTCCAGTCGCAGGCTGCCTCGGCCGCGGCAAATCCATTGCGCGCCGCGCCGTCCAGGCCCGGCGCACGCGCCAGCGCGCGATATTGCTCCGCCGCCTCGTTGTAGCGCGTCGCATGATAGTAGGCGTCGCCCAGGCTGCGCAGCTCCGCCACCGTCAGCGTCGACTCGGCGCCCATGGCGGTCAGCTTGGCGCGCGCAATCTGCGCCTCTTGACTCAGCGGATGAGCGAGCAGCAGCCGCTTGAACAACTGCTCCGCCTGCCCGGTCTGCCCCAGAGCATTCGCCACCTGCGCCTGCGCCAGCTCATAGCCAGGGCGGCCCGCCGACCCCGCACCCGCCACCAGCACCCGCTCGGCCTCCGCCGCGTTGTTCAAGGTCAGCAGCACATTGGCTTCCAGCTCCGGCGCCTCGGCGTTGAAGATGCTGTCCGGATAGCGCGCTGCGAACCCCCGCAGCAGCGCCTCGGCCGCTGTCTCGCTGCCCGCCTCGTGGTCCGCCTCGGCGCCCAGAAAATCCGCGTAGTCGGCCAGCTCCTCGCCCGCCTGCCGCGCCAGCCGCAGGTTCTCGCCCGCTTCCTCGAAGCGCCTGTCCACCAGGTAGGCGTGTCCCAGCGCCAGGTAGGCCGCCGCGGCCGCCTCGCCCGTGTGCGCATGAGCATATTTGGTTACGCCCGCATAGGCCGCCGGGGTGCGCAGCGTGGCCAGTTGCTGGGCCATCGGCCGCAGCTCGGTCGACGCCACAAACGCCTTGTGAATCCGCGCCGTCCGCGCCGCTCGCGCCGCCCGCCCGGCCTGGCTCTTGCCCTTGCCAGCTTTGCCCTTCGCCTTGGTGCTCCGCTTCGTGCCGGCTGCCGCCCGGCTCTTCGCTGGCGTTGCCGAACTGCCAGCCGGGGTCGTCGCCCCGCTCCCGCTCTGCCCCGCCATGGGACACACAGCCAGCAGCGCGGCCAGCGCGGCGGCAAGGCAACGCGCTGAGCCCGAAGCCGAAGTTGGAAAAGTTGCGACCCTCATAGTTTCACTTTATGCCGCTTTTCCGCGCCCCGCGCCACCGCGAACCACCCCCGTTACCGCAAAGTACACCATAGCGGGAACCTGTGCCGGCTTGGAAATTCGTTTCCGCCGCCATGCACGCCTGTACGATAGACTCCGAATCAGGCTCACCGTTTCCACCCGCCTGCCCGCCCACATGCCTCCAGTCATCGAAGTCTCCGCAGTCCGCAAGACCTACGGCTCGACCGTGGCCGTCGACGAAGCTTCGTTCGATGTCCTCGAAGGCGAAATCTTCGGCCTCATCGGCCCCAACGGCGCCGGCAAAACCACCACCATGGAGTGCATCGAAGGCCTGCGCAAGCCCGATCATGGCAGCATCAAGGTGCTCGGACTCGATCCCTTTCGCCAGGTCTACAAGCTCCAGGACCGCATCGGCGTGCAGTTGCAGCAGGCGCAGTTGCAGAAGCGCATCAAAGTCTGGGAGGCGGTCGACCTGTGGGCCTCGCTCTACGGCCGCAAGGCCGCCGCGGTCGAGCCGCTGCTCGCGCAGCTCGGCCTCACCGAAAAGCGCAACGCCTGGTTCATGAATCTCTCCGGAGGGCAGAAGCAGCGGCTGTTCATCGCCCTCGCCCTCATCAACGACCCAGAGGTCGTCTTCCTCGACGAGCTCACCACCGGCCTCGATCCGCAGGCCCGCCGCGCCATCTGGGACCTGGTGCGCGGCATCCGCCAGCGCGGCAAGACCGTCTTCCTCACCACCCATCTGATGGAAGAGGCCGAGCGCCTCTGCGACCGCGTCGCCATCATGGAGCACGGGCGCATCATCGACATCGACACGCCCGAGCGGCTGGTCGCCCGCCACACGCCCGAGCGCACCGTGGTCCTGGCCACCGCCGACCCCGCCGCCGCCCATCGCTTTCAGGCCATTCCCGGCGTCGACCAGGTCACCGCCAGCGACGGTGAATTCACCATTCGCGGCCGCGGCGACGACCTGGTCACCGCCGTCATCCACTGCCTCTCCGAGAGCCGGATACGCGTCACCGACTTCCGCACCATTCTCCCCAACCTTGAGGACGTCTTTCTCAAGCTCACCGGTCGCTCCCTTCGCGATTAGGAATTAGTCATGATGCTGCGCGGACTCTTCAAACTAACGTGGATCGAGATCAAGGTCTTTCTGCGCGAGCCGCTCGGCGCATTCGGCTCCATCGTTCTTCCTGTGCTGGTCTTTGTGGTTCTGGGCCGCGTCGGCAGCTTCAAACAGGCGCCCCCGACCCTGGCCGTCAGCGGCTTCTCCGGCTCCGGCCTGCCCGTCTTTGTGGCGCTTCTGATCGCCATCAGCGCCGTGCTTTCGCTGGTCACCATCATCGCCATCTATCGCGAGGGCGGCATCCTCAAGCGCCTGCGCGCCACGCCCCTGCGTCCGCAAACCATTCTCACCGCTCACGTCGTCGTCAAGCTCCTGCTCACCGCGGCAACGCTGGGCCTCATGCTGCTGGCGGGCAAGCGCTACTTCCCTCCCGGCGTCCACGTTCCCTGGTTCTCCTTCGCCGTCGCCCTGCTCCTCAGCACCCTGAGCATCCTGTCCATCGGCTTCGTCATCGCCAGCATCGTGCCCACCGCCCGCTTTGCCCAGCCCGCCGCCGCCGTCATCCTCTA
>JARLGE010000187.1 GCA_031296215.1 Occallatibacter sp.
GTGTGGTACCAGCGCGTCCCCGCAGGCCTCGGCGTAAAGCTGTAGCGCAGTTGCCCTCCCGGCGCAATCATCGGCGACCCCTCTTCCATTGCGCCGTCGTTCACTGAATCGATCGCCAGCCCATGCCAATGGACAATGTCGGGATTGGCGCTGGCGTTGGTCACGTCGATCGTCACCGGTGCGCCCTCCTTCAGCCGCAGCATCGGCCCCGGAACCTGCCCGTTGTAGGCTGTGGTCTTCACTACCACCCCCGGCGCAATCTCCAGGCTGCACGGCTCAATCTTGAGCGCGTAATCCGCCTTGCCCTGCGCTGGCGCCGCAAAGGCCGCCGCCCGCAGCGCACGGGGACCAAGCGCCGCCGCAGCCAGCCCGCCTGTGAGCGCCATGCCGCCATCGCGCAGGAATCGCCTGCGGTCGATCAGGTCAATGTTGTCTATCGGTCCCATCGCCGCGTCCTCCGGACTCATCCCGCCTGCCGAACGAAGCGATTGTTTCACGGAGGCCAAGGGAGCAGCAAAGCCATAGGAGTGCAAATCCGGACGCGTAGCGCGGTGAATCCCGCGTCCCATGCTACCGGAACCGCGTAGAAACAAACGCCGCCGAAAACTCCTCACTCCAGCCCGCGATCGGGTTCCCGTTCGTGTCCACATCGGGAGCCATCACCCGCGACCCGTTGGCCGGAACGTTGATCGGCAGCGGCAGCGCAGGCGCGGGCGGGTTGTCGATCTCCAGATAATTTCCATGCTGGTAGTTCCAGTTCTCGGGAATCGCGAACGGCGCCTGAAAGTTCTGCGGCCAGGGTTGTGCGGGGCCTCCGTGACCGAGCGATCCCCTCCACCAGGGATGCCCCGCGGCGATGATACCGGCAAAGAAATTGCCGATGGGAAATGCCGCCGACAGCACCTCGTCCTTTTTCGACGACAGCACGGAAATCTGCCCCACCCTGGCCGCCGCGGCCTGGAACTCCTTCGTCAGGCAGTCGTCGTCCACCGCGCCAGCCATGAGCGTGATACGGCGGACCGCCAGGCTCATGTTGTTGATCGTCTCCAGCACCACGCGCGCTCCCAGGCTGTGCGAGGCAAAGGAGATGCTGGCCGCGCCGGAGAAGTTCGCATCCAGCCACGGCCCGATCAGCGCCCCAGCTTGGTCCGCGACCTTGGGCTCATCGGGATAGTCTAGGCCATGCGCCCACACCGAATCGCCCGGCCACAGCAGCCCAACAAAAACGCCGGGGAAAGGCTTGGGCTGGAGCAGGGCCTCCCAGTTCGACAGGCAGGCTATCCCGGCCGCGCGGTTCACGTTGAAGCCGTGCGTCGCGATCAGAACATCGCGGCCCTGGATCGCGTCCAGCAGGTCGCTCAACGCCAGGCCGGTGTAGTCCTCGAGGTTGGTCCCCTGGTTGACGGTGACCATCTTTGAGAGCTCGCCGCCGACTTTGGCAAGGCGGCAATCGACAAATCGAGTCATGACTGCCTCCCTACTTCTTGATCGCTTGCATGGTGTTGACCGCAGTGGAAAGGGCGTTGGAGACGTCCTTGGCAATGGGCGCAAGCGGCGTTGCCAGTACCCCGGCGAGGAACGCAATCCACATGTCGCTGGAGCTCCAACCCCAGTAGCAGCCCGCCACTCCCTGGTTGACATGCAGGGTCCAGCCACCCACCAGCGCCAGGATCACCGCAATGATCGCCGCCAGGATGCGGGTCCAGTTGCGATAGACCTGGTCCGCGTGTTGATAGACCTCATCGAGGAGCGCCGTCAGGCTGAAATCGAAACGCGCGAAGATGTCGCTCTCATCCGGTTCGAGCTTCGTGCCCTTGGTAATCTTCTGCGCCACGGATTTGAGCACGGCGCCGTCGACTCCGGTCACCGCAGCCAGAGGGGCGGCGTTGGCTTCGTTCAGCCCCATCTTGATCAGCGACTTCGCAATGGATTTCTGGCTGCCCAGATCGGTGCCGTTATACCAGTTGGCCTTCAGGGAAGCCACCACCTGGGCCTGGGACAGCGCATTCGCGGCTGGTGCGGGCGACGCTGTTTCGGCGGGCCCCGCTGCTGCTTGCCCGCCCGCCGCTGGGGCAGACGGTTGCGCGCCGGCCGGGCTGCCCGGCGTCAGGCCCTTCACGGCCGTCGAAATGCGCGGAAATCCGATGTGGTTTACCCCCAGGGGCTTGATGGCATCCACCAGGCCGAACGCCGCGGTTCCCAGTCCGCCGACGGCCGTTACGATCTGAGGTAGGTTCTGTAGTACGCTCATGGTTTTCGCCTCCGCTTTCTTTCGCTCAACACTATAGGCGAAAAGGGGAAGAGGAAAAGAGAATTCTTCTTCGGGAAAGAAAATTGGCTCGCGTACTCTAGGAGTGCTCGAACAACTGCGTCTCCGGCAGCATGAGCTGATGCAGGATGCGGCAAATGAAGATCCCATCGGCATCCGTGCGATAGATGACAACGTGCTTGCCTTGCTCGACGCGCCGGTATCCGTGCCGGATTTGGTCGCATGCGCGCCCCATCCGCGGAGTTCGAACCAGCCGCTTGAAGCAATCGTCAAGGCCATCGAGGTAGAGCTCTGCCTGCCTCTGACCCCACTTGTCCACGGTGTAATCGGCAATCTCGATCAGGTCGAGCCGGGCAAGTCTGGAAGGCCGATAGCCGGACAATGCCTACACCGTCCCCATGACCAGAGCCCGTCTTCGGATTCGCTCACGAACCTCGCCTATCACATCGCCTTCGGCAACTCCGCTCTCTTCGCCAGCCAGAACGGCGGCGCGCAGCGCCTCAAGCTTAACCTGATCTTCCAGTTCGCTCCGCTCAAGTACGCGCAGGCCAGCTCGCAACACCTCGCTCGCATTGGCGTATTGGCCGCTCTCAATCCTCGAAGCGACGTACTGGTCCATCTCCGGGGTCAAGTTGATGTTGCGCGTAGGCATGGATTCCTCCACTGGCTTCAATTTTACGGACAGTTGGCAATAGTTGGCAACAACGATCACGCAGACGCTGTACGCTTGGCCAGAAACCGCTCCATGAACTTGGTGTCGAACTCTCCGGCCCTGAAGCCCTCGTCGGCAAAGATCTCCTGGTGCATCGAGATCGACGTCTCAATCCCCTGCACCACGAACTGGCTCAACGCCCGCTCCATCTTCGCAATCGCCTCGGCCCGATCGACGCCGTGCACAATCAGCTTGGCGATCAGCGAGTCGTAGTAAGGCGGCACCACCCCCTCGGAGTATTGCGCCGTATCCACGCGCACGCCGTTGCCGCCCGGCACGTTGAACGCGCTAATCTGCCCGGCCGACGGCGTAAATTTCTGCGGATGCTCGGCGTTGATCCGGCACTCGATGGAGTGGCCCTTCATCTCGATCTTCGCCGGCAGAATCGCATCCAGCCGCTCCCCGGAGGCAATGCGCAACTGCGCCTTCACCATGTCGATGCCGGTTATGGCCTCGGTCACCGGGTGCTCCACCTGGATGCGCGTATTCATCTCGATGAAGTAGAGCTGCCGGTCCTCGTCCATCAGGAATTCAATCGTCCCGGCGTTCTGATAGCCGATCTCCTTCAGGCACCGGCACAGCGTCTCGCCGATCTCCTCGCGCATCTTCGGCGTCACCTGCAAGCTGGGCGCTTCCTCGATGAGTTTTTGATGACGCCGCTGAATGGAGCATTCGCGCTCAAACAGCGAAGCCACGTTGCCGTGCTCGTCGGCCAGGATTTGAAACTCGATGTGGCGCGGCTGCTCAATGAACTTCTCCATGTAGAGCTCGCCGTTGCCGAAGGCGTTAGCCGCCTCGCTGTACGCGGCATGGAACAGGTTGGGCAACTCCTCCGCCGTGCGCACAATCCGCATGCCGCGCCCGCCCCCCCCTGCCTTGGCCTTCAGGATGACCGGGTAGCCCACCTTCTTCGCCCACTGCTCGGCCTCTTCCGCCGTGGCAATCACGCCGTCGGAGCCGGGCAGAATTGGCACATTGGCCCTCTTCATTGCCTGGCGCGCTTTTTCCTTCTCGCCCATCAGGCGGGTCACCTCGGGCGGAGGGCCAATGAACTTGATGTTCGACGCGCGGCACACCTCGGCGAAGTTGGCGTTTTCGCTCAGCAGGCCATAGCCGGGATGGATGGCTTCAACGTTCGCTATCTCGGCCGCGGAGATGACCGCCGGCACATTCAGATAGCTGTCAGCCAGCCGCGGCGGCCCGATGCAGATGGCCTCGTCGGCAAAGCGCACGTGGAGCGAGTTGCGGTCCGCCTCGCTGTAGACGGCGACGGTGCGAATGCCGAGTTCCCGGCAGGCGTTCAAAACGCGCAGCGCAATTTCACCGCGATTGGCAACCAGTACCTTACGAAACATTCATTTCCTTCTAAGCGTTGTCAGCGAGGTCAGCAAGCTCACTCCGGCGTTGGCGTTAACTGAGCCGTATGGCAAACAGGGGCTGCCCAAATTCGATGGGCTGGCCGTTGGAAACCAGGCACTTGACGATCTCGCCCGCGGCGTCCGATTCGATCTCGTTCATCAGCTTCATGGCCTCGACAATGCAGATCACCTGGCCCTTGTCCACGTGCTCGCCGGGCGTGACAAAGGGCGCCGCGCCGGGCGAGGGCGACCCGAAATACGTGCCGACAATCGGCGATTTGACCAGGTGCAGCCCCGCATCGGGGTCCGCTGCCGCTGCCGGCGCGGGAACAGTCGCCGCCGCGGGGGCCGCCGGAGCCGCTGCCTGCGGAGCCTGAGCCAGCAGCCGGGCCAGATCGCCCTGCCCTGCCGCGCTCGCTGCCGCCTGGTTGAACTTCAGCCGGATCTTCAAGTCGCCGCGGTCCACATCGAACTCGGCAACCCCGTGTTCCTTCAGGAATTCAATCAGTTGTTTGAGATCTGCAATGTCCTCGGTTTTCATTCGTTCCTTGAATCTCCCTTGCGCTGCCCGGAGCGGGTTGGTTATAGCTCAATCAGCGCTTTGGGCGCAGGCGTCAGCACCTGGCCGCCGGTAGCCGTCACGGCCACCATATCCTCAATGCGTATGCCGAACTCGCCCGCCAGATAAATGCCAGGCTCGATGGTGACGACCATTCCAGCAAGCAGCCTGCCTTTTTGTCCGGCGCCGACGCGCGGCGACTCGTGAATCTCCAGCCCGACCCCATGGCCTGTGGAGTGGGAAAATGCCTCCGCCAAACCTGCCTTGCGCAGCACGCCGCGGGCAGCCTCATCCACGTCCCCGCAGCTTGCGCCCGCGCGTACTGCCTCGACCCCCGCCTGCTGAGCCTCGAGCACTGCTTCGTATGCCGCCCGCTCCCGCGACCTGGGCCTTCCCAGGTAGACGGTGCGGGTCATATCCGAGCAATAGCCTCCGAGGATTATACCGAAGTCGAGCGTCACAAAGCCCTTTCGCGGCAACACGGCAGCCGTCGCCCGCCCGTGCGGCAGCGACGACCGCGCGCCGGAAGCCACAATGGTCTCAAACGACATCCCCTCCGCGCCAAGTTGCCGAGCCCGGTACTCCAGCTCCGCCGCCACGTCAATCTCCCTCAGCCCCGGCCGGATAAATCCCAGCATGTGCTCAAAAAGCTCGCATCCCACCAGCGCCGCCTTGCTCATCAGCGCCAACTCCTCTTCGTCTTTGACCATCCGCAGCGCTTCCACCAGGGGCGCAGCCAGCGGGACAAGAAAACTGCGCCGCAGCCGGTTGGGCAGCGCCACCTTCCAGCGGGTCAAATCGGCCACCGAAGTCCTTGCCGGGTCGAAGCCCGCTGCTTCCACGCCCGATTGCGCGGCCAGCCATTGTAGAGCGGCGAGAGCCGGGGCGCCGGAGACAATTTCAACTTGCGCCACCTTCACTTCATCAGCAGCCTGTGCGGTATAGCGCCCGTCGGTAAACAGCCGGGCAACCCGGCGCGTCACTGCCAGAGCACCATTCGAGCCGGTAAAGCCGCAGAGATAGCGAAGGTCGGGCGGA
>JARLGE010000188.1 GCA_031296215.1 Occallatibacter sp.
GAATTCGAGGATTGAGCGACCGCCGCTGCTTATACCGACAAATCGAATTTCTGTCTCGCCTGCGACACCATAGACGTACAGAATTGCACTTGAGTCTATTTTCCACGCAAACTCATCCACCCAGTTGTCAAATTTCGGCAGCAGATCCTTGATCGTTTTTGCCTCGCGGTCGTAGAGCATGAGCCGGAACTTGTCGCTCTCATACCCGGCTCGCGTTTCGGAACGCCAGGCGAGGTATTTGCCGTCGGGTGAGTAGGCGGGGTTGAAGTTGCCGCCTTGCGAGTTGCTGACTACGACTGGCTTGGCTGCGGGGTTGGTCAGGTCGAGGGTGAAGATCTTGGCGCTGACGCTGATGGCCGGCTCCGGGTCGAGGTTCTCGGTGAAAGCCAGCTCTTTGGAGTCGGGCGCGAAGGCGAAGCCGCCCCCGCCTTCGAGCGAGAAGGGCGGGACGTCGTGGAGATCGTTGGGGATGAGATCGCGCCACAACAACGTTTTGGGCGACGAGTTCTCGACAGTGACGTAGAACAGGTGGCTGCGCTTGTCGCCGGTGTAATGATTCCAATGGCGATAGAGCAGATGGGTAAAAATCTGCGCTTTGACCTTGCTGCCGGCGAGGGCCGTGTCGCGGTCGGCGTTGCACTTGTCGGGTTGCGATCCCTCGGAGGCGGCCTCTTCCGTAAACGCCGGGCAATCCGGATAGACGGCGGCGGTGAAGATGATGAACTTGCCGTCGGGGGACCACTTGGCGTTGTCGGGCTCAACGGTGTTGTGCGTGAGCTGAAAAGGACCGCCGGCTGGTGCAGCATTGTAAGGATTCCCCGTTGCGCCGGTGGCGGAGTCGAAGGAGGCAAGCCAGATTTGCTGCGAACCGGAGCGGTTGGAGAGAAAGAGAATGCGCTTGCCTTCGGGCGCGAACTGCACGCCGCTGTCGCCGGAGCGCGCAACGGCGAGTTTGATCGGATCGCCGCCGGCGATGGCTTGCAACCACAATTCCGCTGTCTTGGTGTTCTGGTCGAGGTTGACGGTGGTGACGGAGTAGGCCAGCCACTTGCCGTCGGGCGAGACGGCGGTCTCGCCCAGCCGCTTCATGGCCATCATGTCGTCAAAAGTCATTGGCCGCTTCGCGTCTGGGGTCATGGGCCGCTTGGGCTGGGCCGGGCAGAGCGGAGCCGCGGCGAGGAGGGCGAGAAAGAGAGCGAGAACGGATTTGCGCATGGGATTCTTCCTGTTCGCGCGGAGGAGTTGAGCGCGTCCGCGGGAAGAAGAAGTTTACACCGCGAGCGCTGGACGATTCTCTTCCCCGGATTTGCAGATGATTTCGTTCCCTGGGCGCACAATGAATTCGGAACGGTCGAAAGATCGAGATCGGCAGCCCATCTCCACGTTGTAATCAGACGCCCATGGACTTGTGCAGTGTCAGGTATGTCCCCGGTCCAATCTGTCAGGCATGTGCCCGGTCCGTACCCCCTACCGAGACCCCCCAACCCCCCCCTTTTTTCTCCCAGGCTCATGAAAATAATCAGGTTAGGTCTAAAAATGTAAAACTTGCATAGTCATATAAAGGACTTATGGCCACTGAAAACTCGCAACTCAGGGGCTTTTTGGGAAAAACCTACTTGTTTTCATTCCCGGTCAGCCGGAAAGTAATCGTTCCCCAGAAGAGGCGCGCCCGCATCTGGACGGGGAGATGGCGCTCATCGTCGGTGTACCAGATCCAGATGTTGCCGCGGTTCTTGACTACGCCGGCGTCGGCGGTAGGCTGGACGCGGAGCGTCTTGAAGACGCCGAGGGCGGTCTTGACCTCTTCGCGGCCTTCCACCTTCATGGTGACGGGGACGATGTGCATGGCGTCGACGACCGGGATGACGAAGCTCTTGCCCACTTCCATGGTCTGGGACGAGGCGTAATAGATGCCGCCGAGCAGGTCGGTCATGCAGCCGGGGATAGCGGCCTCGACGTGCTTGGTCTGGCCGGTGACCAGGTTCTTCTCGTCGAGGATGGATTTGCTCTGGGCGTAGTCGAGCTTGAGGGTGGAGTTGACCTTGCGGCGGCCTTCGACGGTCTGCTTGTCGAACTCGCTCGTGCAGCCCTTTTCGCGATCGAAGGTGGACTGGAAGCGGTCGCCGACATGGAAGAGCAGGTTGATGGCGCCGATGGTGTCGGCGTTGGCGGTGATGCGTTCGTTGGCGCCGGTGGCCTCAAAGTGGAGCACGGCAGAGCCGGCGGGGAAGACGCGCCAATCGACGGCGTAGGTGAGGGTCTGTTTCTCGGGGAAACTGTAGCCGGCGCGCGGCGGCGCGAGCGTGGCTGCCTGCTGGGCAGGCGACGAGGCGGCCAGGGCAAGAGTACAAAGAAGGATTGCTGCGGTTGTGCGCGTCTTCGACGTCAGGGTAGAACTCCTCAAAGGATTGATGAATTGACTGTTCCGGTGCTGGAGGCGCTCAGGGAATCTCTGTGCGAGTCTTCTTCTCCAGGTTGCGTTCCCTCGGGGGCTAAAGCCCGACTCATTTTGCGGCTCTCAAGTACGGGCTGAAGCCCGTACCCTTCAGGACTTCGGCTTGTTCCGAAGTTCCTTAGAAGCCCGTGGTGAAAGTCCAGATTGCGGAAAACTTCCCTCGGGGGCTAAAGCCCGGCGTTGATTCTATTGCGTTTGTGGCACGACTGAAGTCGTGCCCTTTCAAAACTCGACATTCACCACAGACTGTTAGCGGAGCCAATGGGCAAGAGCGCCGAAAACCGGCCGCAGGAAGAGCAGGCTGAGATAAAGCAGTGCGGCCCCTATAGCTGCATTGTACTCGCGATGCTTGAGATAGAGCGGCAGGGAGAAGGCGGCGCCGGGTGCGCTTTTGTGGGCGGAGGGTCTGGCCGGGGTAAGGCGCGGGATCAGGCGGGGGACGCGGCGGCAATAGGCGTCGAAGCCGGGAAAGGCAGCGCGCAGAAAGCGCTCTTCCGAGGCGATGACGGGAACGTAGATGACGACAAATCCACCGGCGAGCACCAGCGCTACCGGCCAACTGAGCAGAGCCAGGGCAAAGCCGGCAGCCATCAGCATGGAGCCCAGGTAAAGGGGGTTGCGGGTGTGGGCGTAGGGGCCGGTTACGGTGAGCTCTCGGTTCTTCTTGACATAGCCGGCGGCGTAGCCGCGCAGCATGAGGCCAGGCAGCACCAGAGTCAGGCTCCAGGCTACGGCCGCCGGCTGGGGGGCGCGGCGAGCGAGTTCAAACAGATAGAGGCCGGCGGTGAGGAAGCCCAGGGGGACACGAATGCGGCGGGCCACACGCTGCCAGCGGTCGATCCAGTCCGGTGTTTGAGAGCCGGGGGGGTGGGTCATCCGGCGTCCTCCTCGGTGAGCAGCTCGCCGGCTGCCTGAAGAACGTCTTGGGGCTGGATGGTGAGCAGGCCAGCCTCGGGGGCGGCGTGGCGGGTGTGATCGCGGCGGCTCTGGGGACTGCGCAAGACGCGGAAGGGGACGCCGAAGGGGCCGTTGCGGCTGGGGTCGGTGGGGCCATAGATGCCGACCACCGGACGGCCGAGGGCGCAGGCCAGGTGGAGGGGCCCGGTGTCGCCGGCAATGACCAGCACGACGCGGCGGGTGAGGGCGATGAGCTGCGGAAGCGTGCAGGTGAGCGGAGTAGCGGCTCCGCCGGTGCCGGTGGAGATGGCTTCAGCCAGCGGCTGTTCTCCCGGTCCGGTGTTGATGACGATATGCATGCCGCGGTCGATAAGGCCCCTTGCGACAGCAGTATAGCGCTCCACGGGCCAGCGCTTGGCGCCCCAGCCGGCACCCGGGTTGACCAAGACCGTGGCTGGCCGAGCGGCGTGGGGCAGAATTTCATCGGCCCAAGCCTCGGCGGCGGGATCGATGGGCAGCCAGGGTGCAGTGGGGCGAAGGTCGTCGCCGGCCACGGCGCGGGCGAGTTCCAGGCCCTGCTCGATGACGTGCGCGGCCTGCATGGCTACGCGCTCGGTAAACAGCCAGCGTGCGGCACGCTCGCGCGGGTTTTCCTCGCCGATGAGGCGCTGGCAGCCGGCCATCCGCCCGATCACGGCGGAACGGATTGCGCCCTGCAGATCGAGGACGGTATCGTAGTCGCCGGCCCGCAGATCACGGCGCAAAGAACTGATTTCATGAATAGTTTTGCGACTGAAGGGCGCGTTGCGCCACTCCTTGGTGGGGGCCAGATGAAGGTGGTCGACGATGCGTTGGGCGGGGTTTGGGCCTCCTTGAAGGGGCGCATTTTCAGCGATCCGCATTCCCTCGGCGGCTAAAGCCGGCTCCGAACCTGGCGTGCTTGCGGCACGACTGAAGTCGTGCCCTTTCAAAACTTGGACACCCGGCGAGCGGGCTTTGCCGGTGGGATGGAAAGCAGCGAGTTTTTCAGCATCCTGTTCGGCCGAGAGCAGGGCTCGCCAGCGCGGCTCTACCACCCAGTCGATAACCCAGCCGGGATGGGCCTGGCGCAGCGCCGTCACTGCCGGGAGGGCGTGCAGGATATCGCCCATGGCGCCCAAACGAACAACAAGCAAGCGGAACTTGGATTGCGTGTGCAAACTCTGATTTTCTCACAGCAGCAGGTGGGCTGGAGAAGCCAGCAGCCGGTCCACCAGCCACGCCATGATCTCGTTCTCCTGCTCCAGCTCGGTGCGCAGGCGGGCTGATTGGATGGGAATCTGACTCGCATTGTTGGCAATGAGGGGTCCCAGCCGGACCTGGTCTTTCTCAGTCGTAACCAGCGCGACGGCCCCCGCGGCGCGGGCGGCTTTCTGGAGGCGGGCGAGGTCGGCGGCGGTGTAGGTGTAATGGTCTGGAAAGGCTTTACGGAGAACAAGTTCCAGACCGGAGGTTTCCAGGCCGGCGAAGAACTGTTGCGGGCGGGCGATGCCGCAGAAGGCGGCGACGGGTCCGTTGACGGAAGGAACCTCGATGGTGCGGCGGATGCGCCAGACGGGACCCTCCCAGCCCCAGGCCCTCAATTCCGTCTCCAGTTCGGGGTCGCCGGCAGGGATGGCGAGGATGCCGGCGCGGCGGATGGCGCTCTGGGGTTCGCGGAGATCGCCCGCTGGCAGCAGGCTGTCCTGCCAGTCCTGGCGGTTGAGCAGCAGAATGTCCACTTCGCGGTGGAGCTGGCGATGCTGAAAGCCGTCGTCGAGCAGGTGGACCACGGGCCTGGGCTCCTCGTCCACAACGGCAAGAGCGATGGCATCGCCTTCAGCGAGCAGGCCCGCGTCGAAGCGCTGGGCGGCTACGTAAACCGGAACACCGGCCACGCGCGCGATCAGGAGCGGCTCATCGCCGAATTCCTCGGCGGTTCCCTTGGGGGCGACGCGGACGGGGGGCAGGTGGCGGCGGCCATAGCCCCGGGAGAGCACATCGACCTGCAAACCGCGCTCGGTGAGGGCATTGGCGAGCGCGATGGTCAAAGGGGTCTTGCCCGCGCCGCCGGTGGAGAGATTGCCGATGCTGACGACCGGGAAGCGCAGCCGCCGCACCGGCTCGGCCGGTGTGCCCAGCCGCCTGGTGCGCAGCCCAAGCGCCAGCCGGTAGGCCGGCACCAGGGGAAGAAGCAGCTTGCGGGCTGAAGCGGACAGCCTCATTGGTCATGCTCCGAGGACGGATTGGGCGGCAGCAGCTTCCGCAGCGCCTCCACGCAACGCCCGGTGGCCCCCGCCTGCTGCTCGAAGACGCGTCGGGCGCGCTCGGCCATGGCTTTGGCGGCTGTGCGATCTTCAAGCAGCTCCAACAGGACGGCGGCCAGGTCCTCTTTGGCGGCGATGCGGATGGCGTCGTGCGCCAGCAGGTCCTGGGTAATGGCGCGGAAGTTGGCGTAGTGGGGACCCATGACGATAGGGACGGCGAACTGGGCCGGTTCGAGCGGATTGTGGCCCCCGGCCGGGACGATGCTGCCGCCCACAAAAGCGGCCGCAGCCAGAGAATACACCGAGGCCAGCTCGCCGATGGTGTCGAGCAGAACAATTTGGCCGGGGGCGATCGGCTGCAGCGCGCCGACGGGCTGGGAGCTCCAATCCGATCGCCTGACCCAGCGAACGCCGGACTTGTCGAGCAAGGCCGCGACGGCCTTAAACCGTTCCGGATGGCGGGGCGCGAGCACCATGACCAGGTGCAGATCGGCTTCAAGCAGGGTGGGCCAGGCTTCGAGGAGCGTGGACTCTTCGCCTTCCAGGGTGCTGCCGGCAACGATCAGGCGAAGATTAGGAGCGAGGGCTTTCAACTGGCGGGTCGCGTCGGCTTCCCCGGCGGCGCGCACGTCAAATTTCAGATTGCCGGCGACCGAGACCACTTGCGGCGAGCAGCCGATGGCTTTGAGGCGGTCGGCGTCGATTCCGGTCTGGGCCAGTACGCGGCTGAGACGGCTGAGGAGCGGCCACCCCAGTGTGCGGAGGCTCCGGTAGCGGGGCAAGGAGCGGTCGGAAACGCGGGCGTTGACTACGGCCACGGGGATGCCGCGGCGGAAGCAGGCGCTGAGCAGGTTGGGCCAGAACTCGGTTTCCGCCAGGACCAAAAGGCGGGGCTGGAGGACGTTCAAATAGGAGCGGACGGCCCAGGGCAGGTCGAGCGGGCAATAGAAGACACGGGTTGCGCCGAAGCGTTCGCGGGCCAGGGCCTGGCCCGTGCGAGTGGTGGTGGAGACGGCGACAAAGTAATCGGGCAGGGCGGCGTCGAGGGTCTTGACCAGGCGGCTGACGGCCAGGACTTCGCCGACGGAGACGGCGTGAACCCAGATCAGCGGCCGGCTGCCCTGTCCTATGAGGGGCCGAACCCTTCCCAGCCGTTCCAATAGGCCTTCGCGGTACTTTTGCGCGGTGGCCATGCGGAGGAGCCACCACGGAGCGCCCAGGATGAGGGCCGCCAGCAACGCCAGGTTATAGAAAAAGAGAATCATGCGTGACGGAACCGGCCCTCCCCCGGTCTAAGCCTTCAATGATACAAGCAGGGCTGCCATGATACCTTCGAGCACGATGAGGACCTCGCGGGCAATTCCGCTCTCTCTGCTGTGGCTGGCGCTTCCGGCCATGGCCAGCGACCACACAGCGCCCCCGGTGCAGCCGGCCACCACCTTTGCCGCGGTCGAGGTGCACGACGACGAGAAGGTGGCCATCGCCGCCGAACCCTACGACACCAAAGAAAAGGAATCGATCTTCCACGTGGACTATCTGAGCCACGGCGTCCTCCCAATCCGGCTGATTGTGACCAACAACGGCGACCGGCCCATCAGCCTACGCGACGCGCGGATACTGTTCCTGACCGCCGCGGGCGACAAGATACAGGCCGCCGAGCCGGAAGACGTGGAGCGGCTGATGACCCAGAAGGAGCGCCAGGGCGGCAAGATTCCCATGCCCGGCCCCATCCCTTCCATCAAACTCAAACCCAAGGCCAGCAACAAGGAGATCGAAGAGGACTTCGACCAGTTCGAGTACCAGGCGCTGGTGGTGGAGCCGCACACCACGCGCGCGGGGTTCCTGTTCTACGACGTCTCCGAGCTCGACCACCCGCTGAAGGGCGCCAAGCTGCACCTGCACAAGCTGCGCGACGCCGACGGGCAGGAGCTGTTCTATTTCGAGATTCCGTTCGACAAATACCTGAAATCCCGATCGAGCCAAATGAACTGAGCCGCTGGGCTATTCGTAGTAAGTAGCGGTGGTGGTGTCGGTCTCCCAGATGGTGCAGTCCTTGACCCGGACGCGGCCCGCCGTCATGCCGGCAAGCTGCTGGCTGGTCTCGTCGTAGAAGAACCTGGCGATGTTCTCCGCCGAGGGGTTGAGAACCGTGAAGGGCTCGAGGTCGTTGAGCATCTGGTGGTCGATACGCTCGATCGCCGGGCGCATCACTTGCTTGAGCAGCTTGAAGTCGAGCAGCAGCCCGGCTTCGTCGAGAGTTTCGCCGGCCAGGGTGATGCGAACCTTGTAGTTATGCCCGTGCGGGTTTTCGCACTTGCCCTTGTAGTTGCGGAGAAAGTGGCCGGAAGAGAATCCGGACTCCACGGTGACTTCATACATCGGCGTCTGCTCGATCCTGCGGGGAAGAGTCCCCGAATCTATTTTAGGCTCTGGCAGCGCTTTGCGGTCTCCGGCGATTCAGTTCTGGTCGTTCAACCGATCCACGACTTTGTAGTCGGCAGGCACCTCGAAGAGGCTCGGGTCCGGCTCGGCGGTGGAGAGTTCCTTCGCCGTGAATACCTGTTTGCCGGTCATCGGCTCGTCGACAATCGAGATGAGATTGACGGCCAGGAGCGGCGCATACCAGAACTCCCGCGTCACGTTCATGGGCTTGTCGTTGCCCATGACTCCAGGATTGAAGGTGGTCGTCTCGCGGTAGCCGTGGGTCTCGACGCTCTGGGTGTTGCTCAGGCCCAGATCCTCATGTTGACGGAAGCCGGTGCCATCCGCCAGGGCGCCAGTGACGCCGATCGGCGGCTCGAACTTGTCCGGGGTGGTCAGGTGGTAGCGGAGCAGGGCGCAGGTTTTGGACGCGGTCTCGCAGTTCAACCAGGTATGCAGCTCGGGGTCCGTGATCTGGAAGATGTCCATCCAGGATTTGATCTTGCTGCCTTTGGGGACCAGAATCCACCGCTCCTGGTAGATGCGCCCTTTGCTGTCGCGCGCGATGTGGCGCTCGTTGGTCAGGGTGAAGTTGCCGCCGTTGTTCATGGGGCGTGTCCACTCTGTCGCCAGGGTGAAGCTGAAAGGAGCACCGGCTTTGGGCGGGATGAAGATGCTTTCCATGCGGCCGTTGGCTCCGCCGTCGTTCACTCGGATCACGGGTTGCTGGGGCGGAGCTTGCGCAATCGCCTCGCAAGCCAGGCACGAAGCGATGAACGTGAGCGAGACCAACAGCCGAACATGCATGGGGACCTCCAACACTGCCGACAGCACGCACTCAGGCGAACAGAATATACCCACGAAGGCGGAGTTGGGCAGCCAGTCCTCTTCTATCTCTTCACTTGGTTTACTCCCAGCCGTGCCTCCTGACTGACTTCGCCGGTGCTCTTCGCGCCCGGTGAGGTCTTCCATTCCACCTGGCCCTATCCGCGCCCCTCGCGGCGTTTCCGCCGCGCCGCCTGGCGTGCCTCATCGCTGCGGCGGTCGACCTGCTCGAAGAGATGGCTCATCACGCCGATCAACGCCGCGGCCAAACCGAAGAGCAGCAGGAACATGGCCACCGTGCGCCATAACGATCCGTTGGCCGGCAGGCCGGGCTGGAAGCTCGATGGCACCAAGGACATGCCCGCCGAGACCAGCGCGAAGAGGCCAAGCGTGGCGGCAAGAATGTAGAAGTTGCGCGACATAGATTAGCGTGCGGAAGAGCCCGCGGAAGCCTGATGCGATTCTACGCGGGAAGAGACCGCGTCAGCCAAGAAGCTCCGCGCTTTCGATCAACACAACTCCGGCCTGGGCGAACTGAGC
>JARLGE010000024.1 GCA_031296215.1 Occallatibacter sp.
CATGTTGTGCTCGCCCGGCGGCGAGGGAAGAGGCTGCCTGACGCCCTCGCCGAAGTCAAGCAGGAACCTTGTCCCTTGCGGTTCGCGATCGAGCGGCAGATCGAAGTTTTTCCGGTAGGTCGCCAACCCTGAATAGTACTTTGTCGCCGCGCTGTCGCTCCACGAAACGAGCTGATCCATCTGCCTGCTCAACCCCGTATCGCCGAACGTCACCTTCCAGTCGCGCGACAAATCTGCCTTCACTGTTTCTCGCGGTCTCGGCTGCGATGCGGCGGATTTCGCAGCATCGGAAAAATAGATCAGCCGCGATCCGTAGGCTTCGAGATCGAGATCGATTTTCGTTGGATCGGAGAGCCCTGTAACCTCGCCCGAGAACGCGTCCCACATCTCCGCATGGCGCGCGGCATCGCGGAAATGCGCGATCACCTGCTTCGTCTCGTTGGCCGTGTTGGCCACAAAATACAAATCTCCGCCTGGCAGCTTGCGATGAAGGAAGCCGATTTCAGGCACCGGCACGGATAGCGCCATGTCCGGCGTTAGTTCCTTCTTGAGTTCTTCGCCCAGTCGCGACTCGTCGGCGACAAAGTGCGCTGTCGCCGTGGCGCCGCCGAACAGGTTCCGCGAGAGCTCCTTCAGGCGCGCCGAATCCTCGGCCACATGGATGAGGCCGGGCGCGGTGGCCGGCATGCGCCCGGTGGCGATGACGATGCCGCCACTCCGGGCAAAGGCCAGAATCTTTTCATAGGTTGCAACCGGAAGGCGATCCACGGCAGGGAGAATCAGCACGTGATAGGGAATGCCCACGCCGTCGATGGCATCCGCATCGATGAAGTCCAGGTTAAAGCCGGCGTCGAGCACCTGGGCAATGACCTGCTTGCCGAGGAAGCCATCCATCTGCTCATCGATGCTGACATTCGATCCCGATTCATCGAACCCCGCGGGCGATTTGTACGACGACTTCTTCTGGAATCCGGCCGTGAACGAAGCCCACACATCGTCGTTGGGCAGCAGCAGGGCCACGTCGTTGGCGGGCTCTCCCTGACGCAGCGCAAAACTTACCCGCTGCAAATACCGGGTCAGATCGGGCATGGCGAAGAACCATGGATTGTGCGCGTTCAGCGCCGCCGCCGCATACATGCGCCAGCCGGGCTCTCCCGCGCTCTGGGGCGAATAGGGCCAGCCGTGGCCGACCAGTTGGTTGATGCCTTGCAGGAAATGCAGGTCCGCTTCCGCCTTCATGTCCAGAGGCGTAGCGCGAAAGGCGGGCGAGTGCAGCCACGTCCAGGTCTCGGAAGAGATGACGGGCCGATGGAACAGGTGGCCGGCGGAAGCGGCCCAGCGCGTATCGGAAAACTCTCGGCCCATCATGAACGTGGCCTTGCCTTCGCCTTCCGGCAGGTCGGCCAGCCGGTTGCTCGAGAGCGTCACAGGCGGATAGCCATAGGATTGCGAACGCAGCAACGTGTGGTGCGCGGCAGCCCAGGCGCGCATGGGGGCAAGAAAGTTCTCGTCCGCCAGTTCGGTCAGCGTTCTGCCCCAGTCGTGGCGAATCGCAGCGGTCTGGGGCCCGGCGTTCATGACCAGGGCCAGCAAATGCGGACGAAGGTCGTAGCCGCGGCGGCGCTGAAATTCGTTGAGCAGCGCGGGCGTCCAGTCGGAGCCGTAGTCCTCCAGGCTGTCGCTGAAAACCGCGTAGGGCGGCTGGTCGCCAAAGGCCGAGAGCAGCCGATCGCCGACGGCGCGCAGGAGCTCTTCCGTTGCCGCGCGGTCGTAGTGATCGAGAACAAATCCCTGGGCTCCCTGGGCGGGCCGCTTCACGGTCATGCCAGTGCGGCTGGAAACAAACCAGAGGAGCGTGCGCGACTGCGGGGCAGCAGGGAACGAGTAGCGGCCGGCGACCGGCGAGGCAAGTGGAACCGCGCCTGCAATTTGTTCAGTGGAAGCGGATTCCGGCAGAAGATACGCGGAGATCGGCTCTTCGCCCGCATCGACGAACGGGGCGTGCGCGGAGGTCTCGCCCGGCGCCACCGTACGCGACTCCACGCGCAGCTTGCCCGCGGCCTCGGTAACCGGAATCTCCGGGCCGCCCAGCGGCCAGCCGCTGCCCAGGGTGAGATCCACGCGCAGATCCAGCCGACGCGCCTCCTGGACTGCGAAGCGCAGCGCATCCAGGTGCTCGTCCGAGAGAAACGGCGTGTTCCGGAAGCCGGTCTGCGGATCGTCGAGCGCCAGAGGATAGAGGTGGGCGATCTCCACGCCGCCGATTCCGGCCGCCTTCATCTGCTCCAGCTCGCGCGTCAGCTCGGGCCGGGTTGCGGCCGGCCCAAACCACCACCAGCGCATGAGGATGCGGCTGGAATCCGGCGGATTCTGAAAGCTACGATGGAGGGCGTCGAGGCTCGCGTCAGGGCTCGCGTCCGTCTGCGCCTGCGCCGGCGAGCTGCTGAGAAGGGCGAGCGCAAACGCCGACAGCAACGCCGTGACGGCAAGTGCACGGCGGGCAATGCGGCGGATTGGAAACAGATTGCTGAACATGATCGGAAGATTCCTCCCTGGCAGCCGGCTATGCGGATTCGGCGGGGCCGTGCCTCACTTCATCGAAGGCCATGAAGAGAACGGCGACGAGGGCCAGCGCCATGCCCGCGGAGTTGTATTTGCTGGGGATCTCGCGGTAGATCAGCAGGGACACGACGATGGTGACCATGGGAAACAGGCCGTTGACCATGGGGACGACCACGATGGCCTTGCCGAATCGAACGGCATAGACGAACAGCAGGCAGCCGACGGCGTTGAGCGACTGAATAGCGAAGGTGAGGCCGAAGCCGATGGCGGAGCCGGCATGAAGGCCGGGGCCCATGGCAAGCGCCACCGGACTCAGGGCCAGCCCCGTCGCCGTCATGTAGACGAAGAGCTCTTCGGCGCGGATGGCGTTGGCCGACGACTTCATGAAGTAGGCCTGCAGGCCCCACAGGAAGAAGATGGCGATGGCGCCCACCAGCCAGACAGTACCGTGAACCGGGCTACCGGAAGGCGGCTGGAGCGAGACGAGAAAGATGGCGGGCAGCGACAGCAGGATGCCGGAGAGCGCCAGGGGATAGGTGCGCTCGCGGAGAATGGCGAAGGAGAGCACGATGGTGACCGCGGGCGAGAGGCAAACGATGGGAAAGATGAGGTAGGCCGGCCCCTGTTGCAGCACCCAGAACAGGATGAGCTGGCCGGCTGCGCCGGAGAAGCCCACCGCGCAGCCGTAGAAAGCCGACCGCAGCGTGAAAGACATCTTCCACCCGATTTTGTGAAGGGCAATCGCGGTGACGGGAATCATGGTCAGCGACCAGACCGCGTAGCCGAGCGTGGGCGGGAAGGAGGGGTTGAGCCACTTCTCCGGGATCTCGGTGAGCGCGCCCCAAAGGCCCCAGAGCACGGGGACGGCGATCGACAGCAGCAGCCATTTTGGCAGTTTCATCGCTGATCCTTGCCGATGCCAGTTGGCGGTTGCGCCGCGTGGCCCAGGCCGCCCTCATTCTCGACGATGTAGGAGCAGAGTCGGAACGCGTCGGGGTCCTCGCCGCGCAGGGCGGCTAATCTCTCGGCGGCAATCTGGATGGGGATGATGTCGATAAGGAATTGCCACTGCGCCGGAATGGGCGGCAGGTTGAGGACGCAGTCGGCGGCGCCCTGCTCAAGCTCCTGGCCGATAAGCAGCACGCGCGCGCCATGCCTGCGCAAGTCGCGGGTCAGTTCGAGATCCTGGGCGCGCATCTTCTCCGCATCGATCCACATGCCGACGCACAAACCTTCGCGGACAATCTCTTGCGGCCCGTGGCGAAAGCCGCCGGAGGTGAGCGCGGTCGCCGGCCTCTTGGCGGCCTCTTCCCAAAGCAGGCGGGCCTCATGGCAACTGGCCAAGCCGGCGCCGCGGGCCAGGAAGTAGGTGGGTCCGTCGCCCGCGCTCAGCCAGCCGGATTGCTCGATGGCTTTGCGCCACGCGGGAATTTGAGCCTCGGCGTTCGAGAGCGATTGCAACAGGTCGTTCACGATTGGCTGCGCCGACCGATCGGTGGCTTCAGCGGCGAGCAAAGCGCTGGCCAGCGCGATCGCGGTGTAGGTTGTCACGGAGACGGCGTGATCGAATTCGGTGCTGGTGTTGAGCACAATATCCGCACCTTGCGCGAGCGGGCTGTCAGCCTGGTTGGTGATGGCAACGATACTGGCGGATTTTGCGCGGCATTTCTGAACGAGCTGAACGATTTCGGTGCTCTTTCCGCTGCGCGACAGCAGGACCACAGTTGCTCCCCGCGGGACCTCGGCCGAGTGGAGCAGCTCGGAAGCATCGATGAGCAGAGCCGGAAGGCCAGAGTCGAGCAGCCGCGCCTGCATGGCCATGCCCGCATGCCAACTGGCGCCGATGCCGGAGATGATCAGAGGACTGGGCTTGCGCAGAACTGCCGCCGCCGCATCGAGCGCGGGCTTGCCGTCGCCGAACATGTGAACCAACGACCGGGCAAGCTGCGCGGGCTCGTTGAGAATGTCCGCGAAGAGCCTGGTCTCGGAGGCGGCCGCGGGGATTGTGCCCGCCGGTGAGCCTGCTCGTGGTTCAGCGATGTCGGCCATCCGTTGCCTCCTTTTGTCCTCTCTGCCATTGCCTGACTGCAACCCGGCTCCGGGACCAATTCAGTTGCCTCAGCCGCACAATCGCGATACTAGTTCTCTGACCGTGTGATTTCGTATCTTGCGGATTTGTGCTTTCCCACCCATTCGCCAGAAAAAAGCGAATGGATGGGGCACAGTAGCCGGTACAAGATCAAGCGGTCAAAGTACTAGGTTTGCGTGGCGATTTGCGAAGCGGAGCGCTGACGCCACAGGCCGCGGGTGAAGTCGGGGAATTTTTGGGGCGCGCTGCCGGCGGCGACCGAGGCCCGGCTGAGCGGGCCGGGCGCTGCCCAGGCAGCGGCGTCGTAGACGTCCATATCCGGAACCAGGCCCTCCCTCATGCACTGGACCAGACGGTAGAGCATGATGAAGTCCATGCCGCCGTGGCCGCCGAGCTTCTTGGCGATCTCGCCTTCGGTCTTCCACAGCGGGTGTTGATGCTCCTTCCACGCATCGATGCCGGCCCAGGCCTCGTCGCCCGCCTGGCCGTCGAAGTAAATG
>JARLGE010000025.1 GCA_031296215.1 Occallatibacter sp.
GCAGCCTGAAGGCAGCCGGTGATTCAGTCCGGGCCGGGAATCCGGATGCGGGCGGGCAGTTGAGACGGAGCGCGTGAGCGGAAGAGACGACGAATGCGTCTAAGACTCGTCAAAGCAACCAGGCCATTGCAATTGAGGTACCGGGGACAGAGCCGTTCTTTTTGCCCGTTTTTGAAGCGAACGGTTGAGAAGCATAGAATTGCGTGGAAGCGGAGAACGCTGGAGCCAGCCTGCATGGAATCATCTCTTGCTGAAGGATGCACAGATGGATAGCCGGGCCGGTTTGCCTCCGGGCGAAGAGAGCCGGGTCTCCGCAGAAACCGCCGCCCGCGCCCGTTCCGCCTGGCTGCGAAGGGGCGCCGTGTTCGCGCTGGCCTTGGTGCTGGCGGGTGCGGCAGCCTATGCGATCTTCTTCGGGCGGGCAAAACACGGGGCCCAGGGCGGCGCGGCTTCACTGGCGGTTTCGGTGCGCAGCAACGTCTCTCAGAGCTTGCGCCTCAGGGGCATGACGGCCGCAGTCGCGGCGCGATCGATACAGGCGCCTCAGCTTGCGGGCCAGCAGGTGGGCACGCTCACCATTACCAGGCTGATCCCCAGCGGATCGCGCGTCAAGCAGGGAGACCTGCTGGTGGAGTTCGATCGCCAGGTGCAGTTGCGCGACATCATCGACAAGCAGGCCCAGAGCGACGACGAGAATGAAAAAGTGATCGAGGAACAGGCCAAGGAAGCGGCCGCGCGCGCCAAGGACGAGACCGAGATCAAGCAGGCGGAAGACAGCCTGGCCAAGGCGAAGCTGGAGATGGAGAAGGTGGAGCTTCTCTCCCGCATCGACGCCGAAAAGGCGCAGCAGGACCTGGATGAAGCCGAGGCCACACTGGCGCAGTTGAAGCAGACTTTCGACCTGAAGCGCAAGGCGGCGCAAGCCTCGATCCGCATTCTTGAAATCCAGCGCGACCGCACGCGGGAGACCATGCTGCACGCCCAGGCCAACTCCGCCCTGATGCAGGTTCATGCGCCCATCGACGGCATTGTCGTGCTCAACACCATCTGGAAGCAGGGCAACATGGGCGAGGTGCAGGAAGGCGATCAGGTGCGGCCGGGGGTCCCGTTTCTGCAGGTAGTGGATCCTGCGGTGATGGAGGTGCGCGTGCCGGTCAACCAGGAGGACGTGCTGGGATTGAGGCTGGGAGAGAAGGCGCAGGTCCATCTGGACGCGTATCCCGACCTGGTCCTCGAGGGGCAACTGGAGTCGGTCGATCCGATGGGAACGACGGGCGACTTTTCTCCCAAGCTGCGCAGCTTCTCCGCCACCTTTTCCATCAAGGGTCACGATCCCAGGCTGATGCCGGACCTTTCCGCCGCGGTTGAAGTGGACCCAGCCGGCGCTGAGAGCGGTGGGGGGGGCTCGCAATGAGGCACAGGCTGACGGAGCTTTGGATCAAGCGCAGAACGCTGGTGGTTGTTTTCGTGCTGGCGGCGGCCAGCGCGGCGGTCTTCGGATTGGTTCACTACTCAAGCAAGGCGCCTTCCGTTCCCACCTTTCAGGTCAAGCGCGGGGAGTTTCTCGATGCGCTCGAATTTCGCGGGCAGTTGAAGGCCATGAAATCCGTCACCATGGCCGCGCCGTCCAATGCCGGCGACCTGCAGATCCTGAAGATCGCCACCGACGGAGCACAGGTGAAAAAGGGGGACGCCGTGGTGGAGTTCGATCCCTCGAAGACCGAGCAGGACCTTAAGACGGACCAGTCGGTGTTGAAGTCCGCGCAGGCGGAGATCGAGCAGGCGCGCGCCCAGGCGCGGCTCAATGAAGAGGTAGACACCACCGCGGTGATGAAAGCGAAATACGATGTGGAGGTGGCCAAGCTCGACGCCAGCAAGAGCGAGATTGTCTCCAGGATCGAAGGCGCCGAAGCCAAACTGAAGGTTGCCGACGCCGAGCAGGCGCTGCACCAGGCGGAGGAGAAGCTGAAGTCGGACACCGCCGTCGATCAGGCCACCATTGAGGACAAAAAGCACGCCAGCCGCAAGGCGGAGTACGACGCCCAGCGCGCCCAGACCGCGCTGGCCTCGATGACGCTGAAAGCGCCGTCGGACGGAACCATCAGCCTTCTGTCGGTCTGGCACAACGGCTCGGAGGGGCCCTACAAGGCCGGGGAACGGGCCTGGCCCGGCGCGGCCATCGCCGAGCTTCCGGACGTGGCTTCGCTGCGCATCGCGGCGCGCGTGGACGAGACCGAGCGCGGGCGCCTGGCGGTTTCGCAGCCGGTCACGCTGCAGTTGGATGCGATTGCGGACCGGCAGTTCACCGGCAGGATTGAACACATCGGCACGCTTGCCAGCTCCGACTTCTCCTCCGGCTGGCCCATCCCGCGCAACTTCGATCTTGAAATCGCTTCCGACCAAGGGGACCCGCGGCTGAAGCCGGGAATGACGGTGCAAATCACCGTGATTGCCGATCGCATTGCGGACGCCATCACCATTCCCGCGCAGGCTTCGTTCTCCAAATCGGGCCAGACCTTGGCCTATGTCTGGAATGGCTCATCTTTTCAGGAGCGGGCCCTTCAAATCGAACGCAGAAGCCGCGACCGCATTCTGGTGTCGAGCGGCTTGAAGCCGGGCGACCTGGTGGCGCTCAAAGACCCGACGGGGAAGGAGTGAGAGGTCGCGCATGAGACGGCAACGCACACTCGCCTGGACCATCGCGGGAGTTGTTCTGATTGCGGGCATCGGCGCGGTGGTGGCCGCCAGCCGCGTGAAGCTGCCCGCCAAGGGCGATGAGATTCCGCTGGCCGAGGTCAAACGCGGCGAGATCGATCTTGAGGTTCACGCAACCGGCGAGTTGCGCGCCAGCCACTCCGTCATGCTCGCGGCTCCGGCCGTGGGCGGGGATTCGCTGCAGATTACGCACCTGGTCCGCACCGGCCAGCTGGTGAAGAAGGGCGACGTGGTCTTCGAATTCGATCCCAGCGAGCAGCACTACAAGCTGGAGCAGAACCACTCCGAGCTGCTGCAGGCCGAGCAGGAGATTACCAAGGCCAGGGCGGACGCCGCGGTGCTTGGCGCCGAGGACAAGGTCGCGCTGCTGAAAGACCGCTACGGCGTGCGCAGGGCGGAGCTGGACGTCGAGAAGAACGAGTTGGTCAGCAAGATCGACGCTGAAAAGAACCGGCTCGCCCTCGACCAGGCCAAACGGGTTCTGGCGGAGCAGGAAAAAGACATGGAATCGCACAAGGCTTCGGGGCAGGCCGGGACTTATCTCGCCCAGGAGAAATACAACAAGGCCAAGTTAGCCATGGACCAGGCGCAGCAGAACCTGGATAAGATGCGCGTGACCGCGCCCATGGATGGATTGGTTTCGATTCAGAGGAATGAAAATGCATCCGGCGGATTCTATTTTACGGGCATGACGCTGCCCGACTACCACGAAGGCGACCAGGTGCAGCCGGGCAGCACGATTGCCCAGGTGGTTGACCCGCGGGGCCTCGATCTGACCTCCAAGATCGGCGAGGCCGATCGCAGCAATGTCCAGGTTGGGCAGGCTGCCGAGATTGTCTTCGATGCGCTGCCGGGACGCGTCTTTCACGGGACCGTGAAAAGCGTGGGCGGAGCGTCGGTGCGGCAGTTCTTCTCCTCGGACTCGAACGGCGGCTTTGAAGTTTCGATTCAAATGGCGGAAACGGATGCGCGCCTGAACTCCGGCTTCACCGCGCAAATTGCCTTTCTTGGCGGAGCAAAGAAGAATGTGCTCTATCTGCCGCGGCAGGCGTTGTTCCTCAAGGACGGCAAGCGCGTCGTGTACGTCAAGAGAGGCAATGGCTACGAGCAGCGGGAAGTGAAGATCGCGAACCAGAACGAAAGCCGCGCAGCCATTGAAGGACTGGAAGAAGGCAGCAGGGTCGCATTGGTCGATCCAACCGCGCCGCGCAAGACCAGCACAGGCAGCTCCGCAACCGGCAGCGTAGGAGGGACACCTTGACGGCCGCGATCCAAGCGTTTGTGCCGAGCCGGCTTTTGCTGGGCTATCAGCAGTGGGCAAGAGACGTGCGGATGGGCATTGAGAATCTGCTGATTCACGGCATGCGCTCGCTGCTGACCATGCTGGGCATGATCTTCGGCGTGGCTGCGGTGGTGGCCATGCTGTCGATCGGCGCCGGCGCGCGCCAGAAGGTCATGGCGCTGATCGAGCAAATGGGCGTTCACAATCTGATTGTCGAAGCCAAGGAGACGGTGGAGTGGCAGGCCCATTCCAAGATTCGCAAGATATCTCCGGGACTCACTTTGCAGGACTATCGAGTGATTCGCGACGACCTTGGCGGAGTTGTGGCTTCCACGCCCCGCAAGCGTCTCACTCCCTCCAAGATCATTCCCAGGGCGCAGCAGGATATGCCGACCGTGATGGGCGTCAACCCCACTTACCAACAGATTGCGGGGCTGCACCTGCTTAGCGGCAGGTTTTTCGATCAAGGGGACGACGATCGCGGCGCGCCCGTGTGCGTACTGGGCGCGGCGGCCAAGTGGAGTTTGTTCGGCTCCGCGAATCCACTGGGTCAGTATGTCAAGGTCAACGAGCAGTGGTTTCGCGTGATCGGCGTGGTGAGCCCGCAACTGAGCGCGCAGGGCGACAGCGCAGGCTCGGCCGGAGTGGATGTGAATAACAACATCTATGTTCCGCTGCAATCGGCCTTTCTCCGCCTTGAAGACAGTTACAGCGATGTCAGGGACGAGATAGACGGAATCTATCTCAATCTTGCCGATGGCGCTAACATTCCGGAAGCCGCGCAGGTGGTTCGGGCGGTTCTGGATTCATCGCATCACGGCGCGGACGACTTCAGCATCGTGGTGCCGGCCGAGCTGCTGGCCGAGCAGAAGCGCACCGAGCAGTTGTTCAATACCGTGATGGTCGCCATCGCCTCGATTTCTCTTCTGGTGGGCGGCATCGGCATCATGAACATCATGCTGGCCAGCATTCTGGAGCGCACGCGGGAGATTGGCCTGCGCCGCGCAGTGGGAGCGCGGCAGTCGGACATCGTGCGGCAGTTCGTGGTGGAGGCGACGATGATCTCCTTCGCCGGCGGCACCATCGGAGTGGTCTTCGGATTCTTCATTTCGCGCCTGATCGCGTGGCTGGCAGGGTGGTCGACCATCGTGACCTTCAGCTCCATCGCGCTGGCCTTTCTGGTTTCCATCTCTGTCGGGCTGGTTTTTGGAATCTATCCGGCCACCAAGGCGGCGCGGCTCGATCCGGTGGAGGCCATTCGCTATGAGTAAGACCGGCGCGTCTGGCCGTGGTTGCCACACCGAGTGCACTTTGGTTTCTTGCTGCCGAAAATCTCCGCACCTCCATGGAGCCCTGGGATGAGGTTGTTTCGCTTTGCCTTTGTTTTGCTCTACGTGCTGGCGGCGCTTTCGCCCGCGCAGGCGCAGTCTCCCGAGAGCTATCGCGGAATGCTCACAGCGCGGGTCCGCGCGGACAAGCTGCCGCCGCCCGCACACTTGCAGGACTACGTCAAGGACGGCAAGCTGAGCCTCGGTTTGCGCGACGCGATTCTTCTGACGCTTGAAAACTCGACCAACGTGCAGATCGAGCAAACGCAGATTGAAGCGCAGAAGTATACGTTGCTGGGCCAGTTTCAGCCCTTCGATCCAATCATCCAAAGCACCCTGAACATCAATCGAGCTTCATCTCCCACGTACAGCCAACTGCAGGGGGCCGGAGTTTCCGGGAACGTGACGCTCAACTCACTTAGCCAAACAGGCCAGGTGAGTTACTCGCAGACCTTTACTCCGGGAACAAGTATTGTCGCCAGCATTTCGAGCAACAAATCTTCGGTGAATAATTCCTACTACTACTTCAACCCGTTTTTCGCTTCCACATTGAACTTCAGTTTCACCCAGCCCTTGCTCCGTGGCGCGGGGCGCTTTGCCAACACCGCGCTGGTGAAGATTGCGCGCCGCTCGCTGGAGCAATCGCGGTCGGCGTTCGAGGCGGAGGTGAACGACGCCGTTCAGCAGGTCGTGGGCCAGTATTGGAATGCGGTCGAGGCGCGCGGCGCGCTCGATGTGGAGCAAAAGTCGCTGAAGCTGGCCGAGGCCAGCTATGCGCGCGACAAGCGCTCGCTGGAGCTGGGAGCGCTGCCGCCGCTGGACATCTATCGCTCGCAGTCGGAGGTTGCCACGCGCAAGGTCGGGGTGATCCAGGCCGGCTATGCGCTGACCCAGGCGGAGGAGGCGCTGCGGCTGACCATCGGCGCGGATCGCGATGCGCAGTTTCACGCGATGGAACTGGAGTTGACGGAGAAGCCGCAACCCGCCGGCGAGCTGGAAGCCATCGACGCGGAGGCCGCGCTGGCGCAGGCGCTCAGCCAGCGGCCCGAGATGGATGTTGCCAAGGATGCGCTGGCCAACGACGAGACCAGCATTCGCCTGGCGAAGAACCAGTTGCAGCCGAACCTGTCGCTTCAGGGCTTCTACCAGAGCAACGGCCTGGGCGGCAACCAGTACAACCTGAACAATGGCCAGCTGATCGCACCGGGAGGATTCGGCTCGTCGATGAGCCAGCTTTTCGGCTTCGGCTATCCGGGCTATGGCGGCACGCTTTCGCTCACCCTTCCGGTGAGGAACCGCGGCGGCGAGGCAAGCCTGGGAAGCGCGCTCGTAGCGCGCACGCGCGATCTCTATAGCGGCGGCCAGGCGCGGGAACAGATTACGCGCGAGGTGCGCGACGCCGTGCATCAGCTGGAGGAAGCCAAGGAGGCCTTGGCCGCCGGCAATGTTTCCTTCGACCTGGCGCAAAAGACGCTGACCTCGGAGCAGCGCAAGTTCGAGCTGGGCGCGGAGACCAACTTCTTTGTGCTCGACGCGCAGACCCGCCTGGCGCAGGCTGAGCTCAGCTTGTTGCAGACGCAGGTGAACTACCGCATCGCTCTGGCCGCGGTGGGCCACGCGACGGGCGATTTGCTGAGCCCGTACCATGTGCAGATCGCGGAGATGTCGAAATAGGCTCTACGGATCAGCACTCTTGGAAGCTGACTTCCCTGGGCCGGTCGCAACCTCAGCCGTGGTATGCTTGACCCGCATGGCGAGAGGCGTTGCGAGCCCCTTCGACCGGCGCGGCGTTCAACTTATGAAAGACATTTACATTGCCGATGTGGCCAACTTCGACGAGGGCAAACTCTTCGACGGCTATTTTCTCGTTCTGGCCAAGCAGCAGCGGACCACCAAGACAAACAAGCCGTATCTGAACCTGATCCTGGGCGACAAGACCGGGCAGCTCGAAGCCCGCGTTTGGGAGCTGGGCGACCCGCGCATCGCCAAGGACTTCGACCGCGGCGATATTGTGAAGGCGCGCGGCTCGGCCTCTCGCTTCGACGACCGGCTGCAGATGAAGATCGACCAGTTGCGGCTGGCCCAGGCCAGCGAGGTGGACAAGATGGACATGCTGCCGTCGACCACCTGCGACGTGGCCGCGCTGTGGCGCCAGCTTCTCGGCTTCGTCGACAGCATCGCCAACCCCGACCTCAAGCTTTTGCTCGGCACTATGCTCGCTGACCCCGCCATGGCCGAGGCTTACCGCGAAGCGCCGGCGGCCAAGCAACTCCATCATGCGTGGCTGGGCGGATTGCTCGAACACGTCATCAGCCTTTGCACTCTCGCCGACCGCGTTGCGCCGCACTACCCGCTCATCGACCGGGATCTTCTTCTGACCGGCGTGATTCTGCACGACATCGGCAAGGTGCGCGAACTGAGCTGGGAGATTGGCTTCGAGTACACCATCGAGGGCGTGCTGCTGGGCCACATCCAGATTGGCGCGGCGCTGGCCGAGCGCACCATCGACAGCCTGCCGAATTTTCCGCCGAAGCTGAAGACCCTTGTGCTGCACATGATCCTCTCCCATCACGGCAAGCTGGAGTTCGGCTCGCCCAAGCTGCCCATGATACCCGAGGCGCTTATGCTGAACTTCATCGACGACCTGGACGCGAAGATGCAGGCTGTGTCTCAAGAGTTCGATAAGTCCGCGCGCGAAGGCAAGGGGGCGAACGAGCTGACGGGGAAGGTTTGGGCGCTGGATAACCGGCAGTTGCTGAATACCAAGCGGTGGCTGGGAGAAGGGTAAAGGCAGGGAACAGGGAAGCGGCTGGGTGAATCGACCATCATCCACTCTCAGGTCTCAAAGGCGAGACCTGTGGCGCCCTGCAGAGGATGGGGACTGAGGCAGGAGACGCATTTGTATCAAGTTCAGCTTTTTGGGATGTAATCCAGCCGGCATTTTTCAGATGACCGTAACTAGGGAGAGTCGGAGATGGGCATGGCGCATGGAGACAAGGATGGACAGACCCCGCTTGTGACAGCAGCTGAGTGTGGAGATATGGAGCTGATCAAGTCTCTAATCGAGGCTGGCGCAGATTTGAACGCCAAGGACAACCAGTATGGGCGGTCCCCGCTGCACTATGCAGCGATTAGAGGCGACCAGGAGTTAGCGGAATTGCTATTGGCAAACAAGGCAGACGTCAGCCCCAAATGCGATAAGGGTGGAGGCACCCCATTGCATTTTGCAGTGATAAATGGGAACGAGAATGTAGTGAAATTGCTCTTGGCCCACGGAGCCGGTGTCAACGCCAGAGATGACAAAGGCCAGACCCCCCTGCACTGGGCGGCTCGTGCACCTAGAATAAACAATCTTCCAGCTCTACTTCTTCATAACCAGGCCGACTTCTATGCCAGAGATAAAGATGGCAAAACGCCTTCCGATCTGGCCGATTCCTCACTTATGGCAGCGCACCTGCTCCTGCACGCGCCCCGTTGATATGCCGCTACGATCGATTTGATAGATTGGCGGAAACGGGAGGAATAGACGTCGGGGTTACCTCTCTTCATAGTCTCGCCTCTAACGGCCTTTCACTCTGTGCCGATAGGCTTCGGGAGTTTCTATAGCGAAATCAGTCTGCCCAGCCAGCGCCAGTAGATCGTTGTAGCCTGTGACCAGAAAATCAGCTCGACCGCTTTGCGCCAGATCGAGGAACGGCTGATCCTTGGGGTCGCGGCAAAGAATCGGGCACGATCTCGTAATCTCGACTGCCTCGCAAAACGGGAGATATTTGGCCAAGGCTTCCAACTGTTCCTCGCCGGTGAGGCGGAATTTCGAGTATGCGAGGATTCTCGCCAACTCCTCCGCCGTTGCACGCGAGGCGAGCGCGGCGCAATTCCCGGCCTGCCAATGGCCAACCAGCCAACTCAACCTGCCATAGGTAAACAAAAGCGCGGAGAGGACGACATTCGTGTCGAAGACGACCCTCGCTTTGGCGGGGACGCTCACTTGTCTTTACGAGCCCAGGCGATCGCGTCGGCAATATCCTGCTCCGTGATACCAAGGTGCTCAAGTTTGGCGCGCACCTCGTCCAGCCGGCTCACCTGCAGCGGCTTGAGAGTGATTGCGGAGCCGTCCGTGCTTACATCGAAGTACTCGACTCCGGAAAACTGCAGGGCTATCGTCTTGGGCAGGGTGAGCTGATTTTTGACGGTCAATTTTGCCAGCATGGCACTCTCTCCTTCTAAAGGATACAAGGAAACAAGGAAAAACGGAAACAAGGATACAAGGAAACAAGGAAATCCTACCATAATTCTCGACGCCCATCCTAAGACAGCTCGAATTCTTCAGGTTTTCTTTCCAAACCGCTTGACATATTCCTATATGAGTATGTATTGTTCGAAACATGGCACGAGCTTCCACCACCTCCGACGCCTTCAATGCTGTTGCCGAGCCGCGCAGGCGGGAGATTCTGAGTTATCTGGCCAGCGGGGAGCGGCCGGTGGGCGATATCGTAGCCAGCCTCAAATTCGACCAGCCTTCCGTCTCTAAGCATCTGCGGGTGCTGCGCAGCGTGGGCCTGGTGCGGGTGCGCTGCGAGGGCCGCCACAAGTTTTACAGGACCAACGCCGAGGCCATCCGCCCGCTGCACGAGTGGGCCGGCACGTTTGAGCGCTTCTGGCAGCACCAGTTGCTGAGCGTGAAAAAGCGGGCCGAGGAGCAAATGAGCAAATTGATACCGGCATCAGATTCCACTGATACGAAGGAGAAACCATGATCCAGGCACCGATGAGCGTAGAGGAAATGACCCTGAGCATAACCCAGGAGATGCATGTGAACGCCTCGCTGAGTGTGACGTTCGATGCGCTGCTCGAACAGATGGGGCCGGCCGCCCAGACCCACGACGGCAAGTCGCTCTCGATGAAGATCGAGCCCTGGCCGGGCGGGCGCTGGTACCGCGACCTGGGCGACAACAACGGCCATCTGTGGGGCCACGTGCAGGCCATCAAGCGGCCCACACTGATGGAGATCACGGGACCGCTTATGGTGTCGTGTCCGTTTGTGTCCAATGTGCAGTACCGCTTGACCGAGGCGGACGGGGGGACACTGATCACCTTCCGGCACACGGCGCTTGGGTTCATCCAGGACGACCACCGCAGCGGCATGACCAAGGGCTGGGCGGCGATGCTGGAGCATGTCCGTGCAATCGCAGAGGCTCGCTAACAGGGCAACCCCAAGCCCGGGCCTACAGCGATGGCGGGCCCGCCGAGCACCATCGCACACAAGAGGGAGGTCTCTATGTGTCCAGTCTGTTTGGCATCCGCGGCGTGGATGGCTGCGGCTGCCGTTTCAACCGGCGGCATGACCGCGCTGGTCGTCAGGAAAGTGGTGACCGCCAGGGCCGCAAACAGAATCCCCACCAACCCACAATCTGAGGAGGAAACCCGTGGCTAGCACAATCACACAACTCGAACACCCCAAAGCCGTCTCGCACAGCGAGTGGCTTGCCGCGCGCAAGGATCTTCTGGCGAAGGAAAAAGAATTCACCCGCCAGCGCGACGAGCTCAGCCGGCTACGCCGTGAGCTGCCCTGGGAGAAGGTTGAGGAGGAATATGTCTTCGAAGGGTCGAAGGGCAAGGAGACGCTGGCCGATCTCTTTGACGGCCGCAGCCAGCTCATCATTTACCACTTCATGTTCGCTCCGGGATGGAGCGAGGGCTGCAAGAGCTGCTCGTACCTGGCCGATCATTTCGACGGTCCCACCATTCACCTGGCCCATCGCGACGTGACCCTGGCGGTGGTTTCGCGCGCCTCGATTGCGGAGATTGAAGCATTCAAGAAGCGGATGGGCTGGAAGTTTCACTGGGCATCGTCGTTCGGCACGGACTTCAACTACGACTACCACGTGTCGTTCAGCGCGGAGCAGCGTGCGGCGGGCAAGGTGAACTATAACTATGCCGAAATTGAGTCCCCCCTCGAAGAACTCCCCGGGCTGAGCGCGTTCTACAAGGATGCGAGCGGCGATATCTTTCACACCTACTCGACTTATACGCGCGGGTTGGATATTTTTGTCGGCGCGTATAACTTCCTTGACCATGCTCCGAAGGGCCGCGACGAAGAGAGGCTGGCTCACTCCATGGCCTGGGTTCGCCACCACGACAAGTACGATCGCGGGTACTTCGTGGATCCCATGCAGACTTACGTAGAACCGGCGAAGGTGTCGGGCTCGTGCTGTTCAGGCGAGCACCACGGCTGAGCGTTCACCCATGGTGTATGGGTGCCCCAGACACCCCCACCCCGCAGACGAAGACCTGCCTGCGGGGGCACTGGTCTCGTTATTGATACCTGGGAAGGCGCAACGCTCTGATCTCGTCAGCCGACAAACCAATCCCACTGCTCCTTGGTCAGCGGAACCACCGAAAGCCGGCCGATGATGACCAGGGGTGATTTTGAAAAGAGCGGCTCGGCCTTGATCTCGGCCAGCGTCTTGGGCCGCTTGAGCCGCTTGCCCACCTTGACTCTCACGATTGGAACCTTGGGGTCGCTCGCATCCACGCCGACCACGGTTCCCGTGCCCACGGCGGTGCGCTCGTCGCCGGTGTGGTAGAAGATCCATTTCGTCCCCGCCTTCATCTGGCGCAGGTGCATGACGGCGGTGGGGTTGGTCACGCCGTCCCAGACGGTTTCCTTGTCGCGCAGGAAATCGTCGAAGGAGTAGACATCGGGCTCGGTCTTGAAGAGGAAGCAGGCCATGGGGCCATGGTAAGGCAGGGAACAGGGATCGGGAAACAGGGAACACAAATTTCGTGCTAGGCTCACGTCATGGCGCGCCGGACACCGGAATCGCTCCTCGAGCAGGGCCGAAGGGCCTACGGGGAGTAACCGCGGAAATACGCCCGGCAGCTGTTTCGAAATGCGCTGAAAGCCTGCGGGCGGGATGGAGATGCGAGGCAGCAGGCCGAGATCCACGTTGCTCTTGCAAAGGTTGAGCGCGACCTGAAGAGGAACGAGGCGGCGTTGAGCCACTATCGTTCAGCCGCAGAGCTTTACCGGCGCCTGAATAACCCGGTGATGCTTGCGCACGCCGTGAGGCACATCGCCGACATTTTGCAGGGAATGGGCAGGCCTGGCGAAGCTGAGCCTTTTGCATTGGAGGCAATCGCAATCTATCGCAGCCAGCAGTCGCCCGTTCGGCTGCACCTCGCGAATGCGCTGCGAGTGGCTGCCCTGGTAATGGAGCAGGAGCAGGCTCAAGATGAAGCGCTTCGATTCTGGGCCGAGGCCAAAGGCCTCTACCAGCAGGAGGGGGTGGACGCTGGCGTGGCCGAGAGCGAACTGCACATGGCCACGATCGGTTTCCCTTGCGGGAATTCGAGGGCAATAGGCCAAGGGCCAGCCCGATGAATCCCAGTTCCATTACAATCAAAAGGATATGATCCGATTTTCAACTGCCGGCGAGTCCCACGGGGAAGCTCTTACTGCGCTCCTCTCCGGGCTGCCAGCCGGCGTGCCTGTCGATCTGGGGTTCGTCAACCGCGAGCTGTGGCGGCGCCAGCAGGGCTATGGGCGCGGCGGGCGCATGAAGATTGAGACCGACAAGGCCCACATCCTCTCGGGCGTGCGCCACGGCCAGACCATCGGCTCGCCCATCGCCATCGAGATCGTGAACCGCGACTGGAAGAACTGGGAAGAGAAGCTCCCCGTGGAAGCCGGCGACCCGGCCAAGCACCAGGCGGTGGCCTCGCCGCGGCCGGGCCATGCGGACCTGGCCGGGGCTCTGAAGTACAACTTTCCCGACGCCCGCTACGTGCTGGAGCGTGCCTCGGCGCGGGAGTCGACGAGCCGAGTGGCCGCCGGGGCGCTTGCCAAGCTGTTTCTGCGCACCCTCGGGATCGAAGTGCTTAGCCACGTGATCCGAGTGGGGCGCGTGGAGCTTGAGCGGCAGGCCACATGGGAGGAGATCGTCGCCGTTGCGGCCAAGGACGAGGTGCTGCTGAGCTGCGTGGACCCGGCCACAGAAGCACGCATGAAGGAAGAGGTCGAAGAAGTTTCGCGGACGGGCGACACCGTGGGCGGGGTTTTTGAGGTGGTGGTGCACGGCGCGCCCGCCGGCCTGGGCACCTATGCCAACTGGGATGAGCGGCTGGACGGGCTGCTGGCCTGGAGTGTGATGAGCCTGCAGGCGGTGAAGGCGGTCGAGATCGGCCGCGGCGTGACGGCTGCCGAGAGCCTCGGCTCCAAGGTTCACGACCCCATCCAGTATGCGAGCGAAGAATCGAGCCGTCCCACGCGCTTTACGCGTCCGCAGAACAACGCCGGCGGCATTGAGGGCGGCGTCTCGAACGGCGAAGACATTGTGGTGCGCGGTTACCTGAAGCCGATTTCAACGCTGCGGCGGCCGCTGGAATCGGTTCGCTTCGACACGCGCGAGGCCACCAGCGCAAGCTACGAGCGGTCTGATATTTGCGTGGTTCCGGCCGCCGGCGTGGCCGCGGAAGCCATGGTTGCCATCACCGTCGCGGGCCTGGCGCAGCAGAAGTTCGGCGGCGACTCGGTCGGCGAAATGCAACGGAATTTCCGCGGATACATCGACCAGATACGGAAGTATTAAGCGTTGAGCAAATACGGTATGACAAAGAAATAAGCAGAAACGGAGCCGTTGGAAGACAGAGATGATTCTCAAGATTGTGAAATATCCCGAGCCGGTGCTTTCGCAGCCGGGCGAGCCGGTGACCGAGTTCAACGCCGAGCTGAAGAAGCTGGCCGCCGATATGTTCGAGACCACTTACGCCTCGCAGGGCGTTGGGCTGGCCGCGCCGCAGGTGGGTGTGTCGAAGCTTCTGACGGTGATCGACCTGAGCATGGGCAAGGACCCCAAGGACAAGCTAGTGCTGGTGAACCCCGAGATCATTTCGAGCGAGGGCAGGCTCTACGAGGAGGAAGGCTGCCTGAGCTTTCCGGAGATCAAGGAGAAGGTGGTGCGCGCGGCGAAGGTGCGCATCCGCGCGCAGGACTTGAACGGCAAGTGGTTCGAGATGGATGGCGACGACCTACTGGCGCGCTGCATGCAGCACGAGATCGACCACCTCGCCGGTATGCTGTTCATCTTCCGCATGAGCGGTCTGAAGCGCGACCTGACCTTACGCAAGATTCGCAAGCTGCAGCGCGAAGGCAAGTGGTAGATCTGCGGGGCGCCCGATGAAACTCGTGTTCTGCGGCACTCCCGCCTTCGCGGTTCCTACGCTGGAAGCGCTGCTCGCCGCGGGCCACGAAATTGCGCTGGTTGTTTCGCAGCCCGACCGCCCAGTGGGCCGCACCCAGCAGTTGACCGCGTCTCCCGTCAAGCAAGCCGCTCTGGCCGCGGGTCTGGCCGTCACGCAGCCGGAGAAGATTCGAAACAATGAGGAGTTTCGCGCGCAGCTAGAAGCAATTGCCCCGGACGCCATCGTCGTGGTCGCTTATGGGCGCATCCTTCCGCCGTGGATGCTTGCCGCTCCGCGCCTTGGCTGCATCAATCTGCACGGATCGCTGCTGCCCAAATACCGCGGCGCCGCACCCATCCAGTGGGCTGTGGCCATGGGCGACGCCTGGACCGGCAACACCACCATGCTGCTTGAAGAGGGCCTGGACACCGGCCCGATTCTGTTGCAGCAGACGGTTGAAATTGGCCCCGATCAAACTGCCGCCGACCTGTTCGAGCGGCTGGCTCGCGCCGGCGCGCCGCTGATGGTTGAAACCCTGGCAGGCCTCGCTGCCGGGACCCTTCACCCGCAGCCGCAGACCCATGAGGGAGCCACCTATGCTCCGCTGCTCGACCGCGAGGACGGGCGCATGGATTTTGCCGCGCGCACCGCCCCCGAGCTCTATAACCGCTGGCGCGGATTCCAGCCCTGGCCAGGCGCCTTCACGACGCTCGAGGGAAAGAAGCTCATCGCTCATCGCCTGTCGGTTGCCGCGCCGCATTTCGGTTCGGCTGAGCCTGGACAGCTTCACGTGGAAGGCCAGCGCCTCTTCGCCGCCTGCGCCGCCAACACGTGGATCGAATTGATCGAGCTGCAACTGGAGGGCAAGAAGCGGCTCGCGGCTGCTGAGTTCCTGCGCGGAAACCAACTCGCCGCCAATGCGCGGCTCGGGTTGCGGCAGCGATGACGGCGCCTCGCCAAGCCGGCCCCCGGAGAACCGCGCCGAAGAATCGCCCGACCGAGATTTCCCCGGCGCGCCAGGCGGCCTTCAACATTCTTCTCGCCCTCGAGCGCGGCGTTTCGCACTCCGACGATCTGCTGCGCGGCAGAGCGGTCAACGCTCTTTCGCTCGTGGACCGCAACCTGGCCACAGCGCTGGTGCTCGGCGTACTGCGCTGGCAGATTCGGCTCGACCACCAGTTGCAAGCGCTTCTCAAGCGGCCGAACGCGAAGCTCGACGCCGAAATCCGCATCGCTCTGCGCATGGGCGCATTTCAGATTCTGTACATGGAGCGCATCCCCGCGCGTGCCGCGATCGACGAGAGCGTGGAGCTGGCCAAGCAGGCCGGCCACCGCTTCGCCTCCGCCATGGTCAACGCGGTGCTGCGCAAACTGGCCGGCAGCGCGCGGGTTGCTTTCTCTGAGGAGAGCGCAGCGGACCTTGCAATGGCCGAGGCGCACCCCGCCTGGATGGTCGAGCGTTGGGCTGCTTTCTACGGCCTCGATGCCGCTCGCGCGATTTGCCGCCACGGCCAGAAGCAGCCTGCGCTGACCGTGCGGCTTGCCAGCACCGAGGGCGATGCCGAACTCACGCAGGCGGGAATCGTCCTCGCGCCCGGCCAACTGCTCACCGCTGCGCGCGCCGTTGTCTCGGGCGACGCGATTGCCACGGCAACATTTCAGGAGGGCCGCGTCCGCTTTCAGGATGAAGGCTCGCAACTGGTCGCCGAACTGGCGGCAATCAATCCAAACCAAAGCGCAAAAAGCATCGTAGATGCCTGTGCGGCGCCGGGAGGAAAGACGCTCATCCTCGCCGAGCGCAACCCGCAAGCGCGCATCCTGGCCTGTGAAGCGAGCCCGCAGCGGCTGGAGCAACTGCGTCAGCGCCTCGCTCCGCACGCGGGCCGGATTGAGTGCCGCCTGGCCGACGTGACGCAACTGGGTGAAGACGCGGCCTTCGACCTGGCGCTGGCCGACGTGCCCTGCAGCGGCACCGGGACGCTGGGCCGGAATCCGGAGATTCGTCACCGCCTGCGGCCCGAAGATCTGGCGCGCCAGGCAGAGCGCCAGCGAGCGATCCTCGCCGCCGCGCTGCGCGCCGTGCGCCCCGGCGGCCGCGTTGTCTACTCCACCTGCTCCCTGGAGCCGGAAGAGAACGAGCAGGTGGTCGCCGCAGTGCTCGCAGCTGCCCCCAATTCTCGCCCTGTTCCGCTCGGCGACTCCATCGATACCCTTCTGCGCAGGTCGATCTTGACGACCGCCGGGGCAGAACGGCTGCAGGCCTCGCTCACGCCCCCCGGCGCACTTCGCCTGGTCCCCGGGGCTTTCAATACCGACGGTTTTTTTATCGCATCGATCCAGCGGATATCCTGAGGGTCTTGACAGCAGACGCCATCTATATTACTAAGTAGTTATGGAACATAGTGGTTATAAACTCCAACCCTCAGAACGCCTGGACGCCACTTTCGCCGCGCTGGCAGACCCGACGCGCCGCGCCATCCTTGCGAGGCTCGCACTGGGCGAGGCCTCAGTTAGTGAATTGGCTGCCCCATTTGCCATGACACAGCCCGCAATCTCGAAGCACCTGAAGGTGCTTGAAGGCGCCGGCCTCATCACGCGCGACCGCGACGCGCAGCGCCGGCCGAGCAAGCTGGACGCCAGGCCGCTCGCCGAGGCCACCCGATGGCTGGCGGAGTATCGCGAGTTCTGGAAGTCTTCGTTCTCTCGACAGGATGATTTACTGGATGGGTTGAAGGTCAAGAAGAAGAAGGGGAAGAAGCATAAACACAAGAAGCATTGAAGGAGGTTCCAAGGATGTATCCCGGTCGCTGCGGAGTTTCCACACCCGCCGATCGAGAAATCCAGGTGATGCGCGACTTCGGCGCTCCTGGCGAGCAGGGCGGGAATGAAACACGGCATGGCGATGAGCTTTAACCGGCTTGAGGAGCTTTTGCCGGCCGTGCAAGCGGTGTGAACTGCGTCATCGAAGGATGCGGCTGGCGAATGGGGAGTGTCATTCTGATGCCAGCCGCAGCTCGGCGTAGTCGCGCCGCAGCAAACCGCAGAGCGCCTCCACCACGAGTTCATGATCGGCGCGCTGCGGCAATCCGGAGACGGTCACGCTGCCCAGCACGCCCGCCCCCTCCACGGCCAGCGGAAACGATCCGCCATGCGTGGCGTAGTCGGCCAGCGGCAGGCCCTGCTGCCCGGCCAGGGTTTCGTTCTTCGTCTCCAGCTTCAGGCCCACCGCATAGGAGCTCAAATGAAAGCGCGCCACGACGTTGCTCTTGCGCCGCACCCACTCCGCATTGTCCGGCGTCGTGCCCTCCAGCGCCGCATAAAACAGCGGCTGCTCGAAGCGCCGGACATCGATCACCACCGCCAGCCCGCGCTCCTCGGCCATGGTGCGCAAGCGCACGCCCAGCTCCCAGGCCACCCGCGCATCCAGGCGCGGCAATCGCAGCTCACGCTCCTGCAACGCCAACCGCTCTTGATCTTCGTTCAATCCCATGTTGTGCCCTCCAATGCGCCAACTCGGCGGCCCGCTACTCCGCCACGGTCAGCTTCACCTGCGTGCTCTGTTCCACGCGCGATCCGCCGGCCGGCGTTTGCGCAATCACCGACCCCGGCTTCAGCGGCGGCCTGGGCGGCGCATCGCCCAAGCCCATTGGCGCCACCGGCACAGGCAAATAAGTGGGTGTCGCCGATGAGATGCCGACCTTGGCCAACTGCGCTTGCGCAGTGACGACCGGCAGGCCAACCAGGTCGGGCATGACAAAGCCGTCCTCTGCCTCATCGTCCGGCGCGGCTACGAGAAGATTGACGGCAGGCCGCGAAATCCCCTGCGCGTGGGCCGGCGGATCCTGCGCCAGCACCGTACCCTCCGCGGCTTTGCTCCACTTGAGCAGCGCGGTTGCGCCCATCTCCAGGCCGGCACGGCGCAGGGTGAGCGCAGCCACGCGCTGGTCCTTGCCCACGGTGTCCGGCACGTCCACCTTTTGCGGGCCCAGGCTCTCGGCCACGCGCACGCGCCACTCGCGGCGCACCACCGTTCCCGCCGCTGGAGACTGCGTGAGGATGTGTCCCGCGGCCACGTCACCGGAGTAGTAGCGGTTGTCCACGTCCAGGTTCAGGCCCAGCCCCGCAGTCTGGCTGCGCGCGTCGGCCACGGTCATGCCCTCGAGCGCCGGCACCTGCACTTCCGCGCCGTGAATGGCAAAGTGCATGGTGGCGATGGCCGCCAGCAGCGCCACGGCGACGAGCAGCATCACCAACGAGGCAATCTGAAAGAAGTTCACCACCGGCCGCGTTCTCATGGCTCCGGCTCGCCATCCAGAAACACGATCTCGTAGTCCACCGGCGCTGCTTTCTCCAGCATCTTCGACACTGAGCAGTAGGTGTTCTTCGACAGCGCCACCGCGTCCTCCACCGCCTTGCGGCTCAGCTTGCCGCTCACCGCATAGGTAAGCTTGATCTGCGTAAAGACGCGCGGCGCGGTGGGCGACTGCTCGGCGGTGGCCGAAACGCGCAGGCCGGTGAGGGGCTGGCGCTTCTTCTTCAAGATTGAAACAACATCCACGCTGGTGCACCCGCAGAGCGCCATCAGCACCGCTTCCATGGGGCTGGGTCCGCGGGCGTGCGCCGGGTCGGCGTCAAAGAGAACAAAGTTGCCATTCTCCGAAATTCCCTGAAAAGCGTCGTCGTGCTTCCATACAGTGTGAGCAATCATGGGGCTTTTCTCCTCTTCGCGTCCCTCACCGCAGATTATCAGTGGCTGGCTCGGGATGAATCGTTACCCGGTACACCTCCGGGCATTCCAGTTTGAAACGATCCTCCAGCCCGGTCATTACCTCGTGCACCCGCTGCATGGTCAAATCGTCCGGCAGCGTGCAATGGCAGGAGAGATGAATGTGATCGACGGTGCGGCCCACCACGATCTCGTGCACATCCACAATCTCGGGGAACAGTCTGGCCGCCGATCGCAGCGCGGACTCGATCTTGCGATCCTCTTCCACCATCACTTCGGGCTGTTCAATGGTAGCCGGCTCGCTTTCAATGTGCGTCAGCACCAGGTCGATCTCCGGGGTCTCGCGCAGAATCTCCGCCTCCATCGCGGTTACAAAGCCGTGGGCCTTGAGCAGCGGCATCTTTTCGTCCAGTTCCAGGTGCTGCTCCACGCGCAGCCGTCCGTGGTGCGACTGCACGCTGAGTTCGTGCACGTTCACGTTGTTACGCGCCGCCACCGCGCGCACGCGGTCGAAGATGCTTTCGGCTCTGGTCTCGCGGGGAACGGTGTGGATGACCACGTCGGCCGTGGGAAGCGCGCGATGCACGGCCTCTGTGGCCGCGCGCACCAGCTCCTCGGTGTGCTCAAAAGTATAGCGCCGCGGCAGCGCCAGGGTCAGGTCGGCAAAATAAACGGACCCAGCCCGCCGCACGCGCGCCTGTTCCACCTCCAGCACGCCCTCCACTTTGCCAACCTCGTCAACCAACCGCTGCCGCGTCTCCGCCGGCACCTCGTCGGTCAGCACGGCCACTGTTTCGCGGCCCAGGTGCAGCGTCATGCGCAGAATCAGGAGCGAAACCACCGCTGCCGCAAACGGGTCCGCAAAGCGCAGCCAGCCGATTCCCAGCCTCATGCCGATCCAACTGGCGGCGAGTCCGGCGAGCACCGCCAGGGTCGACCAGATGTCCGAGGCAAAGTGGAAGGCATCGGTCGCAAGGGCCGGCGAGCCGGTCCGCTCCGCCACCGCCTGCAACTGCCGGGACCGCCAATAGTCCACCGCGATCGAGGTGAGCAGCACCAGCACCGGCCACATCGAGTGGTGGATCTCAACCGTGCGCACCAGGATGCGCCGCATTGCCTCATAAATAATCCACGCGCAGCTGATGGCCATCAGGCCGGCTTCGCCAAAGGCGGAGAGGTTTTCAAATTTGCCGTGGCCGTAGGTGTGGTCCTCGTCGGCCGGCTTGTCGCTCACCTGCACGGAGAAGAAGGTGAGCGTGACGCCCACCAGATCGAGTGCCGAGTGCGCCGCGTCCGACAGCACGCCCAGCGAGCCGGATAGCAGGCCCGCGGCCAGCTTGAGCACGGTCATGGCCGCGGCGGCCACCATGGAGTTGAGCGCCACGCGCCGCTTCTGGGCGGAGAACCCGGCCGGGCCAGTGAGCAGCGAGTTTTGAGCGGCTGTCGTCATGCGCCTCTCAGGCTTGCGGGCCGCGCACGGCGGTGTACAGTCCCGCAATGCCAAGTGTGTAGGGCTGCCACGCGCACTCCCTGTAGCCAGTTGACCGCATCAGATCGAGCAACTCCGCGGGGGGCGGGAATTTCGCGACGGACGCGGGCAGATAATTATACGGACCATCTTTGCCCGCAGCTACGGGGCCGCAAATCATTCGGCCGATTGCCGGCAGCACGCGGCGGAAGTAGACGCCATAGGCCTTGCCGATGAGGCCGCCGGGCTCGCTGAAATCCAGGATGCCCAACTGTCCGCCGGGTTTGAGCACGCGCACAAACTCGCGCAGGCCGGTCTCGTAGTTGGCCAGATTGCGAAAGCCGAATGCGGTCACGATCAGGTCCAGCGATGCGGAGCGGAGCGGCAGATGAAGGGCGTCGGCTTCGAGCGCGACGGCATAGGGCGCGGTTTGGTCTTCGCTGCGCGCCTTGAATCTGCGTGCCCCGCGGCTGAGCATCTCGCGCGCAAAGTCCGCGGCCAGAATGGGCCGCGCTCCGCGTGGACGGCCCTTGAGCAGCGCGCGCGTCATGTGTCCGGTGCCGCAGCAGACGTCGAGCACCGCCGCATCGGGATCGGCTAGGATCGAGCGGAATCTGCGCGCCGTCTGCCACCACCACAGCCGGTCTACACTCGCCGAGAGCACATGATTCAGCAGGTCGTAGCGCGGCGCAATCGAGTCGAACATCTGCTGCACGGCGCGCGCCGCCTGTGCCTCGTCCACCACCCCCGCCGGCTTGGCGCCTGTTACGCTCATTGAATCCTCGAAACCCCAGCGTTGACTCTGCACAACAGTCACGTTTTCTTGAAGCCTTGGGAGAGCAGCAAAGGCCCGGGCCTGAAGGCCCCGCAAGGTTCGCCCTCTTTCAGGGGGCTGAAGCCCCGTGCTCCCTCCGGAATCGCCGATTCACGCATCGAGCCTTAGCTGGCCTGTCGACTCGCCGCCCGCTCGCCAGCCTGTGCCAGCATATAGGCTACTGCCGCTTCCAGCTCCGCCGCAGTCACGTCTTCCACCACGCCCGCGTCGCCAATGCCGATGGGCAGCACAAACCGGTTCACTCCGCCCACGTTCTTCTTGTCCCCGCTGGTCGCAGCAACCACCTTCTTCGCCTTCAGCGTCAGCGCCGGCAGCGGTCCATACAAGTGAATCAACCTCTGCAGGCGATCAAACTGGCCACCGGAAATCGTTCCCCGCTTGCGCGCCAGATAGAGCGCGGCGATCATCCCCCATCCCACCGCCTCGCCATGCAGCAGCGTCTTGTAGCCGGTGGCCTGCTCCAGCGCGTGGCCCACCGTGTGGCCCAGGTTCAGAATCATGCGCAGCCCGCTCTCACGCTCATCGCGGTTCACCACGCCGGCCTTCATCCTGATCGACGCGGCAATCACCTTCTCCAGAGCCTTGGGGTTGCGCGCGAGCACTTCGTCCGCGTGCTCTTCCATGAAGCGCACCAGCGCGCGGTCGCGGATGATTCCGGCCTTCACGCTCTCCATCAGCCCGGCGCGCAACTCGCGGTCCGGCAGCGTGCCCAGCACGCCGATATCGGCAAAGACGGCCAGCGGATGGTGGAAGCTGCCGACCAGGTTCTTGCCCTCAGGCAGGTTGACGCCGGTCTTGCCGCCCACGCTGGAATCCACCTGCGCCAGAAAAGTCGTCGGTACCTGCGCATAAGGGATCCCGCGCATGAAGATTGCCGCCAGAAAGCCGCCCACATCGCCCACGATGCCGCCGCCAACGGCGATCAGCAGCGAGCCGCGATCGCCGCCCGCGCGCGGCATCTGGCGCAGCAATTTCTCCACGCTGCCGAGGGTTTTCGATTTCTCGCCGGGCTCCAGGAACAGGACGATGGGAGGTTCCTGAAAGGACTGTTGGATGCAATCTTTCCAAAGCGCCCAGATGGGCCCGGAGGTGAGCAGAAAAACCCGTCGCGGCAGCCTGCCCGCAACCCGCTCGATGCGAACGGCAAGCGTCGAGAGCAGCCCGCTGCCCGCGACCACGTCGTATTTCGCCGAAGGTGTGTCGACCCGTATGGTTTGCACGCTTCCTTCATCCTAAATGCCAGCGCGGCTCATCCGCCGCGGCGGCATGCAGACGGCAACACAGCCTGAATTGTCACGGACAAGGCAAAGCGGCGGAGCTGGTTTGCTCCGCCGCCTGTCGCACTTGCCTGCCGCCCTCTTCAGCGGCTATAGGTTACTTTTTTTCGCCGCCGCTGTCATGTCCACCACCTCTGGGATGCGACCCTCCGCCGCCACCCGAGGCTGCGCGCGGGGCGCTGGCGTGAGGGGCCGATGCGTGCGGTGCACGCGAGGGGCCTTCCGGGCGGCCGGCGTTGGGCCGCGCACCGTTTTCACGGATCGCTCCGCCGCTGCGGACCTGGCCACCGCCGCCGCCGCGGGCATAACTGCTGCGATTGGCAAACTCGCCGCCGCCGCCGCGATAGCTTCCGCCGCCGCCATCCCTGAACCTATGTCCGCCCCAGCCGTGACCATAGCCCCAGCCGGCCCATGGGCCCATGCCCAGGAAGATTCCGTTGTAGAAGTACCCCGGCCCGTAAAAGCCATAGGGCGAGCAGGCGTAGGGGGCATAGTCGTAGTAGCCGTATTGACAGACGGGTTGAATGCCTACGCTGACGAAGACCTGTGCCTTGGCGGCCGGCGCCATGGCCAGGCCCGCGAGCACCGCTGTAGTTCCGATGAGAAGTTTGAGTCCGCGCATGTGTTGACCCCCTTTAAGGTGTCTGCGGTTGCCTGTAGTGCGTGGGATGCTCTGCAGCCGCGATGAACCATCCAGCCGCAGCAGCCACCATAAGGATTCAGAATCGCTCCTGAGTTATCCCTCACACTGTCGGGGGTTGAAAGTGTATCTATCCTTACGGTTCTAACCATAGGCGCGCCCCAAGCCCGGCGTCTGAGCAGTATGAACCAGCCCGCGAGCGCATGCGCCGCTCTCCGATCTCTGTTCTCCGATTCCTGTTCCCCGCATTCTGCGATGTTAGCCTCAAGGGTTATGGCAATCCCGTTGCGGGTGGACTTCTTGGTGATGGGCGCGGGCGTGGCGGGGCTGCGCGCGGCGGTGGAACTGGCGCGCCACGGCGAGGTGCTGGTGGTCACCAAGGAGTCGCTGGGCGAGTCGAACACCCACTACGCGCAGGGCGGAATCGCCGTGGCCACCGAGGGCGCGTCGGACGTGAGGCTGCATCTGGAAGACACGGTCAACGCCGGCGATGGCCTGGTCTACCGGCCGGCGGCCGAGGTGCTGGTCCGCGAGGGGCCCGAGCGCGTGGCTGAACTGATGGAATGGGGCGCGGCCTTCGATCGCGAAGGTGGCCGGCTGCTCCGCACCCGCGAAGGAGCGCACTCGCTGGCGCGTATTCTGCACGCCAACGGCGACGCCACGGGCGCGGAGATCAGCCGCTCGCTGGTGGCTTTTGCCCGCGGCCAAAAGCGCATTCAATTTGCCGAGTGGACCATGGTGGCCGGCCTGGTGGTGGTGGATGGGCGCGTTGCCGGGGCCGACCTGGCCGGCGCGGGTCCGCTGGCCACGGACCCCGGCCCGCATCGCGTCGGCGCACGCTCTGTGCTCATCGCCTCCGGCGGCGCGGGACAGGTCTACTCCGACACCACCAACCCCGCGGTAGCCACGGGCGACGGAATTGCACTGGCCCTCGATGCAGGCGCGGCTCTGGCGGACATGGAGTTCTACCAGTTCCACCCCACCGCCTTAGCATTGGCGGGCGCGCCGCGCTTCCTGATCTCCGAGGCTTTGCGCGGCGAGGGCGCGTATTTGCGCAACGACCGAGGCGAGCGCTTCATGGAGCGCTATCACCCGCTGCTGGAGTTGGCCCCGCGCGACGTGGTAGCCCGCGCCATCGCCCGCGAGGGAATGGGGGCAAGGTCTGGCGAGGGGAAAGCGGGCGAGACGGGGACAAGCGAGGCGCGGCCCGTGCTTCTGGATTTGCGGCACGTGAGAAACATCGATCTGCACCGGCGTTTTCCCGGCATCAGCGCCTTTCTCGGCGAGTATGGACTGGACCTCGAGCGCGACCCGATCCCCATCGGTCCGGCGGCGCACTACCTGATGGGCGGCATACGCACGGACCTGGATGGGCGGACAACTTTGCCGGGCCTGTACGCGGCGGGCGAGGCGGCCTGCACCGGCGTGCATGGCGCCAATCGCCTGGCTTCGAACTCGCTGCTCGAGGGTCTGGTCTTCGGCGCGCGCGCGGCGCTGGCCATGCTGAACGACGGCCTGCCGCTGCTGCCTGGCGCGGGGCCTGCAGCGGCGCTCAGGCCGATGGCGAAAGAGGACGATTCTCTCGCCGATATTTTCATTCACCATTTGCAGAAGGCCATGTGGGTCAATGCAGGCTTGCTGCGTCATGAATCCACGTTGCGGGAGGGCCTGGTCGCGCAGGCCGAGTGCGAGGCCAACCTGGAGCGCTTCGTGGAGCAAGGGAAGACGAGCCGCAGCCTGCTGGAGGGGCGCGCCCTGAGCCGCGTGGCCCAAGCTATTCTCCACTCCGCTTTGGCGCGCGCCGAGAGCCGCGGCGCGCACTTCCGCAACGACTATCCGCAGCGCGACGACCGCAACTTCCTCAGGCACTCGGTTGTTGGCAGCGGCGTTGGGGATGAGTCGATCACCTTCGAAGGCTGGTAGATTCTTCCCACATTCTTTCCCAACCAGGGAATGGGGTTGCGCCCGGCGGGTTCCGTTCCCGGAATTTCCGGTCGGTCTCATCCCTCCCGGCAGGTGCGCCGATAACCCACTCTGAGCTACCACCGCATGGGTGCGGATGGGTCGAGCATTGAGGGAAGCGCGCATGCGACCGGCGGTTGCGTGGCTTCAGGGACGGCGGAAAGCGAATCCAGGAAAGGAGGCGCGGGCTGATGCTGCTGCTGTGGACAGAGAATCTGCGCGTTGGTGTCGATGAATTGGACCGGGACAACAAGAGGCTCGTCGCGCAAGCGAACGCGCTGCACGGCGCCATTCAGGCCGGGGAAAGCAAGAAGCTGCTCAAGGGCGTTCTCGACGAGCTGGAAGACTACGCGTGGCGCCATTGCAGCAGCGAGGAAGCGGCCTTTCAGGAGTCGGGCTATCCCGATGCGGCTGCGCACACCGCCGAGCACGAAGAGCTGAGGGAGATGGTCGGGAGCATGAAGCAGCAGCGCGACAGGGGGCTGGACTTCCATCTCTCCATCGACGTGATGAACCTCATTTATTTCTGGATCACCAACCACATCTACCGCGCCGACAGAAAATACGCGGAGTACATCCGCATGCGGGGCATTCTGCATGCGCCATTAGGCCGTCCGGCAAATGCGCATGCGCCCCGTTATTCCACGCCGGCCGAGTTTCTCGCTTCGGGTGCGCCCGGCGCGAACCAGGAAACGATCGCGCACAGCGAGAGGATGGCGCCCATGAGGGCCAGCGAGAGCGCAATCGGCACCTCGAACCAGCGCGCGGCAAGCATCTTGAGCCCCACAAATGCCAGCAGCGCTCCCAACCCATAGTGCAGGTAGCGGAAGCGGTCCAGGAGCGCGGCCAGGGCAAAGTAGAGCGAGCGCAGGCCGAGAACGGCGGCGATGTTGGACGTATAGACCACGAAGGGATTGTGGCTGATGGCAAGCACCGCGGGAATGGAGTCGGTGGCGAAGATCACGTCGGTGACCTCGATGGCCAGAATCACCGGCAAGAGCGACCCCTTGGCCGGCTGCAGCTTGCGAATCCATTGGGGGATGGCCGCGTGGGCCGAGCTGCCGCGCACCAGTCGAAAGGCCGCATAGAGAAGAAACAGGCCGAAGATCCAGGTGATCCAGTCGAAGCGCTTGAGCAGCGTGATGCCGGCGGCGATGAACAGCGCGCGCAGCACCACCGCTCCGGCCACGCCCCACAGCAGGGCGTTGTGCTGGCGTTCAAGGCTGATGCGGAAGCCCTGAAAGATGACCAGGAAGACGAAGAGATTGTCCACGCTCAGCGAGGTCTCGATGGCGTAGCCGCCGACCCACTCGAGCGCCGTCTGGTGGCCACGGGTGACGCCGATCCAGGCGGCAAACCCGGTCGCGGCCAGTAC
>JARLGE010000189.1 GCA_031296215.1 Occallatibacter sp.
ATTGGCAGGATCGCGGCAAGCTCGGTCGCTTTTCAGCGAGGCAAATTGGTGGAATCACAGCCGAATCAGGCGGATCGCGGTACAATTCCTCCCGTCGTGTGAAAAGAGGAAGTTCATGGACATTCCCAATGCATTCATTGGCCGCGCCGATCAGCCAACAGACCGAGAGGTTGCCGCAGCCCTGGGAGCAACGGCGACGCTCTGGGAGCAGTTAGTGGGCTGGCTGGCGACGGAAAAAGGGGTTGCCGAGCGGGAATGGAAGTCTATCTCGCCCAAATACGGCTGGGCTCTCCGGCTCAAGCTGAAGAAAAGGACGATTGTCTATATGGGCCCATGCGCCGGCTGCTTCCGCGTGTCGTTCGTGCTTGGGGAGAGGGCGGTTGCCGCCGCACGGCAGAGCGGCCTTCCCGCAGCCGTAACCAAGGCTCTCGATGAAGCGCCCAAGTACGCCGAAGGGACCGGCGTGCGTCTGGTGGTCAAGAAGCAAAAGGACCTAGCGGGGATCCGCAAGTTGGCAGGAATCAAGCTGGATCACTGACTCTCGGCTGCGCCACGGCGAGCAGACCGTGGTCACTACCCTGCAAAGGCACGGGATCAAGCCATTTAAGCCCTGTCCCAAGCCCCGCTTGCAGACCATCCAATTCACCCGCGGTGGTCATGAGAGCAAGCCAGCCGGCAGGCCTGACCAGGCCCTCAGCCGCGTGCGCGGCCTCCCTCATGCGGTCGACGGCGCGGAGGGTGACGCAGTCGAAGCGGGCGGTCAGGGACTCGGCACGCCCTAAATGAACCGTTGACGACAGGCCGAGGGTTCGCACGGCTTCGCGGAGGAAGGCAGCCTTCTTGCCCTGGGACTCGGCCAGGGTGATCGCGATCTCCGGGCGGCAGAGGGCGATGGGAATGCCTGGGAGGCCTGCCCCGGAACCGAAATCGAGCAGCGTGGCGATTCCGGCGGGCACGGCGCGTGCACAGGCGATGGACTCGACAAAGTGGCGGGAGAGAATGCCCTCCTCGTCACGGATGGCAGTCAGGTTGATGCGGGCGTTCCAGCGCACAAGCAGGGTGCAGTAGTCGCCGAAGCGCGCGGCCAGGGCGGGATCGAGGGCCTCCATGCCGGCCAGGACCAGCTTTCGATTGAGCCGCGCACCAATCGCCTGGGAACTCTCACTCACCGGATAGCTCCTGCCTGCTGCTGGCGCCATCGCACGATGGGATTGCAGAGGTCATGGGAGCCCGACCGAGGCTTCGATGGGCTGCGGCTGCCAGGCGGTGGCGGCTTGCGCGAAGGCGGAGAAGATGGCGCGGGAAAAGGCGCTCTGCGTGTAGGCCCGCTCAGGATGCCACTGGACGGCGACAACGAAATGGGCGGGGGAATCGAGTTCGACCGCCTCGATGACCCCGTCGCCTGACGAGACCGCAGCAACCAGCAGATTGTCGCCCACCGTCTTGATGGCCTGGTGATGGCTGGAATTAACCAGGGCCTCGAGGTGCGCAGCGGGCGGCAACAGGCGCGCCAGTCTGGAATTTGGCGAGACGCGGACCGGATGGGCATCGACGACGTCGCGGCCGGGGCTGTGGTTGACCGCCGTTTGTAGGTGCTGGACGAGGGTTCCATTGCACCAGACATTCAGGGTTTGCGCGCCATGGCAGATGGCGAGGATGGGCTTGTGCAGGCTGAATGCGTCCTGTAGGAGGAGTTCATCGACAGCAGTTCGTCCCGGGTCGGTCTCGCCGCACTCGGGGATGCGACCTTCGCCATATCTTTGCGGATCAACATCATAGCGGCTGCCGGGGAGCAGGATTCCTTGCACGCCGCTGAGCAGCCTGGCCACGCGCTCCTGGCGCTCGTGCAGCGGCACCAGGATGGGAGTGACGCCGGCGGAGTGGAGAGCTGCAAGATAGGGAGGTAGCGAGCGCTGATTGTAGGCCGCATCGCTGCTGGCGGGTTCGGGAATGGCGATAAGCACGGGCATGGAAGAAATAGTGTAAGCCAGTGCGGGGGCGGTGCGATACGCCTTTGGTGCGACGAGCCCCCTGCTGAACGAATGCGATGGGCTAAGGGTTCATGCTCTCCCACCATTGCGACAGAAGTTACAAGAAGCAGGTTCCCTTCGGCAGGCTCAGGGCAGGCTTTCGACTGCGCCGCGCTCCGCTCAGAATGACAGCAAGGATGGGCCAGGAGCGCTGTCGCGCCCTCGGTCTACCTCAGGCGAGCGAGACTTCGCTGGCGGTTTCTGCCGACTGCTGCCGATCGGTCAACTCTTGAATAGCGGCGCGGAGCCTCCCGGTCAGCTCGTCGGTCTGGCGGATGGTCATGCCAGTCGTGTTGATCGGCTCGCCCGCGGTCAGGATCAACTCTCCGGGGTAAAGGTGGCGTGTATGGATCGGCAGCAGATCAAAGACGCCGGAGAGGGCGATGGGAACCAGCGGAACCTGGGCTCGGATGGCTAGGTAGGCTGCGCCGGAGAGGAAGGTTTGCAGTTCGCCGTCGGGTGTCCGGCCGCCCTCGGGGAAGACAAAGAGGGGCATTCCGGCGCGCAGAGCCTTGACGGCAGCGCCCAGGCTGGAGAGCGTTGCGTGTGGGTTGCGGGTGTCGATTGGAATCTGCCCTGACCTATCTAAGTACCATCCTATGAATGCGATAGGCCACAACTCTTTCTTGGCGAGGATGCGGAACTGGAAGGGCAAAGCGGCAAAGACTACGGGCGTGTCCATGTAGGAGGTATGGTTGGAGGCGTAGACGGCTACAGGGTGCTTGCGCAGGTTCTCAGTCCCTTGCACGGTAAGCGAAGATCCAGCGAAGATGACCAGGGTGCGCGCCCAGAAGCGCGCGATGCGGTGCTGCGTGCGGCCCTGCTCGTCGACCAGCGAGACCAGCAGCGAAATTGACGCGCAAACGATGGTAGCCACGGTCATGATCGGGATGTGCCAGAGGTTGGTGCGCCAGCGGTAGAGGCGCGGAAGCGGGCTGGGGGGGCGGCGGCTCATGGCTCGGCCACGCTTCCCTTCAGCAGTAGAGACCTGGCCTCGCCCACCAGGTACACCGATCCGGAGACGACGACGATTCCTCCATCTACTTGTTTTTCAGCTATTTGTATAGCATTTGTCACGGAATCGGCCACCGCTGCCTGGGTTCCCGTACCCTCGGCTGCCGCCAGCAGGTCTCCCAAGGCTGCGGCGCGAGCAGTATGAATGGGCGCGAGGACGACCAGATCGAAGAGGGGAAACAAAATCTGCGCCATCTCGGCGATGGGCTTGTCGCGCAGGCAGCTAAAAATCAGGATGCGGGGCCTGGCTTCGGCGCTTGAAACCGCCCTCAAGCCGGCGCGCAGGGCCCAGGCTCCGGCGGGGTTATGCGCGACGTCGAGAATCCAGTCCACGCCGGCCTTGCGGATGCGCTCCAAGCGGGCCGGCCAGCGCGTCGAGTGAATGCCCTCGGCTAAAGAGGCGGGCGTGACTGCGAGATCGTGATGCGTGGCCAGCTCCACGGCTGCGGCAATGGCCAGGGCTATATTGCGATGCTGGTGAGCGCCGGTGAGCGGCGAATCCACTTCGATGGCGGCGCCGAGGGCTTCCACCTGGTAGGGGCCTGCCCTGCCGGCGGCGACGGACGGCATGTACTGCGCCGCACTCACCCCGCGGACATTGAGCTCAGTGGCTACTTCGCCGAGAACCTGGTTGGCTTCAGGGTGCTGCGGGAGGGTCACGAGGGTTCCGTTGGGGCGCAGAATGCCTGCCTTCTCGCGGGTGATGGCGGCGACGGTCGAACCCAGCCACTCGGTGTGGTCGAGCGAGATGTCGGTGATGACGGAAAGCAGCGGATCGACGATGTTGGTGGCATCCAGCCGACCGCCCATGCCCACTTCGAGGACGGCGATGTCGACGCGGGCTTCGGCAAAGTAGACGAGCGCCTGGGCGGTGAGGATCTCAAAAAAGCTCGGCAGTTGCGGCAAGCGGCCATCGAGCGCCAGTTGCTGGGCGGCATCGTGGACGCGGAAGTAGAGCGCGGCGAAGGCATCGTCGCCGATCTCCACGCGGTCAAGACGGATGCGCTCGTTCACGCGGGCCAGGTGCGGCGAGGTGTAGAGACCGGTGCGCAGGCCGCTGGCGGTGAGGATGGAGGCCAGCGTGGCCGCAGTCGAGCCTTTGCCGTTGGTTCCGGCGATCAGCACGGAAGGAAAGCGGCGATGCGGATCGCCGAGCGCGGCGAGCAGGATGCGAATCTCATTCAGCGAGAATTTGCGGCGCGGCTGGCCGGCGCGCTCATAGAGCTCCGGGATCATGGTGTTGAGTTGATCGACAGCCGCGGCGTAGGACATGGACAGTCCAGTATAGAAGGGCGGCCTGGAGGAGTGCACGAAACGGCGCGGCGCACTCAGTGCTGCAACAGCAACTGCAGGGCCAGGCGGGCGTTTTGCAGGCAAAGGCGCGCTTCATCCTCGGAGAGCAGGCCCTGATGCACTGCCTTGCGGCCTACGTCGTTGACCTGGTTGGCCACGCGGGGAAAGTCGCCGTCGATGGCGCACAGTTGGAGGTTGTTGTTGACCTCGTGCAGGAGGTTGCCGAGCGTGGCGGCATTGCGGTAGCGGGTGCGCACCAGGCGGGTCAGCGATTCGGGGAGCTTCTGCTTGATTGCTTCTTCCAGCACCGACCGGCACATGACGGCGCAGGCGGTAAACAGGCCGTAGAAATAACAGCGGGTGGCCTCGTCGAGGTAGCGGTCCGCCTCGTCGGAGCTGGGCGCGGCCACCACGCACTCGCGCAGGTGGGTGGCGCGAAAGACGGCGGGCTCGACCAGTTCCAGCAGCTCCATGGCGATGGCGGCGCGCAGCAGATCGTTCTGCTGACCATCGAGTGCGCGTTGAATCTCCTGCCAGGCGGGAGTGACGCTTCCATTGCCGGCGTGTTGCAGGCGGGTGAGCGAGGTGAGCCGTTGGCGGGCGTGTTGGATGAAGCCCTGCCGCATCTCCTGGGCCAGGTGCCGCCAGCCGGCCACAAAGGCCTCACTGTCCTGTTGGTAGCGCGCCCAAAGCTCGTCGTAGACGATGGCGGGCAGTGCGTCGCGCAGTTGGTCAAAACGGCTGGTCCGGGCCAGCTCCGAAATGGCCTCGCAAAACTCCTTTCCGGGCGCCCCCTCGGCAGACATCTGCAGGAGCTGGCTTTCCAACCGACTTACGTCGATGCTCATTTCTGGGCCACCTCGTCAACTCAAGTGTAGGAGCCCAGCACGCTGTTTCTCTTCGTCCAACAAAGTGAACAAGCTGACAGCGTACAAGAATGGGAAGACGGGCATCGAATCACTTCGCTTGGGAATGTCCATTTCCGGTACAGTTTTTCACGGCTCCGCAGTCGACTGTGGATGTTGTGGAAGAGCCGTCTGCTGTGGAGGATGCGGGTGCGCCAAACCCTTGCCCCGTGCGGCGAACGACGAGCTTTTCACATAACGCATCGGCTATTCACAGGGGTTCTGACGCTGCCTGTGGGAGACGTGGGAAACGAGGGTACATAATCGTGCTGGTAAACCAGGTTTTCCAATCATCCTCAAATACACAGCCTCAATTTAGAAAACTCGCCCTCCCTTCAAGTGACTTGGCTTCAAACTCATCGGAAGGATTTCCACTTTTCCTGCCTCAACTACGGAGACTACGATCTTCTTCTTTACTCTTACTCCCTATTTCCTCACCCGTCTCGCGGTGAGCAGCAAAGCCAGGCGGCCTGACCTCGGCTTGATCTCCCGGCTCTGGTTGCGATAAGCGTAGAGGCGCGGGTCCAATCAGGCGTGGAATGTGCGTGGAATTCAGAAATGTGTCCTGTTTTCCACCCACACCGGCGAGCGGAAGATGAATACAATCAAAACAGAACCGGAGACAGACCCTTTCGCGCGGCTTGAATGTGTTGTAGAGTGAGGCCAAGCCAGGAATCTGCTTCTCGCGTCGAGGGTGAAACTATGCCGATCGTGGAAACGGAAGTGGAAAAGCCGGCCGTACAGGGGTCAGCGATGGAGATTACCGTAAGCCGCCAGGAATTGGTCAAGGAACTCACCGCGACGCAGAGTGTGGTGGAGCGCAAGACCACCATCCCGATTCTGTCCAACTTTCTGATCGAGGCCGAGGGTGACCGGCTGAACATTACGGCCACCGATCTGGATCAGGCCATCCGCACCAGTGCCGCGGTCACGGTAAAGAAGCCGGGCGCATGCACCATTCCGGCGCGCAAGCTCTACGAATACATCAAACTGCTGCCCGACGGCGATATCAGCATCAAGTTGCTCGACAACCACTGGGTGCAGATTCGGAGCGGCCGCTCGAATACGAAGATGGTGGGCATGGCGCGAGCCAACTATCCGCAGGTCCCGGAGTTCCCATCCGTGACGGCGACCAGCATCTCCACGGTGGCGCTGAAGACCCTGATCGCGCGGACGATTTTTGCCATCTCCAACGAGGAGTCGCGTTATACACTTAACGGCGCGCTGCTGGTGATCAAGGCCGAGTCGCTCGCCATGGTGGCCACCGACGGACACCGGCTCTCCTTCGTCGAAAAACCGAACGAGTTGCTGGAGGGCATCAGCGGTGAGAAGCGGGTGCTGATTCCGCGCAAGGCTCTACAGGAGCTGCAGCAACTGCTTTCGAATACCGAAGCCGAGAAGGTGGAGTTTGCCGACGACGAGCACACGCTGTTCTTCCGCGTGGGCCATCGCACGCTGAGCACGCGCAAGCTGTCGGGGCAGTTCCCCAACTTTGAGGCGGTGATGCCGCGCGACAACACCAAGTTTGCGGTGGTCCGCTCGAGCGAGCTTTCGGCCGCCATCCAACGTGTCGCCCAGTTTGCCGACGAGCGCTCCGGAGCCATCCGCCTGCGCCTGGAGGGAAACGAGTTGAAGATCAGCTCCAGTTCCACCGAGTCCGGCGAGAGCGAAGACACCATCGACACACCGTATTCGAGTGACCCCATCATGGTGGGCTTCAACTCGGTCTACATTCTGGATTTCCTGAAGGCGCTGAGCAACGAGGGCGAAGTGCGCCTGGAGTTCAAGGACTCGCAGTCGGCCGGCCAGATGCGCCC
>JARLGE010000190.1 GCA_031296215.1 Occallatibacter sp.
GATCCTCCGCGCGGCAGGTGGCCGATTCATCCTGGTATCGGGAGCTGTGCCCCGTTCATCGCGGCCTTATAGCGATGAGCGGGTCCTCGTACAAGGTCGCTGTGGGTTTACGATAGCACCATGCCATACGGCCTGAAGCGGTTCCAGAAAGCCGAAGCCCTTCACTTCATTACGTTCAGTTGCTTCCACCGTCTTCCGTTCCTTGAAGCGCCGGCAACCAAGGAAACGTTTGAGTTCGTTCTCGAACAGACTCGGTCACGTCACCAGGCCAGGGTCTACGCTTACGTCCTGATGCCTGAACATATCCACTTGCTGATCAACGAGCCGCCGCTGATCCTGCTGGCGCAGCTTCTGAAGGCGCTCAAGCAGATCACTTCACGCAAACTGCGAGGCGATCGCCGGCAGTTTTGGCAGGACCGTTATTTTGATTCGAACATCCGTGGCGAATCAGCCCGGTCCGAAGTGATCCGGTATATCCACCGAAACCCCGTAAAACGGGGACTGGTCGCATCCCCCAAGCAGTACCGATGGAGCAGCTTCAACCACTACGCTACCGGAATCCGCGGAGTCGTTGAAATCGAGTCGGAGTGGACGGCAAGAACTCGCGGCCCACTCATCGCGATAAAGCCGCGATGAATGGGGCACAGACCCGCCTATTCCCGAAGCTCAGGCGGGTGGCCGGATCGGTGAGCGGGCCACCTGCCAGGTGAATCCACTGCACGAGCAAGTTTTTATGCGGGTTCTAGGAACCTTTCCAAGGAGCGCGTTCGAGGAAGGCCGGTTGAGCTTCGTGGTTTCCCACCCATTCGCAAAAGACGCGAATGGATGGGGCACGGAGGTTTTGTGGCGTGTTGACCGTGGGCAAACTCCAGTTTTTGGACAGGTTCCTGGGCGCTTTTCGGGCATAAAAATCGCCCCCGAAGGATAACTTCTCTTCGGAGGCGCTTGTATTGCACAAGAAAATCTAAGAACTGACGGGGACCCGTAGCCGGCGCTGGAGGTCGGTAGCGCGCGGCCACGGGTGATCCCTGCACTAACGAGACGAGCCGCGGCTTCCCCTTTCCACTGCTGCCTCGTGTCGCCCGGCTCTAAGAGGGGCGATCTTGCGTGCCCTCCGAACCATGTTGACAACTGGAGTCTCTCGCATCCGGAAGAGCCGTTCCGTGACGGCTGTCACACCCCTGTGTACCAATTTCCGGCAGGTACCTGGGAACGCAATCCGGCCGTTTTCGAGCGCTTGGGAGGAACAAGCGCGGGCCAGAAGCCGCCGCGGAAGGCGCACATTGACAAACCCCGCCGCGGGCTGGAAAATCGGAGATTCAATCCTCCTACGGAAGGCCTTCCCATGGCAGCTCTGTTGACAACGCAATTAGGCGAAATTCCACTGCTTGGCCGCGGCAAGGTCAGGGATCTCTATGCCATCGACGGGGCGCTGTTGCTGGTGGCCACCGATCGCATCTCCGCCTTCGACCACGTGCTGGGCACGGGGATCGAGGGCAAGGGAAAGATTCTGACGCAGATTTCGCTGTTCTGGTTCGATCTGCTCAGGGATCTGGTGCCGAACCACCTGATCACGGCTGACGTGGGCCAGTTCCCTGCTGTTCTGCAACCCTATGCGGAGCAGTTGGAGGGGCGCTCGATGCTGGTGAAGCGGGCAGCGATGTTTCCGGTGGAGTGCGTGGCGCGGGGCTACCTGGCGGGTTCGGGCTGGAAGGAGTACCAGGCGAGCGGGACGGTGTGCGGGATTGCGCTGCCGGAAGGCTTGCAGGACGGGTCGCGGCTGCCGGAACCGGTGTTTACGCCCGCCACCAAGAGCCAGGACGGGGAGCACGACGAGAATATCTCCTTTGCCGCCACGGAGGCCGTGCTGGGCCATGAGGATGCGGCGGAGTTGCGGCGTCTGACGCTCGAGATCTACCGCGAGGCGGCGCGGCACGCCGAATCGCGCGGGTTGATTCTGGCCGACACAAAATTTGAGTTCGGCAGGACCGCGGATGGGATTATCCTTGCCGATGAGGTTCTGACGCCGGACTCGTCGCGCTTCTGGGAAGGCGCGACGTGGAAGCCGGGCGGAGCGCAGCCCTCGTTCGACAAGCAGTTTGTGCGCGATTACCTGGAAGCGATTCACTGGAACAAGCAGGCGCCCGCACCCAGCCTTCCCGAAGAAGTGGCGGAGCGCACGCAGCAGAAGTACCTGGAAGCATTCCGGCGCCTGACGGGGCGCGATCTGAGTTTGTAGGGGCCGGATTCTTGGAACCAGGCCAAGAACCGAGTTAGTGGAAGGCCGGATTGGGTTCGCGGTTTCCCACCCATTCCAAAAAAAACGCGAATGGATGGGGCACGGAGCGTTTGTTGCGGGTTGAAGGTGGGCAAATTGCAGTTTTTGGATAGTTTCTTGGAGCCGCGCTGGAGCACGAGATGACGCTGACCGACTGGACCATCGTGGCTTTGATTGGACTGATGGTGATTGGAGGGCTAGCACGGGGTTTCTTCCGCTCCGTCTGCTCGCTGGGGGGACTGGTGCTGGGCGTGGCGCTGGCGGCATGGAATTATCCGCTGCTGGCGCGTCCGCTGACGCCGCTGCTGCGCAGCGAAGAAGCAGCTAACGTGGCTGCCTTTCTGGCGATCGCGGTGGTGGTGATGGCACTGGCCAGCACCCTGGGCGCGATGCTGGCCAAGGCCATGCAGAAGGTGGGGCTGGGCTGCCTGGACCGGCTGGCAGGCGGGCTGTTCGGATTTTTTCAAGGCGCGCTGCTGGTAACCCTGGTGATTCTGGCGACGGTGGCTTTCTATCCGCAGGCCCACTGGCTGACGGATGCGCGGCTGCCGCGGCATTTTTTCGCGGCCTGCCATGTGACCACCCACCTGAGCCCGGACCAGTTGGCGGATCGGGTGCGGCGGGGATTGAGGGAGTTAGAAGGGGAGACCCCGGAGTGGATGCATCCCGCCGGGCCGAAGTCATAAATCGCGGCGCTCTGCTTGCAGGGCGGGAAAGATCGGATACAGTAGTACGAGGTGAACGTGAAACGAGAACTGGACAGCCTGGTGACGCAAATGCATTCCAGCGGCATGCGCTACGACGATGCCGTGAAGGAATTCAAGAGGCAATATCTGCGCGAAGTGCTGGAGGCGCACCGGGGGAACCAGTGCAAGGCGGCCGAGGAGCTGGGGATGCACCGCAACACGCTGAGCCGCACCATGGCGGAGCTGGGGCTGGAGCTGGCCGAGGTGCGGGCCGGGCTCAAGCGTCCGCCGCGCAGCGAACGTCCTGTATTCAGCGCGGCTCGCTCGCTCTACCGCCAGAGCTGAAGGGCCAACCGCTGAATGGCCAAAAGAGGACATGCTGACTTCCCTATCGACCCCTCCGGCACGCGTCGCGATTGAACCAGGCTTCGCATGGGACGCGCAAGACGCTTATCTGTTTGACATTGACGGCACGCTGCTGCGCAGCCGCGACCGCACCCACGTCAACTCGGTGGCCTCCAGCGTGCGGCGGGTGACGGGCTTTGAGGTCTCGCTGGAAGGAATCGCGATTCATGGCAGCACGGATACGGCGATTCTGAGAGAGGCCTGCCAACGGGCCGGACTTCCCGCCGAGGTCCTGGAGGCGCAGATCGACGCAATCCTGGACGCCATGAGCCGCACCGTCGCGGAGCGGCGCGGGGAGCTGGATCTCTACCTGATGCCGGGCGTGGAAGAGGCCCTGAGCCACCTGGCGCGGCGCGGCGCGCTGCTGGGCGTGGCCACGGGCAACCTGGAGACCATCGGCTGGATCAAGATCGAGAAGGCGGGCCTGCGCGAGTGGTTCCGCTTTGGCGGATTCAGCGATCACTTTCCCATCCGCTCGGAACTGATTGGGGCGGCAGCCGGCAAGGCACGGGAGCTGGCCGGCCAGGACGCCTCGATCTGCGTGGTCGGCGATACGCCGCGCGACATTGAGGCGGCGCGCGCCAACGCTCTCCCGGTGATTGCCGTGGCCACCGGCCGATACAGCTTCGAGGAGCTGCTCGAAGATCGGCCGGAGGTCTGCGCCACTTCGCTGGCCGACCTGCTGGCGCACACCGGGAATGGCGCGTGAAGGGGCAACCCAGGACGCCGAGCGCCCGCGGATTGCACGCGGCGCTGAGCACGGCGAGGTTCTGGACAGCGGCGCTGCTGCTGGCGATGCTTCCCGGCGCGGGACTGGCGCAGGATTCGGGACTGCCAGCGGGCCAGCAGGCGACGCCAGCCACGTCCGCTGCACCGAGCGCCGCGCCGGCCGCCGCATCGGGCAACGATGCGCAGGGCAGGGACGCAAAAGACAAGAACACGAAGGCGGAAAACCAGCCCCGCGGGAGCGACCTGCGGCGCGCCGCGAAGCTGTTTCTGGAAGCGAGCAAGCTGTTCGAGAAGGAGCAGTTCGAGGAGGCCTTGCGCGGCTATCAGCAGGCGGCCGCGCTTGACCCAGGCAACAGCGACTACGCGCTGGCCGCGGAGCTGGCGCGCAGTCATGCGGTGACCGCGCTGATCCAGACGGCAGCCAAGGAGCGGATTCGCGGCGATGCGGCAGGCGAGCGCGCTGCCCTGGAGCGGGCGCTGGCGCTGGATCCCAGGAACATCCAGGTGACCGAACATCTGCACGAGATGGGCGACGACCAGGCGCGCGGCCAGGCAACGCCCATCTACGCGCAGGAGGCAGGCGAAATTGGCGGGCCCATCGAGCTCGATACATTGGCCGGCGTGCACAGCTTTCATCTGCACGCGGACCAGAAATCGACGATTCAGCAGGTCTTCAAGGCATGGGGCCTGGAGGCCACGGTGGACGACAGCATCCACTTTACACAGGTGCGTCTGGACGTGGACAACGCCAGCTTCGACCGGGCGACGCAAATTCTGGGCCTGCTGACCAACTCCTTCTATGTGCCCTTGGACGCGCACCGGGTTCTGGTGGCGCGCGACACGGCCGACAACCGCAAGCAATTCGAGCGGCTGGCAATGGAGACCATCTATCTGCCGGGGCTGGCCCCCGCGCAACTGACCGAAGTGGGCACGGTGGCCAAGACGGTGTTCGATATGCAGCAGGCCGCGGTCGATCCGTCATCGGGGACCATCACGGTGCGGGCGCCGGAGTTGACGCTGAACGCGTTCAACGCGACCGTCCGCGACTTGATCGACGGGCGCAACCAGGTGCTGCTGGAGGTGGACCTGATCCAACTGGCGCATAGCAGCGACCGCAATACAGGCATACGGCCGCCGCAGTCGATGGGAGTGTTCAACGTTGCCGCGGAAGCCGAGTCCGTACTGAATGCGAACCAGGCATTGGTGCAGCAAATCATCTCTTCAGGACTTGCCGCTCCCGGCGACTGGGCAGCCATTCTAGCCATTCTTCTGGCCTCTGGCCAGGTATCAAATCCATTGCTCTCGAATGGGTTCGCCACTTTTGGCGGCAGTCTCAACAATTGCACGAACGGCCTTGCTTCGTGCTCCGGCGCGCTGACCACGTTTGGCTTGTCTCCGGGCTCGCTCGGCGCCAACATCAGCCTCAACTCCTCCGAGACCAAGGAATTGGAGCACCTGCAACTGCGGCTGGGCGACGACGAAGACGGGACAGTGCGCTCGGGCACGCGATATCCGATCCAGACGTCTTCGTACTCGTCGGGGCTCGGCACCAATCTGCCAAAGATTCCCGGCTTGACCGGCGCGGGCACTTCCGGCAGCCTGTCGTCGCTGCTGGGACAGTTTGGCAGCAGCGTGCCCAATATTCCTCAGATCCAGTACCAGGACCTGGGGCTGACCCTGAAAGCCAAGCCCAGGGTGATGCGCAACAACGATGTGGCGCTCACCGTCGACATGAAGATCGATGCGCTCTCCGGGTCCTCGGTCAACGGCAATCCCATCCTCGACAGCCGCTCCTACCAGGGAGTGGTGACGCTGAAGGAGGGCGAGGGGGTGGTTGTGGTGAGCCAACTGGACGGTCAGCAGAGCCGCGCCATCAGCGGGGTTCCGGGACTGAGCGAGATTCCGGGCCTGAACAACATTACCGACAAGGACCTGAACAAGAACGGGTCGACCTTGCTGATCGTGATGACGCCGCACGTGGTGCGGGGCACGCAGGCGGCCGGGCATGCGCCGATGATGAGGGTGGAGAAGGCGGCGGCGCATTGAGGCTTGGCCGGTGCTGAAAGACGATTTTAGGACTTTTCTGGCCAGCCCCGAGGGTTCTTATACCGAACGTGCCGCACAAGCCTGGCTCGGAGGAGCAGTAGTTTCCGGATTGGCGTGATTTGTACGGATCATGGCGCGAACCGACTTGGACGCACCGACTCGTTACTCCGTGCCGCTCACTCCCCCTTCAGCAGCACCGACTTGCCAGCCTCGATCATCTTGAATGAGGTATACGTTCCGTCGCTCTCGCATGCAATCGAGAGCGGGATATCGCCCTTCTGTACGATCTTTGCCGCCAAGCTTCCATCCTGGGGGCGCACGTCGAAATATGTGTCCGTATCCGCGCTCATGTTCACGGTGGGCGGCGTATTTTCGGTCCTGAAGTGCACGACCCACCGGTCGTTCGACGCCACCATATCTGCGAACCTCCAGCCTTTGGGGATCTGGATTGGGACCTCACGCGCGCCACCGCCCTGAGTCACCTCGACAACGGGGTCGTCGCTGTTCGCGCGCCAAGCAACGATGTGGTCACCCACTGCGGTGAAAAACACCGAGGCAAGAAACGTCGATGCCGCCCGTCGGACGACCGGGTTCGAGGAGGCATCGCCCCAATCCATCGTTTTGCGGCTCGCGGGCGCCTCAATCTGCTTGACCACCTGGCCCGACGAATTCAGATACAGCACTTTAAGAGTTGAAGTTTCGGGATCCGACTCGGATACCAGCATGTCCCCGGATGGAAATACGGCGAGGTGGCGCAACTCACAGGATCCTGGTCGCGAAAGGTCACACGCAACGCCTAACTCTGTGGCTCCCTTGTACGTGCCGTCCAGATCGAACCGGGCCACATAGTTGCGGTAGTCCTTCAATGGTATTCCCCACGGAGACTTTCCTGGGCCCCGCTCTCCGGGCTGCTCTTTTGAACCTTGCAATAGGAAATAGATACCTGAGTCGGCGGGGAAAATGTCCAGGGCATTGAAATCGGTCAGGTCTGAGATGCTCGTAGATAAGATGGTCTGCGTCTTCTTGCCTCGAATGATCGTCACGGTGTCGTTATACTTGGGAAACTTTCCCTTGGGCGTCTTCATCACCGCCTGCCAATCCACCGACTGCAGCACCAGAGAGCCGTCCTGAAGGCAATGCGGGTAATCCGTCGTAGCCGTGGGCAACGCGAGGTTCGGGTCCGTCTCGACCGCTTTGAACTCCACGACCCTCGTTGGGATCATCTCTTGTTTTCCGTCCTCGGTGGCAATTTGTTGAACAGCAGCCGGCGTCTGCGCCCGAGCGCAGGTGGCCAGAATGCCGAAAACAGAGCCGAAAACGCACATCCACTTCGAAGACAGAGACCGCCGCATTGTTCCTCCAGTCCGAAGAACTGCCCGATACTTTCAGGCTCGGGCTGAACCGTCGCTTAGTATCCTGTCCCAGAAGTTCTCATCAAAAACGATAAAGGCCAAAAGCAGATTCATCGGTTCACCACCCCCAAACTGAAAGACGTTTGGGGCCCCGTTCGCTCAGAATGACAACCCGATATTGTTACGAACTTCTGGGACACCACACTAGCTTTGAACGACAGACGGTAAACTCTCCGATTCCGCTCAGGCCGATCGTTAGCGGCGGGTGGCCCATGTCCCATGCGCAGCCGCGATTCAAGTTGGGGTGGGGGTGCCCCAGGTCCCTCGCCTTTGGGGACCTGGGAGGACTCAGATCTCAACCGTCCTTCTCCACGCAACGCAGATGTTCTGGTAGCTGATTCCCCCGCCGGATCGCGGTCCATTCTGATTCGATCTCCACGGGCCCCTCAACTCCTGTTGCGCAATGGCGGAAGCTCGACCACGGCCAGTCCTCCGGCTTCTCGACCAACCCGCGCTTGACCGGGTTGCGGTGCATGTATCGAAGCTTTTCGACACGCTTCTCCTCGTTGTGCACGTTGAAATCATAGTACCGCCGCTGCCAGAAGCGGACTGCTACGGACGCCTTCAGTTTTCCCGAGGTCTGCTGCTTCAAGACCTGCACTGCCATCGCCAGAGAAGCCCGCGCCGGCTCGCCAACCAGCAGATGGACATGCTCCGGCATCAGCACGTAGCCTGCGACGACCAATCCGTATCGCTGCCTCACCCGTTCGAGCTCCTGCTCGAAGATCTCGTAAGCCCCGGCTCTGCCCAACAGCGCTTCTCTTCGATAGCAGCTGAAGGTGAGAAAGTGGAGGCCTCCCGAATTCTGATAGCGTACAAGACCCTTGGGCATGGCAAGAGAATTTTATGCCGAAAGCGGCCGCCCGGGGGTTCGTGGTCTCCCACCCTTCCGCGATGAGACTGCGGAAGGATGGGGCACCCACGGTTTTGGGGCGGGTCAAGGATGGGGCGCCCGAGGGGTTCGTGGTCTCCCACCCTTCCGCGATGAGACTGCGGAAGGATGGGGCACCCACGGTTTTGGGGCGGGTCAAGGATGGGGCGCCCGCAGGGGTTCGTGGTCTCCCACCCTTCCGCGATGAGACTGCGGAAGGATGGGGCACCCGCAGGTTCTTGGGGCGGATTGCTTATTCGGCGACGCCGTCGAGCTTGACCTGGTATTGGAGAATCTGCTTGATGGTGTCATAGGGGGCGTTGGCGGGCACCTGGCGGCCGTTGACCACCAGCGTTGGGGTCTGGTTGACGTTCAGATCCTTGGCCAGCTTGACGGAGGCCTCGACGGTGGCGACGGTGGCGGGCAGCTTGGCGCACTCGGCGATCTTGGCGGGGTCGAGGCCGGCCTTGGTGACGGCGCTGTTGAGGGTGAGGGTGGCGCCGTCGGGCGAGGCCAATCCGTCCTGGCCGTCGAAGACGGCGGCGGCGAAGGTGAAGAAGGCGGTGCTGCCGCCCTGCTTGGCGACGCAGACGCCATAGGCGGCGGCGCCGGCAGCAGCGGGGTGCTGGGGCAGCGGATAGTTCTGAAAGACGATGCGGGCCTTGGGGAAATCGACGGACAGCTTGTCCATGTTGGCCTGCGCCTCCTTGCAATGGGGGCACTGAAAGTCGGCGAACTCGACGATCTCGAGATCCTTGGCGGCGCCGCCACGGTAGGGGCCGTCGGCGCGCAGCGCGGCGATGGCCTTGTAATCCGCGAAGGGGTGCTCGCCAAAGGGAATAATCTCGTCGCCGGCGACGATGTGCTTGCCGTCGGCCAGGACGAAGAACGAGATGCCGGATGGCTTCTGCTTGCCGGTCTTGTCGCCGAGGTAGATGATGACCTTGCTGACGCCTTCGACGGGTGTCTTGAGGATGGCCGCGACCTGCCAGATGCGGGTGTCGTCGTAGCCCCAACTGTTGCGCAGGAAGGCGTCGACGGTCTCCCTGGCTGGCGAGGCGGCGGTGAAGTTCGCCGGATCGATCTTGGGGAAGACGGGCGCGGCCACGGGCGCAGGCGCGGACGGCGCCGCGGGCGCGGGGGGCACATCCTGTTGAGCGAAGGCCGGAAAGACGGGCAGAGCAAAAGCAGCCAGTACGGCCAGGCCGGCAAGACGGTTAGACATACGGATCAAGCGGATTCTCCTTATATTGCGGGGTAGTTCCCAGACTCCAGATTACACCTCGACTTTGACGGCGATGGGGAATCGGCGGCCCATGCCGAAGGATTTCGAGGTGACTTTGAGGACCGGGGCGGCCTGCTGGCGCTTGTACTCGGAGCGCTCGACCAGGCGCACCACCTGTTGAACGAGCTCCAGGGAAAATGAGTGTTCGCGGGCGATGCGCTCGGGGGTTTCGTAGCGCTCGACGTAGGCCTCGAGGATGGGGTCGAGGACCTCGTAGGGGGGCAGCGAGTCGGTGTCCTTTTGATCGGGGCGCAGCTCGGCCGAGGGGGGCTTCTCCAGAATGGCGCGGGGGATCAGTTCGCCGTCGCGGTTGAGCCAGCGACAGACGGCGTAGACGCGGGTCTTGACCAGGTCTCCGACGACCGCCAGGGCGCCGACCATGTCGCCGTAGAGGGTGCAGTAGCCGACGGCCATCTCGGACTTGTTGCCGGTGCTGAGCACCAGGGCGGAGAACTTGTTGGAGAGGGCCATCAGCAGCGCGCCGCGGATGCGGGACTGGAGGTTCTCCTCGGTGGTGTCGGGCTTCATGCCGGCAAAGAGGGGCTGGAGGGCGGCGGTGTACTCGGCGAAGAGGCCGCTGATGGGTATCTGCTCGAAGCGGATGCCGAGGTTGGCGGCGAGGTGGCGGCTGTCGTCGATGGAGCCTGGGGAGGAGTAAGGGCTGGGCATGCCGACGGCGATGACGTTCTCCGCGCCGAGAGCGTCTTTGGCGATGGCGGCGACCAGGGCGGAGTCGATGCCGCCGCTCAAGCCCACCAGAGCTTTCTTGAAGCCGCACTTGCGCACGTAATCGCGGGTGCCCAGGACCAGGGCTTGGTAGGCGGCGGCGGTTTCGTCTTCTTCTTCGGGAACGATCGCCGGGGAGTCGGCTGAAAAGGGATCGAGGACGACGAGGTCTTCGGCAAAGGAGGCGGCCTGGGCGATGAGCTCGCCGCGGGCGTTGAGGGCCAGCGAGGAGCCGTCGAAGATGAGGCTGTCGTCGCCGCCCACCTGGTTCGACATCAGCACCGGCACGCCGTCGCGGCGGGCGATGGCGGCCAGCATCTGGCGGCGGATGGCGCGTTTGCCGTGCCAGAAGGGCGAGGAGGAGAGGTTGATGTGCAGGGCGGGATGCTGGCGCATCAGCTCTTCCACCGGATCGACGGCATAGAGGCGGCGGGACCAGAAGTTCTTGTCGTTCCAGGCGTCTTCGCAGATGGTGATGGCCAGGCGGACGCCGTCCAGTTCGACAATCTGCTGAGTGCGCGAGGGGGCAAAGTAGCGCTGCTCGTCGAAGACGTCGTAGAAGGGCAGCAGGCGCTTGTGCTGCTCGAGCAGCAGGCGGCCGCGATCGAGCAGAACCGCCGCGTTGACGGCAGGCTTGCCGCTGGCTGGGTCCGCAGGCAAGGCCACGCCTGCCAGCACCGCGGTAGGCAAATCGGCGGTGGCTGCGGCGAGTTCGTCGACGGCAGCGCGGCAGCGGATGAGGAAGCTGGGCTTCTCAAGAAAGTCGGCGGGCGGGTAGCCGCAGATGGCCAGTTCAGAGAAGACAGCCAGGCGAGCGCCCTGGGCCGCGGCGCGGCGGCTGGCGGCAACGATCTTTTCCAGGTTTCCGGTGAAGTCTCCGACAGTGGGATTGATCTGGGCCAGTGCAATCTTCACAGTTCCAGTTTAATCCCGCGGGGGGAATGGGACGCGTGCGCTTTGGGGGATGGGATTGTGGGGCAGTTTGCGGATGGCCGACTGCACGCCTGGAACCCGGAGAATGCCTTCGGGTCTGCTCGATGAGCGTTTGGGGCTGATCGCGCCATCCGGGAGTTCTTGCCAGTCAAGAATGTGGCTCCCGGTATTGCCTACCTGTTGACACTCGACCTATGCTGGTGCACTCTATATGTAGAAGAACAACAGGTGGAAGGCATGACTGCAAGCAAATCCGATGTCCTGCAAGGGACACTCGACCTGATGGTCCTGAAGACGCTGGAAGTGTTGGGCCCGCTGCACGGCTATGGGATCGCGAGGCGTATTGAACAGGTAAGCGACAATCGCCTGAGTCTGAACCAGGGAACCATCTATCCGGCGCTGCTGCGACTGCAACAGCGGGGATGGATCAAAGCCGAGTGGGGCACGACCTCTACCAAGCGCCGCGCCAAGTTCTACTCCCTGACCCGTTCCGGTTATCAACAGATGGAACAGGAAGCCGAAAACTGGGAATGCATCGCCGGAACCATGGCGCGCTTTCTCGCCCCGTCGAACTAGGAGGCCGCGATGGAACTGTTACGAACCATTTTGAGCAGGTGCATGGGATTCTTCCGCAGCAACCGCCTCGATCGGGATCTCGATGAGGAGTTGCGTTCGCACATCGATTTGGCCGTCGAGGAAAACGTGAGCCGTGGAATGGCCGAAGAACAAGCACGCACAGCGGCGTTGCGCGAATTCGGCGGCGTGGCACAGATCAAAGAGGAGTTTCGCGTGCAGCGCGGGCTGCCATTTCTCGAGATATTTGCCCAGGATATCCGCTACGCGCTGCGGCAGTTGCGCAAGTCTCCGGGTTTCTCGCTGACGGTGGTGATCACGCTGGCTCTGGGCATTGGGGCCAACACAGCAATTTTCACACTGGTGCAGGGCATCCTGCTGCGCTCGCTGCCGGTCCACGATCCTTCCCGTCTCTATCGCATCGGAGACAAGGACGATTGCTGCTTCTACGACAGTTTTCAAAACGATGACGGTGACTTCGATCTCTTCTCCTATGAACTGTACCTTCATTTCAAGCAGTCTGCGCCCGAGTTCGAGCAACTGGCGGCCGTAGAGGCTGGCGGCAACGGCTTCAGCGTGCGCTACGGGTCCTCGCCGGCCAAGTCACTGCATTCCGAATATGTCTCGGGGAACTACTTCTCCACTCTCGGCGTCGGCGCCTATGCGGGCCGTCCTCTGATCGATAGCGACGACAAACCCGGCGCAGCGCCGGCGCTCGTGCTCAACTACCAGACGTGGCAGTCGGAATTTGCCGGGGATCCTCACATCGTTGGCGCAACAGTCTACTTGAATACACACCCATTCACCGTGGCTGGCATCGCGCCTCCCGGCTTCTTTGGCGACCGCGTGGTTTCGCGTCCGCCGGAGATCTGGCTGCCCCTCTCCAGCGAAGCCGTGATGGAAGGAACAAGCTCCAGCCTGAAACAGGCTGACACGGACTGGCTCTATTCGCTGGGCAGGCTACGCCCCGGCGTCAACAGGAGCACGTTGCAAACCAGGCTCTCGGTGGCGCTGCGGCAATGGCTGGTTACGCGCGCCAAGTATACGGAGCATGGCGGAGCGGCGTTGATTCCCAGGCAGCATGTCGTTCTGGCGCCCGCAGGCGGGGGCATACAGAAGCTGCAGCAGCAAACGGGCAAGGGCCTGCGCCTGCTGATGATTCTGTCCAGCGTGGTGTTGCTCATTGCCTGCGCCAACATTGCCAACTTGCTGCTGGCCCGGGGCACTGCGCGGCGCGCCGAGGTAGCTGTGCGCATGGCGCTGGGCGCGGCACGGAAGAGGCTCATTGGCCAGATTCTGACCGAGAGCGTATTGCTCAGCTTGACTGGCGGAGTTGCGGGATTGGCTGTCGGCTACGGTCTCTCCCGGATGATTCTATCGCTCGCGTTCCCCGAAGCCCGCAATATGCCGGTCGAGGCTAGCCCGTCGTTGACCGTACTTGGATTCGCGTTCCTGGTTTCTTTGCTCACGGGGATCATGTTCGGAACAGCTCCCGCGTGGCTGTCGTCGCACGCGCAGCCGGCCGAGGCATTGCGCGGCGTGAACCGGACCAATGGATTGGGAGTTGACCATTCATCGCTCCCGCAAAGGGCGCTCATCGTCCTGCAAGTGGCGTTGTCGGTGGTGCTGCTGGCGGGAGCCTTCCTCATGATCAGGTCGCTCGCAAATCTCGAGCATCAGAATTTCGGTTTCTCCACCGCCAACCGCTACATACTCGAATTCGATCCTAGAGGCGTTGGATATACGGTCGATCGGCTCCCCGCGCTGTATCGTCAGATCGAAGACCGCTTCTCCGCGTTGCCGGGCATGGCTAACGTTAGCATGGTGCGCTACACCCCACTCGGCGGCAACAATTGGGGAACCTGCGTCATCCAGCAGGGCCATCCCGCACCGGGCCCCGATGACAAGTGCTACTCGAGCTGGGTCCGGGCAGGAACAAGGTTTCTCGATTCGATCGGGGTGCCCATTGTGCAGGGACGCAACTTTTCCGCGCAGGACACGCAGACCTCGACACCCGTCGTTCTTGTCAATCAATCCTTTGCCCGGAACTTCTTCCCCAATCAGAACCCCATCGGCAAGCATTTCGGCATCGTGTCCCCGAAGGACTCCGGCGCCTTCGAAATCGCCGGAGTCTTCGCCGATTTCAAGATGACCGACCCCCGCGGCGAAGTCACTCCGCTCTTTCTGCGCCCGCTCGCCCAGCAATACACGGGGTACACCAACCCTGAAGCGATCTCCTCCGAAGAGAGTTCCAAGTTCCTCAACTTCATCATCCTCGACTTCACGCGACCGCCCAAGGACGCAGAAACGCTAGCCAGAAAAACACTTGCGGAGATCGATCCGAGCCTGTCCATTTTTCACTTTGATTCGTATGACACCGAGGTCGCCGCCAATTTCAACGAGGACCGGCTGATCGCGCGGCTCACAAGCCTGTTTGGCGTTCTGGCTTTGATCCTGGCTTCGGTTGGACTGTACGGCGTGATGTCCTACTTCGTTGCCCGGCGTACAAGTGAAATCGGCATCCGCATGGCCCTCGGCGCGTCACGCTCCGGCGTAATAGCGATGGTGCTGCGCGGAGCCCTTTGGCAGATTTTCATCGGGCTCGCAGTCGGCGTTCCCGCCGCTTTCTTTGCCGGCCATCTCATGGCCAGCCTGCTCTACGGGGTTGGTGCTTACGATCCAATCGCATTTGTTGCGGCTACAGGAGTGCTGGCGGCATGCGCCACGATCGCCGGATTCATTCCTGCGCGAAGGGCTGCGTCCATCGATCCGATGAGAGCCCTTCGGACGGACTGAAGAGATTGGGGGGCCGTCGCTATCAACCGGGCTGAAGGCGAGCGCATGGCGGGGATATTCGGCCAGTTGCGTTCCTTGGAGCATCATCGCCCCGTCGTGAACGACCGTGACAAATCGCCCTTGCCTTGCGGGACAGGTGGGATGGGGCAATCGTTGGGGGTCGAGGTGTCCCGCCC
>JARLGE010000191.1 GCA_031296215.1 Occallatibacter sp.
CGCCCTACTTCAGCTTCAGCTCGGCTTCGAAGTCCTTGCGCGCATCCCAGTGGCTCACCGTCTTGACGGCGCTTTTGCGGCCGTCCTTTTCCGCCCAAAGCTCGTGGTCCTCGGCCATGTCCACCTGGGTAAAGCGGAATCTGCCGGTGGGGTCGGAGGTGAAGCTGACGATCTGCTTGGTCTTCAGATGCTTGAGAAAGACGGTCGCGCCGAAGACCGGTTTGGAACTGGCGTCGATCACGGTTCCATTGACCATCCGCTGGCCGATGTTCTGCGCCTGGGCCAGGGGCGGGCCGATCAGGCTGCCCGGCAGCCCCAGGGGAACCATTCCCGCCGCACACACCGCAATCGCCGCCGCTGCCAGCACACTCCTACGACTCAGCCTCACTCGTCCTCCTCTTCTTCCTCGATCGGTTCGTCATCAAGCAGGTCGCCGTCCACCCGCGCCAACTCCAGCGGTTCTACGCCGACCACCTCGTACTCGGTCCCGCATTCCTCGCAGGCAACCACATCGCCTTCTTCAACCTCGTCCAGTTCCACGTCTAGATCATTCTCGCATTCAGGGCAGCTAGGCATGGCAGCCTCCTCTCTTTCCGGAGCGTTTCATCTAGTAGGATGACGATGCCTTGCGGCACGACATCGCTATTCTTGGGGAGAAAGCGCCCTCAGGTCAAGGGGCACGGCCTGTCGCTTGCCGGCAGGCTCCCAACACAGCAGCATACCGCATCGGTTTCCCCCGCCCGATCAGGCCATCGACCCCCGCTTTGGACCAATGTGCCCGCATACAGGGAACAGACGATAAAAGCCGGGCTTGGTTTCCTGGCGCGCGGCAATGTTTTCAGCCTGGCAGAGGCCCTGCCGCTGAGGTGGGCGCCCGCACAAGCGGCGCCGCGGGCTGGATCGCCGGCCATCGCGGCCTGGCGGTGGTCCCAGAACGGGACTCGCGATGCCTCGGCCCCTGCATGCGGCGATGGGTAGGTGGAGGTCGCAACAGCGATCTTCATGACATTCGCGGCTTGAACGTTTACCCTGAGGAGAACGATGCCCCGCACCGGCGCCAGTCCGATCTCTTTCCCCGCCTTCCGCGGCGCCACGCGCCTGCTGGTGGTGGCCAATCTGGCCGCCTACTTCCTGCTTTTGCTGACAGGCGTGGCGGCTCCCGACCTTGCCGGTGGCCTGCTGCGGCATTTCAGCTTTCAGCCCGATCTCTTTCTCCATGGCGAGCTGTTGCAGCCCCTCAGCTACAGCTTCATCCATCTCGGCATCTTCGGAACGCTCCTGGAGCTGCTCTCGCTCTGGTTCCTGGCTGGATTCCTTGAGCAGATGCACAGCGAGAGCTGGGTGCTGGGCCTTTATGCCGTATCGGTCGTGGGCACGGCAGTCGCGTCCCTGGCCATCTACGCGGTCAGCGGCACGTTCGGGCTTTCGCTAGCCGCCATGCCGCTCTACGGCTGCTTCGGCGGCATCTTCGGCCTGCTGGTGGCCATCGGCGTCCTCTACGGCGACATGGAATTCCTGCTCTTTTTCACCATCGGCATCAAGGCCCGCTACATGGCCGTGCTTTATGGGCTCGTCGCCATCGCCATGCTCTTCGGCTCGCAGCGCATGTACGCCTTTGCCCAGTTAGGCGGAGCGCTGGCCGGCGTGCTGTTCCTGCGCGTGGCGCCGCGCCGCGGCATAACTTTCGCCTTCAGCGAAAAGTGGTACGGGCTGCGCAACCGCTATTACCGCTGGAAGCGCCGCCGCGCCGCCCGCAAGTTCGAGGTCTACATGCGCTCCCAGGGTCGCACCGTCCGCTTCGACGGACAGGGCAAGCAACTGGACGACGATCCCAACGACAAGAAGCGCTGGAACTAGTATCGTGACCTGGCGATTTTGTAAGCGCGCCCATGGATTTGGGTGCCCCAGGTCTCGTCCGCCACGGCGGAAGACCTGGGAAACCGCAAATCCATGCGGTCGTGGAACTAGATCCGCCTCAACGCGGCGGCGGAACAACTTCACCTGGTTTGCTCCTGACCCAGAGAATCGTCGATCCCACCACTCCCGGCGCAAAGCGATAAAATCAATCCTGAAATGTCCACCAAACTCGCCTTTCTCTTTCCGGGGCAGGGTTCGCAGGCCGTTGGCATGGGCCGCGACCTGGCCGATCGCTTTCCCGTCGCTGCCGCAACCTTTGCCGAAGCCGACGAAGCCCTCGGCTTTCCCCTCTCCAGATTGATCTTTCAAGGCCCTGACGAGGACCTCAAACTCACCGAAAACACCCAGCCGGCCATTCTGACGGTGAGCGTGGCGGCCTGGCGCGTTTTGGCTGAGCGTGGCATTCATCCGGCTCTGGCCGCGGGTCACTCGCTGGGCGAGTGGTCCGCCCACGTGGCGGCTGGGACCCTGAGCTTTGCCGACGCCGTGCGCGCCGTCAAGGCCCGCGGACACGCCATGCAACTGGCCGTGCCGCCGGGCCAGGGCGCCATGGCCGCCGTCCTCGCCCTGAACCCGGCCCAGGTGGCCGAGGCCTGCCGGGAAGCCGCGGCGGAGACCGGCCTGCCCGTGGCCGCCGCCAACCTCAACTCGCCCAACCAGACGGTCATCTCCGGAGCCCTGGCTGCTGTCGAAATGGCTTCTGCCTTGGCGA
>JARLGE010000192.1 GCA_031296215.1 Occallatibacter sp.
AGCGACTTGATGGCCGCCGGCAGGCGCTCTTCAATCAGCCGCTTGCGCTCGGCGGCGATGCCGCCCAGATAGGTTGGCACGGGCGTAGCCGTCAGCACCAGCACAAACCCGATCACCGAGAAGCAAAGTCCCGCCACGCCGGCCGACATGAACATGTGGTACATGTCGAAGACGTCGAGCCCCAGCACCTTGAAGGCCACGTGCTCCAGCGGCTTGATGTGGTGAAGAACAGCCAGCGCGAAGAGGAAAAACAGCGCCGCCAGCGAGGTAAGAACGGCCAGCGTTACATCGAGGCTGCGGTGGAACTTCTGCCGGGCGCTGCAATGAGGACATTCGGCGAAATGAAATTCGTAGTCCTTGCGCATCTCCGGGGAGATCCCTGAGATGTCATACCGCCAGCTCGCCAGGATGGCGCCTACGACTCTGTCTGTGCATCCGTTTCTTGCCATAGATTCTTAGACTCACTTTGCAAAGGATGTGTTCGCGCCGCCCATGCATCTTGCGGCTCACGTGACAAGGCGGGGGTTGCTGCTTCAAGGCTGCTGAACCTGACTTGCCGGTTGCAGCATCCTCCCACCCTCTATCGCCAGTCCAATCCACTCGCCTGGCGCATTTGCCTTGCCAATCTACCTGGTACAGAGTGATGCCCGTCTATCACTATTGTAACCTGATTAGCTTAAAGATATATAGGCGAAAGCGGTTCATTCTGCTCAGCCAGCAACAGGTGATTGGCCAACAGACAGGCGCGGCCGTTCAGCGCACGCTCGGCCGTGACCCTTGCCAGTTCGGGAAGATTATTGCTTTCAGATAGATGCGCCAGAATCACGTAGGCCGCCTGGCCGTCGTAGCCGTTTTCAAGGAAATCCGCCGCCGCCTCGTTCGACAGGTGACCCACGCGCGAAAGTACCCTTTGTTTTACGCTCCAGGGGTAAGGGCCGTCGCGCAGCATCTCCAGGTCGTGGTTCGACTCCAGCAGCAGCAGGTCCAGGCCCTTGAGCTGCGCCTTGACGTTGGGCGGTATGTACCCCAGGTCGGTGGCCGAGGCCATTCTCACCCCTTCGGCGCGGAAGACAAAGCCAACCGGGTCGGCGGCGTCGTGGGGGATGGTGAAGGAGCTGACGGCGATGTCGCCGATCTCGAAGGGCTCACCCGGCCGGAAATACTCGACGGATGGAAGCCAGGTTGGATCCTCTTTTCGTGACGGTACGTGATCGGGAGCACTGGGCCATGCGGCCGGCAGACCGGCGACCGGCTCTGCAACAGGCACTTCGCACGGCAGATCGGCAATCTCGTCCGGCTCGTCCGGCTCACCGACAACAGCTGCATCCCCTTCCGCCTGCCGCTCGGCGGCCTGGCGGCGGGCCGCCGCGGCGGCCTCTATCCACTGGGCATAGGTCATTTGCCGGCGAGGGCTCAGCCAGCGCATCCAGGCGCGGTGCGTGCCCTCGGTGAAATAGACGGGAATGCCCAGCTTGCGCGCGGTCACGGCCAGGCCGCCAACGTGATCCGAGTGTTCATGCGTTATAACGATGGCATTCAGCGTCTCGGGGTCTTCGCCGGCCAGCCTCATGCGCCGGAAAAGCTCGCGGCAGCTCAGCCCGGCGTCCACCAGAATGCGCGTGCGCCCGCCGCTGACAACCGTCGCGTTGCCCTTGGAACCCGAAGCCAGCACGGTGAAGCGGACCATTCTCTCAGCATAGCGCGACCGCCTGTTGTATGCGCGGTAGCTGGGGGTTGCCCGCCGGGGTTCATGGGAAGGGGACCACAGAACGTGGCTACCACCAGCGGAGAATCGATCGAAATGGCCCCTGCCCCACGTATCTTGCCGTATTCTGTCGAGAAAGCACATAATTCTCGACCGCTTTGAAATTTCCGCTCCCCGCGCGCTTTTGGAGGTTTCCCCCATGAAGATCAAGCCCATCCCGACCCGACGGCTATCGGCAAGCTTGTTGGCGGCCTCGGCGGTAGCGGCCTCGATAGTTTTTTCGCTCGCCGGCTCGCCGGACCGGCCGGTGCTGGCCGCCGAGAAGCCCGGCGAAGCCGGAGGATGGGACCGGCCTGCCGCCGCGCGCTACCTCGACGCCCGCGAGATCTACTGGCAGGGCTGGGACCGCGCGCAGAAGGACCACGGGACGCTGTGCGTGAGCTGCCACACCCAGGCCAGCTATGGGCTGGCGCGGCCGGCGCTCCGCTCGCCGCTGGGCGAGAGCGGCCCTTCGCCCGCCGAGCAGGTCATGCTGGCCAGCATCGAGAAGCGCGTCAAAATGTGGAAGGACATGGCCCCTTTTTACAACGACGCCACTTCCGGCGCGGGCAAGGAAGTGGAGTCGCGCAACGCTGAGTCGGTCTTGAATGCGGTGATTCTGTCCAGCTACGACCAGCACACTGGGCACCTGAGCGAGACCACGCGCATCGCCTTCGACAACGCCTGGGCGCTGCAGTCCACCAGCGGCCCCACCGCCGGCGCCTGGGTTTGGCAAAACTTCCACTACACCCCATGGGAGTCGCCCGAGTCGGAATACCACGGCGCGGCTCTCATGGCCGTGGCCGTGGGCAAGGCGCCCGACCACTACCGCGATGACACGAAGATTGCCGCCAATCTGGCCGCCCTCAACGGCTACCTGAGCAGCCACTACGAGGCGCAGCCACTGCTGAACAAGGTGGTGGCGCTGTGGGCCTCCCACCGGTTTCCCGGAGTCTTGACGAACGACCAGAAGTGGGCGTTGATCGCGGAGTTGAACCGGCTGCAACGCGCGGACGGCGGCTGGAGCCTGACCGACCTGGGCACGTGGAAGAGGGTGGACGAGACGCCGCTGGAGACGCGGCCCGACGCGTATGCCACGGGCCTGGTGGTGCTGGTGCTGGAAGAGACGGCCACAAAGTTTCACCCGAATCCGGAGGCCGATGCACCCATTGCGCGCGGGCTGAAGTGGCTCGTGGCCAACCAGGACAAGGCCACCGGCGCATGGCCGGCGTGGTCGCTGAACAAAATCCGCGACCCCAAGACCAACGTGGGCAAGTTCATGAGCGACGCGGCCACCAGCTATGCGGTGCTGGCTCTCGAAGCAAAGCGGTGACGGTCGTCCAACGGTTTCACCCACCCGCGGAGGCATGAAACGGGCATCTTGCACCGTGTCAGGGCACGACTTCAGTCGTGCCACAAAGGAAGCAAAGAGACATTGGGCTTCAGCCCCTGCGAAGTGGATATTTCGTACAGGAATAGGATGAATTCACGTGCGAACCTGACATTCTGTTCGTTTCTTGGAATCCCAGCGCAACGCGGCCCGGCGCCCCCGGCGTGAATTCAGGCCCGAAAGGATCGACCGGTGAACCCAAGCCTCAGTCTGGCTGCCATTGCTTTGCTGCTCTCTCTGTCGCTGCCCATGCAAGCCCAAGACACGCCGCCGCCGATGCCCGCAAGCATCGCTCTCGAGCAAATCGAATACCGGAACGCCCAGTATGGATTCTGCTTTACCCTGCCTGCCAGTTGGCAGGGGTACACGATTGTGAGCGACGGGTGGGACGGGACTCCGCGGGACGGCGGGCCTGCCGTGACGGGGCCCAAACTGCTGATCCGCAACCCAGCGTGGATGGCCGGGAATCCGCGTGAAGACATTCCCATCCTGATCTTCACCACGGCGCAGTGGCGGCGGGTGGTGAAGGAACGGATGAGCGTGAGCGCCGCGCCCTTCAACCCGTTTCAGTTGGGACACAACCGCCGCTACGTGTTTGCGGTGCCGGCGCGCTTCGACTTCGACCAGCTTCCCGGCGTGGAAGAAGTGAGCAAGCTGGTGATGAGCAAATCGCTGCGAGCTCCGTGCCGATAGCGCAACACTGGCCTATCCCCAATTGGTTGTAACTCCAAAGTGCAATAGACCTGCACTGTCGGCAAATGGGATCATCGCGGCATCGAAAGAACCATCGCGCCCCGCGGGGACACGACCCGCTTTGCCCTCGAAGGGGATTGGGATTGGACACCATGAAGTCACTTGTATTCCTCTTCTGCGCCGGCCTTGGCTATCTGATCGGGCACTTCTTCGGAGATGGTCCCTGGGTGACCTACATCTCCATGATGGTCACGTACCACCTCTTCCTGGCGTTCCTGGTGATCACCGCTGAAAAGGGAGCCGGCATCTCCATGCCGCTGTCGCAGACGATCCTCACCCACGCGGCCTGCCTGGCAGTGATCGTCGGGCTGGGTATGGGGCGGCACGCGATTCCCTTCTTCTCCATCATTCGCCTGTTTGTCCCCGGCATGGCGCCGTTTGAAGTGAACTGGCTCTTCGGCGGCGGGGACAGAAGGAAGCGAGCAACCCTCGAGGCCGCCATTGGCGGACCTGTCGCGGCCCGCGCCTCGGTTGCTTCAACCCCCGCCGCGCCGCGCCCCACCACCGCTGAAGACTACGAAGCCTTTCTCAAGCTCATGCACGAGGGCGGCAAGCGGCCCTTCCGCAAGCCCGGCGTCACCGTGAAACAGGAGTTCGAGCTGTGGGCAGCCGCCCAGGCCAAAGCACGGGCGGCTGCAGCCGCCAAGGCCGCAGCCGCGGCCGCAATGCCTCCCGGTGCAAACAGGTCGCAAGCCTAGGGCGGCTCGGGCAGGTTGGCCGGGATGTCGATGGACACCAGCGTGCCGCGCCCTGGATTGCTGACTACTTCAAAGCGTGCCTGGTTGCCGTAGAGCACCTCCAGGCGCTCCTGCACATTCTTCATGCCGATGCCGGCGCCCACGCGGTCCAGCGCCGTGGCCGGGCGGTTGCCCATCCCCACGCCGTCGTCGGCCACTTCGATGAGAACCCGATTGCCCTCCAGCCGGCTGCGCAGCGTCACCGTCCCGCCATGCAGGCGCGGCTCCAGGCCGTGCTTGATGCTGTTCTCAATCAGCGGCTGGAGCAGGATGCTGGGCACCAGCACATCCAGCGTGCGCGGGTCGATTTCCTTCTCCACGCGCAGCTTCTCCGCCCCGAAGCGCACCACTTCAATGTCCAGATAGTCGTCGGTAAAGCTGAGCTCGTCGCGCAGCGGCACGTAGGTGTCGTGGTCCTTCAGCAGCGCCCGCAGAATATTCGCCAGCTTCACCGTCATCTCGCGCGCCATCTCCGGCTTCATGCGCACCAGCGAGGCGATGGAGTTGAGCGTGTTGAACAGGAAATGCGGATTGATCTGGCGCTGCAGGGCGTCGAGGCGCGCTTCCAGCAGCAGCCGCTTCTGCTCTTCCAGCTTCATCTCCAGACGCAGCGTGCTCCACACCTTCAGCGCGATGCCCACGTCGATGGGCGCGCTCAGCCACACAAACACCTGCACCCAGGTCTGCGAGGCAAGCAGCGCAAACAGCCGGTGAGGATAGGCGTGAGCCACCCAGTCGCGCACCATCTCCATCACCGCGATCAGAAATAGCAGCAATATCTGGCGGTCGACTCTCGGCAGACGCAGGCTGCGGCGCACCCACCGATAGAGGCTCAGGTCGATGAACGGCGTGAACGACCAGATCTCCTCCGGCTCCACGAAGCGGCCCAGGATGCCCGCGGCCATTCCCAGCGCCAGGTTGACGGGCAGGGCCAGGTACTCGTGGTGATAGACCGCGGGCCCGGAGAGCACCACGCCCCCCAGCATGGCCCATTGCGGACCCAGCAGCAGGCCGAGCAGAATGACCGTCTCAAAGGAGATGTCGGCGGCCAGAAAGTTGGGTACCCAGAACCGCACCCACACGCCCAGGGTAAGCGGAACCAGAAAGAACGCCAGCAGCGCCAGCGTCTGGCGCGGCGTGCGCCGCTCGGCAAAGAACAGGCGGCGGAAAGTGACCACGCGCGCCAGGATGCTGGCCACGGACGCAACCACGCCCAGCTTCACCAGCAGCGTTATCCAGATGAGCCTGTCGGTCACGCGGTCTCCATCTCTTGTTCAATGTATCGCACGGCGAGGGATCAGGGGTTAGGGGCTAGGGATCAGCAAAACAGCCGGGGCCGGACGACAGCATCGGCTGGCGAACAAGAACCTTCGCGGTCAGTGGGCTTTATCTGCTCCGTATTCCCTGTTCCCCGGTTCCCCGTTCCCCACTCCCCACACCCTACTCCCTAATCCCCGATCCCTGACCCCTGATCCCTGACCCCTGATCCCTGATCCCTGTCCTTGTAGAATCGAACCATGGCATTTGCAAGCGTCAACAAGGTTGCCGAGGCGGATTTTCCCACCCGTTGGGGCGCCTTCCGCGTCTTTGGCTTCGAGGGGCATCTGTCCGCGCCCCGGCCCGACTGCGAGCCGGCAGCTTCGCCCGGCAGCGCGGTAGAGGGTCTGGTGGCCTTGGTTATGGGCGACATTCACTCCGCGCCCCCGGTCGTCCGCATCCACTCCCAATGCCTCACCGGCGACGTGTTCGGCTCGCTGCGCTGCGACTGCCGCCTCCAACTCGAGCTCGCCCTCTCCCGCATCGCCCAGGAGGGCGCGGGCATTCTTCTCTACGAGCAGCAGGAGGGCCGCGGCATCGGCCTGATGGCCAAGCTCAAGGCCTACGAACTCCAGGACCAGGGCATGGACACGGTCGAGGCCAACGTCGAGCTCGGCTTTGCCGCCGACTGCCGCGCCTACGAGCTGCCCGCCGCGGTGCTCAAGCTGCTGGGCATTTCGGCCGTCCGCCTGATGACCAACAACCCGGAGAAAGTTGAGGCGCTCGAGTCCGGCGGCATCGCCGTCCTCGAGCGCGTCTCCGCCGAGGTCAAGCTCCAGGACACC
>JARLGE010000026.1 GCA_031296215.1 Occallatibacter sp.
ATCCAGGTGTCGGCAGGCGAGGCATGGGGGCGGGCCTTCTCGTGATCGAGAAGTCCGGCGGAGCGGCCGCCGCTCGTGTTGGGTGCGCCCGACACTAGCGCTGCGAAAGCAGACTGGGAGTTGCCGGATTGCGCAAGGTTCAGCTTGATGGGACGTCCGATGCCTTGCCAGCGGCGCCACACCTGTGCAGCATCGACGGGCAGTTCCACGGGGATATCGATCAGAACCAGCCGGCGTGCCGGTTGACCGGCGTCGGGGTTGGTCTTCAGCGCATGCGCGTCGGCTGCGTCAAAGACCGCCTGCACCGCCCGCCGCCAATCCTGGAAGTAGGGCGTAGCGGCCAGTTGCGATGAGTTCTGGATGGTCTGTTCGGTGGTGGAGAACTGCCACTTGCGCACCCCCATCTTGCCATCGAGTTCGACGACCGTGCGGAACAGCTCTGTCGATTGCTCGGGGCTCAGGCCGGCGACAAAGAGAACAAGCCGCTCCACCGACCGGCGCTCGTTGGGAAACAGGTACTCCCACTGATTGAGCTGCTGATTGACGAAAGGCAGAAAGGTCAGCGGTATGCGTTTGAGCACGCCCTTGCTCAACGCATCCTGAATATCTCCCGGCAATGTCCGCTCCGCCTGCATCCTCTCATCCCCTCTAAAAAAACTCCCGCCCCGCCTGCGGCTCAACTCCCCTCTACCCACGAATCTCCTCCAGCCGGCGGCCTTGCGCGTCCAGCGGGGGGCAACCCAGCAGGCTCGCCAGGGTGGGACAAAGATCGATGTGGCGGATAGGGCGCTCGATCGTCTGCGGCTTGTCCACGCCCGCTCCCAGCGCCATCATCCAGGTGTCCCGCGTCGATTCCGAGTTGGCGCGATGGTTGAAGAATCCGTTGGTCGACGAGCCGTCCGGATCGCGTCCGAATTCAGGCAGCACCACCATGGTCGTCTTCCCCCGGTAATCCGGGTTGGCCTCGATCTCCTGCCACATCTGAAAAGTGAGCCGGTCGGCCGTCTTGATGCCCGAGGTGTGCAGAGCATACGAACCGAAATGCGCCGCTTCCACATCGGAGAAGGCGACCACCAGCAGTTGCGGCGTGAACTTGCGCATGATTTCGCGCGTCATGAAGAAGGTGAGTTCGTCGCCCGAGGTCGGCCCGCCGCTCTGTACAAAACTGGCGATGGCGTTCTGGATGGTGCCGCGCACGCGGGGATCGAGCTGGTCGGAGCCGTCGAACACATTCCAGCCCAGCCCCTCGTAGTTGCTTCCCTCCATGGCGCTTTCCAGCTCCACTTCCACCTTGCTGCGGTCCGCCATGTTGGCGGTTCGTCCCTGCCGCAATGCCTCCACAACAGCCATCAGCATCAGCTGCTTGGGAAACACCACGTTGGCGCCGTAAGCGGGTCCGAAGTTGGTGTCGGAACTGGCGCCGATCAGGCTGGTGAGCGCCTTGTTGCTGGCCACCACCCAGGTGTCGCTGCGATCCACATGCAGCCCCTTGCGGAACTGCTCGAATAAGGTTGGACTGGTTGGCGCAAGCTTGCCCCAGTCGTCCACGCGCTGCCAGGTGCCGGTAAGGATGCTGGAGATGGCGTTGAAGTGAGCGGTCACGCCCTCATTGCGTGCATGACGATAAAAGAGCGACTGGGGAAGCAGATCGGTGGAGAGGTGGGGAATGTTCACCGCGCCATCGGGAGAAAAAGTCTCGTCGCGGCGCACGCCGCCCACCACCACCACCACCACCTTGTGTCCCGAGCCCGCCGGAACGCCGGGGCCCTGGGCGGCTCGCGCCCTGGGAAGCATCAGTCCCGCCATCAGCATTCCCGCCGCATTCAGAAATCTCCGCTTGCTCGGGTCCTGGAGAGAACCGGGATCGACCACGAACTCGGAGCCTCTCTCCGCGCCGGGACAAAGTCCGTTCTCCATAAGAAGACCTCGCTCGGAAGAATTTCCTGGATAGCTGCCTTGTTCCGGCATGCCGGATCAAGTCTGGGCGGATTATAGGCGCAGCCCCTGGGTTTATCAATCGCCGCCGCGTTCGCTGCTGGTATGTGAGTGTATATAGTTGATTATGTTAAGATTAATTCTCGTGTGACATGAGTGGATGCGGGTCCGCGAAGCGCTGGACGGGAGCTGCGGTCCGGGGGAAAAAGGGGAAACTCCAACTTTTGGTTGACAAATATCTAGCGACAGTACTAAATTGTTTGACGCGGACGTGAAAGCGTTTACAAAGACGCATGAAATCGTTTACACCTTCCGCGCAAAGGGCCGGGGCTCCCCCTCGGAACGATGATTTTGTGGTGCGCTTAACAGGAGACTACGGAGGATATTCGGATGGGCCTTGATCGCGATTTCGCCAGGTGGGTTAGAGCATTTGGTTGCATAACCCTAACAGTCCTCTGCTTCATTCTGGTCCAAAGCCCGCGCGCGTTTGGCCAGGTGGACGAGGGTGCAATTACCGGAACGGTTCAGGACTCCACAGGAGCCGTTATTCCCAACGCGCAAGTGACGCTGCTGAACACCGATCAGGGGATGACGCTGCAAACCAGGACCAACGGCAGCGGCGGATATACGTTCTCGCCGGTCAAGACCGGGCACTACACCGTGACTGCCACGGCCAAAGGTTTCTCCAAGACCACGCAGCAGAACGTGACCGTGCAGGTTGCGCAGACGCTGTTGATCAACATTCAGCTCAAACTGGGCGCCGCGACGGAAACCGTCGAGGTTACAACCGCGCCACCTCTGCTGCAAACCGAGGAGGCCTCGGTCGGCCAGGTCATCGGAACGGAGACCGTCAACAGCCTGCCCTTGAACGGGCGCAACTTTACCTTCCTGGCTCAGCTCGGCGCCGGCATGAACACGCCGCAGGCCGATACGCGCGGCAACGCGGCTTCGGGCGCATTCTCGGCCAATGGCCTGCGTCCGGCGCAGAACAATTACCTGCTGGACGGCATCGACAACAACTCCAACGCCGTCGACTTCCTTAACGGCACCAACTTCGTCATTCTGCCTCCGCTGGACGCCATCCAGGAATTCAAGGTTCAGACCGCTGACTTCAGCGCCGAACTGGGCCGTTCCGCCGGCGCCGTGCTCAATGCCACCATCAAGTCCGGCACCAACAGCCTGCACGGTACGGTGTGGGAGTTTTTCCGCAACGATAAGCTCGATGCTGCCGACTTCTTTGAAGACAACTCCACGACACCCCACAAGGGCGAGCTGCGCCAGAATCAGTTCGGCGCATCCGGCGGCGGACCCATCATCAAGAACAAGATCTTTTTCTTCGGTGACTACGAAGGCAAGCGCCGCGTTCAAGGCACCTCGTTCACCAACAGCGTTCCGACTGCCACGGAACAGAGCAGCGTCTTCACGAACTTCAGCGATGTCCTCACCCAGGCCGGCGGGGGCACCAGATCCGACCTTCTGGGCCGCACGATCCAACAGGGCACCATTTTGGATCCTGCCACCACGCGCGCCGTTGGCTGCTCACAGGTGGACCAGCCCAGCGGTATCGCGGGCCCGCCTTGCACGGGGGACGATCCAGCCGGAACGGTCTACGGTTATGTTCGCGATCCGTTCAGCAGCGTCTGCGGACCCGGGAAGATGAGCTTTACCCTGGCCGCCTGCTCCGACCTGAACCAACTCACCCCCGGCGTTCTTGGCGGTCGCGCGTTGGATCCGAACGCGATCAAGCTCTTGCAGCTTTACCCGAAGCCTAATTCCGGCCTGAGCACGTACCAGGACAGCCCCGCCCTGTACGAACACTCCAACAGCTTCGACGCGCGCGGAGACTTCAACCCCAGCGAGAAGGAGCAGATCTTCGTTCGCTTCAGCTATTCCGACGATCCGCAATACATTCCGGGGCCGTTTGGCGGCGTAGCGGACGGTGGCGCCTTCCAGCAGGGCGTCCAGACCGCGAAGTCCATCCAGGGCGTAGCCGGATGGACCCATGTCTTCTCGCCGAACACGGTCAACCAGGCCAGGGCGGGTCTGGCTCACCTGCACACGACGCGCTACGGACCGGATGGCGGCGTCTCCGGAATCCCGGCGCAGTACAACATTGCCGACATTCAGCAGTCTGCCGAGAACGGCGGTCTGCCCAACTTCTACATCGGCAATTTGACCAACCTGGGCAGCAACAACTTCCTGCCTTCCGACGAAGTCAGCTATACGCTCCAGGCGACCGACGACTTCACCAAGATTTACGGCCAGCACAGCTTCAAGATGGGCATCGAGTACCAGCACGTGAAGTTCTCCACCTTGCAGCCGGCATGGTCGCGCGGCGCCTTCCAATATGGCGGCGGCTTCACCGACATCCCCAACCAGGGCGAGACCACGACCGGAATGCCGCAGATGCTGCTGCCGCCGATGGCTGCTCCCGCCACCATCGCCGGGAACGCCAATCCCAACGGATTCAGCTTCTCCGGCGGTTCAGACGGGGTGTACGCCTCCAACATCAACAAGACCTACGACGAAAAGGTCTACTTCGCCTCCTACTTCCAGGACGACTGGAAGATGTCTCCCAAGCTGACCCTGAACCTGGGCCTGCGCTGGGACTTCTTCGGGCCGATCAACGAGCAGAATGGCGGCCAGGCCAACTTCGTTCCCATCGCGCTGCCCGAGAAGGGAATCGGCGCGCCGACGTTCATTGTTCCCGCCAGCGGCAAGGACAACAGAGCCTTGTCCACCACCACGAGCTGTTCCGGGGTAGGCTGCGTCGGCGTCGTCGATCAGTTGGCGGCGGATGGAATCACCCTGTTGGAGACCGACAAGTATGGACAAGGACTGCTGCAAACGCAAAAGACGAATTACGCACCGCGCATCGGTTTAGCCTACGAAATCACTCCCAAGCTGGTGGCGCGCGGCGGGTTCGGTCTGTTCTTCAACTCCTTCGAGAACCAGGGGTACGGCCCGAATATCGGCGAGAACTATCCCTTTGTGTTCAACTTGTCGTACTTCCCGACGCGGGACCCCGGCCAACCGGCCCAGGAGTCGCAGGTCGCGCCAATCAATTACAACTCTCCGTACGCAGGTTGCTCGACGGCTGGCCCCGGTGGGACGGCATCTCTCGAGTCCGGCTTCTCCTGCATCCCGCTTACGCCAACAGCGGTCAACGCACAGGGCCTCGGCCTCCAGGGTCTCCAGTTCGACTACCAGACTCCGCGAACCTATAGCGCCAACCTCACGCTCCAATACTCCCTGACGCGGACACTGTCTGCGCAGGCGTCGTATGTCTTCACCGATGGCATGGACCTGCAGGGAGGCGTCGGCTATCAGAACGTGACGCAGCTTCTGCCTGCCGGGATCGGCACTGGGAAGGGTTGCCCCTATGCCAGCTTCCCCGAAAATAGCTGTGTTCCGTTCGTCGATTTCGGCGGCGGCAGTTACCAGGCCACCTACGGGCAAAGCCAGTACAACGGCTTGCAAACCAAGCTGGAACAGCAGTTCGCGAACGGGCTCGATTACCTGTTCACCTACACCTGGTCGAAGACGCTGTCCAACGCCGGCGACTTGCTGAATGGCGGCACGACAGGCAGTCTTCGCGCCTACTCCATACCGGGGCTCGGTCCCAAATTCGACATTGCCGAGGCTGATTTCAACATCCGCCAGGTGGTCCATTTCAGCGGCGGGTATCAGCTTCCTTTCGGCAAGGACAAGCGCTTCATGAACCAGGGAGGGGTGGCAAACGCCATCTTGGGCGGGTGGTCCACCAACTGGATCCTGACCATGCAGGGCGGCCAGCCGTTGAACTTCGGCTGCAACACCGGGACTACCTCCGGCTCGGGCTGCAACGACATCCGTGTTGGAGACCCGCAACTCGGCATCAAGATCGGGACGGACCAAGGTGGATACCATGGGCCCCACTGGATCGGGAACATCGGATCGGACACCCAAGTTGGAGCCATCACCCAGCCTTGCAAGCTGGGCGGAGCCCCTGGATCGCTTGCTCCGATCGCAGGCTCAGCACAGAACTGCGTCTCTCTGCAGACCTCGGCTGCTCTGGGCTCCAAGGCCGGGCAGATGGTGGGTCCCGGTTTCCATCGCCTGGACTTCTCGATGTTCAAGGGATTCCAGCTCGGCGAGCGGTACTCGATCCAGTTCCGGACCGAGTTCTTCAACATCGTCAACCACCCGAACTTCAATGCTCCCAGCTTCGGCGGCAACGGCGTTGTCTCGGTCTCAGGCTCGGGCAATTACACCAACCCATCCTTCGGCGCAATCGGTTCCACGCGCGATGCTCCCTACGATCCGCGGCAGATCCAGTTTGCTATGAAGTTTGTCTATTGAGTTAGAATGAAAGCGCCCCGGAAAGGCACGCCAACTGGGTGCCTTTCCGGGGTTTTCTTTTTTGAGCGAATGTCTCACGCGGTGGTCGCGGAGGATGCTGTGAGGAAGGGTCCTGGGTTTCGGCTGGCTGCTTTCTTCAGTCTTCCGCTGGCTGCCCTCTGCGCTCTTCTGCTTTGCGCGCCGTTGGCGCCGGCCCAGGACAGCGCGAGGCAGAAGCTGGACAGCGAGTATCAATCCGCTGTATCGAAGTACGAGGCGGGCCAGTACACGCAGGCAGCGGCGCAGTTGGAAGGCCTTTTACCCCACGCCCCGGACAGCTATGCCATGCATGAGCTGCTGGGATTGATCTACGCCGCGCTGGCCGATGACGGCAAAGCCCTGACCCACCTGGAGGCGGCAGTCCGCTTGAAACCGGATTCCCCTGAGGCCCGGACCAACCTGGCCGCAGCCCTGGCGCACGCCGGAAAGATGGAGCTGGCCGGGGACCAGTTCCGCAAGGCGCTCGACCTCGAGCCGCAGGATTATCAGGCCAACCACAACCTAGGCGAGTTTTTGATCCAGTCCGGAAAGCTCGCCGACGCCCTCCCGTATCTCAAGCGCGCGCAGCAGATCGATCCCGCATCCTACGACAACGGCTATGACCTGGCCATGGCCGAGTTCCTCACCGGCAGCCTGGCGGCTGCGCGGCAGCAGGTTCAGCACCTGCTGGCAACCAGGAACACCGGCGAACTGCACAACCTGCTGGGCCAGGTAGATGAGAAAGACGGAAAGTTCGTCGAGGCGGCCAACGATTTCGAGACCGCCGCGCACCTGGATCCGAGCGAGGACAACCTGTTCTATTGGGGAAGCGAGCTTCTTCTGCATCGGACCTACGAGCCGGCCATAGAAGTCTTCGAGCAGGCTTCCCAGCGCTATCCGAAGTCTGCCCGGCTGACGATTGGCCTCGGATTGGCGCTCGATTTGCGCGGCAAATACGACGAGGCGGTCAAGGCCCTGATCGCTGCCGCCGATCTGGATCCCTCCGACGCGCGCTGTTACATTTATCTCTCCAAGGCCTTCGACAATTCGCCCGCTCAGGCCGATGCGGTGATCCAGCGATTCCGGCGTTATGCGGAACTCGAGCCCGGCAACGGGCTGGCCCAGTACTACTATGCGATGAGTTTGTGGAAGGGCAAGCGCGCTGAAGACGCAGGCACCAACCTTCCCGCGGTGCAATCGCTGCTGGAGAGGGCGATCGCCTTGGACGGCTCCCTTGCCGAAGCGCAGGTGCAGCTGGGCAATCTCTACGCCGACCAGCACGAGTATGCAAAGTCCATTCCGTTTTACGCGCGCGCGCTGGAGTTGAATCCGAACCTGGCCGACGCCCACTATCGGCTCGGCCAGGACTATGTCCACACCGGGCTCAAGGATCAGGCGCAGAAGGAATTCGAGGTCTATCAAAAGCTGCGCGCCGAACACCTAGCAGAAGTTGACAAGGAGCGCGCGGAAGTGCAGCAGTTCGTTTACGCGGAAAAGGCAGGATCTTCTCCCAAACCCTGACAGAACCGGCAAACAACCAATCCATCTTTCTGTTTTTTACCAAGGAGCATCATGGACCGTCGCGATTTTCTCAAGACCACTGGAACTCTGCTTGCCGGCGCCACCGTAGCGCCGGGTCTGCCTGCCGCCGCTTCGTCGCCCGATGCGGCCCCCGCCGCGCCGGGGCGCATGGTGCTGCCCATCAACCGCAACTGGCGCTACAGCCCCAAGGCCACGCCGGCCGCGCACGACCGCGAATTCGACGACAGCAAGTTTGCCCGCGTCGTGGTGCCCCACACCAACCTGCGCGTGCCCTGGCACAGCTTCGACGAGAAGTCCTACGAGTTCGTCTCCATCTATCGCCGCCGCTTCCGGCTTCCGCCCTCCGCGCGCGGCAAGCGCATCTTCGTCGACTTTGAAGGCGTGATGACCGCCTCCACGGTCTGGCTCAACGGTGTGCGCCTAGGCGATTACAAGGGAGGCTTCACGCCGTTCTCCTTTGAGCTCACCGGCCATGTCGACTTCGACCGCGACAACGTGCTGGCCGTGGAAGTGGATTCCAGCGAGCGCAAGGACATTCCGCCCTTCGGCAACGAGGTTGACTACCTGACCTTCGGTGGCATCTACCGCGAGGTCTCCCTGCGCATCGTCTCGCGCACGTACATCGAGAACGTTTTCGCCCTGCCCAAGGACGTGTTGTCGGGAACGCCATCGCTCGATGTGCAGTGTTTCCTCGCGTGCGACACGTATTCCTTGCGGGGCGGACTGACCTTGGAAGCTGCGCTCTACGACGGAGAGCGCCAGGTGGCGAAGAAAGCGATGGCGGTTCAGGGAGGAGAGGACAAACCCAACATCTCGCCAACCGTCCATCTAGACAATCTTGGCGCCATCGAGCTGTGGGATCTGAAGAAGCCCAAACTCTACCGCGTGGAAGTGCGCCTGCTCGATGGCGTCCATCTGCTCGACCACGAAACGCGCCGCATCGGCTTCCACGAGGCGCGCTTCACGCCGCAGGGGTTCTCGCTCAACGGCACGGTCGTCAAGCTGCGCGGCCTGGACCGCCATCAGACCTTCCCCTGGGTGGGCCAGGCCATGCCCGGCCGCGTGCAGCGCCGCGACGCCGAAATCCTGCGCAAGAAGCTTAAGTGCAACATCGTGCGCACCTCGCACTACCCGCAGTCGCGCCACTTCCTCGACGCCTGCGACGAGATCGGCCTGCTGGTCCTGGAAGAGATCCCTGGCTGGCAGCACATCGGCGACCAGCCCTGGCAGGACATCTCGGTGGACAACGTCAGCCGCATGATTCGCCGCGACTGGAACCATCCCTCCATTATTCTGTGGGGCGTGCGCATCAACGAGTCGCTCGACAATCACGACTTTTATACCCGCACCAACGCCATGGCCCACCAGCTCGATCCCTCGCGCCAGACCGGCGGCATCCGCTACTTCCAGGAGTCCGAATTCCTGGAAGACGTCTTCACCATGAACGACTTCGGCTGGCCTCTCAAGCAGCCCAACCATCCCCTCTATCTCAATACCGAATTCGCGGGCCACACCTACCCCACCAAGACCATTGACAACAACGAGCGGCAGCGCGAACACACCGTGCGCCACGCGCGCGTTCACGACCAGTTGGCCTCCAATCCGCAATACGCGGGCGGAATCGGCTGGTGCGCCTTCGACTACAACACCCACGCCAACTTCGGCTCCGGCGACCGCATCTGCTACCACGGAGTCACAGACATCTGGCGCGAGCCCAAGCCGGCTGCGGGATTTTACCGCTCGCAGTGCGATCCCGAGGAAGAGATCGTTTTGGAGCCCGCCTTTCACTGGGCGGCAGGCGACGAAAACGTCGGGTTCAGCAAGGCCCTGGTTTCGTCCAACTGCGAGCACCTCAAGTTCTATGTCAACGACGAGCTGATCGCCGAAGCCGATCCCGACCGCGCGCAGTTCCCGCACCTGAAATACCCGCTCTTCAGCGCCGAGCCGGGCGGCAGGCACGAGGTTGGATGGGGCGATCTCCGCATTGACGGCTTTATCGGCGGCAAGCAGGTCATCTCGCGCACTTTTTCGGGCAAGGGCGTCGACCAGAAATTCGCGCTGCTGGCCGACGACCGGGCGCTCAAAGCCGACGGGGCCGACACCACCCGCATCGTGCTGCGCGTCACGGACGAATTCGACTCAATCCGCCCCTTTGCCAATGACCCGATCCGCTTCGAGCTCACCGGCCCGGCCGAGCTGATCGGCGACAACCCCTTCGCGCTCGTGGGAGGCACCGGCGCTGTTTGGATTCGCGCAATCGAACAGCCCGGCACGGTGCGCCTGACTGCGCATCACCCCGTCCTTGGCTCCAGGCATGTGGAACTGGAGATAACCGCAGCCCCGCCGGAGGCGGCCTGATGCGCGGATAGAAAGCCGGAACGAGCTGCCGCGCGGCGCAGTGCTGTTTGGTCAATCGCGCTATACAGGATTAGCCTGTGCCGATCTTGTTCCGAGGGTGGGTGATGCGTCGTTGCCGCTCAGGAAACGCGCCACGCCGCAGCCCACCAGCGGCGCCAGGTCCTGCAGTTCTGAGACCCGCAACTGGGGAGCCAGGCCGCCGGTCAACTGGCGCTCGGCAGCGGGCAGAAACAGGCGGGCGGCGCGGGAGATGCCTCCCCCGAGCACGACCACGTCCGGGGAGAACGCGGCCAGCCTGGTGCTGAGAACACACCCGAGATGCTGCCCAAACTCGGTGAATGTCTCCTGCGCTGCCGGGTCGGCCGGCGCACACTCCGCCAGTGCGGCAGGGGTGGAGGTGTTGCCCGTACGGCGTTGGTAGCCGCTGGAGATGGCCCGGGAGGAGAGAAAGTCTTCCACGATCCCGCCCTCGTAGGGAAGATCCCAGATTTCGCCGCCCGGCGGAACACCGGGACCGTCGGTAACCAGCTGCCCGTCCACAGCGAAGGCCGCTCCGGTGCCGGTGCCCAGGGTGAGGGCCACGACCCGGGCAAATCCGCGGCCCGCTCCTGCGCCCACCTCGCCCAGCAGGTAAGCGTTAGCGTCGTTGAGGAAGTCGACCTGCGCCGGTGCCCATGCAAATCGCCTGGCCAAGGCCTGGCGCAGATTCACGCCGTAGAGGTAGGGCAGCTTGTGGCGCATCAGGCAGACGCCGGTCTCGTAATGGAAGGGGCTGGGCATGGCCAGTGTGGCCCCCGTCACTGGAGGCAGACCGGCTGCCGCTTTCACTCCAAGAGTGTGCAGCAGATCGACGAAGGCTTCGCTGGTCTCCGGGGCGGAATGCCGGTCGCTTGCGACGGGTCCGAGCCGGAAGTCGCTGTCCAGGCAGACAGCGGCGGAAACATGGCTGCCACCCACGTCAAAAACCAGTACGGGACTCTTCAGCCTGTCTTGCATATGCACGTCCCACACCTTAACCATGAGAGCGTTCCCATGTCAACCTGAATTGTTCTCATTTGTATCACAAGTGCTCTTATAAAAGCCGGAATCTCGCGAAAAAATCGGAAATGACGGCTCTGCAAGGGGCTCGTTCCAAGAGAGCCCGTCTCCCATATCTGAAGCCTCCGGATTCGGGACAATCATAGCGTGGGGACGATGCGCTGGAAATGGTAACGATCTCGCATGGATTCGAGGGATGGTGTCCTGACCCGCGGAAGGCAAAAGTCTCCCCGCCGTCTGGCCCGCCTCGCCATTGCCCGTGTGCGCCTGCGCTGCCTTCCGCGTCTGTCGAGGGAGTGTGCACGCGGCGTTCCCGTCCAGGTCGGCGGGTCCGGTCCACTGCGCAGGTTAAGCCAGGCAGGACGGAACGGCTATGGCGTCTTAGGAGTTGGTGTGGACCGAATGCACGCACACAAGAGGCTTCTTTCTCAAGAAAAAAGCCACCCTCCACCGCTCCGAAAAAGTCTTCGAGTATTCCGAAAACGCTCTAATGTATGACGACCGGCAGGCGATGTTTGCATCCACAGGACCTGCGCAGGACGATCTCCACCGGCAGGACGATGCGGTTGCCGGTCTGCGGTACCTCTCCCCGTTCAATGCGGTCGAAGAGCAGACTGGTGGCCACGCGGCCCATCTCCTGCGCCGGCTGGCGCACCACGGTCAGGGGCGGCGAGGTGAACTCCGCCATGTCGAAGTCGTCGAACCCCGCGAAGGCAATGTCGCTCGGCATCTTTACGCCCAGGTGCAGGAGAGAGCTGAGAACATAACGCGTGGCCAGAGTATTCGAGGTCAGAATGGCCGTGGGCGCGTTCAGCCCCTTGAGCTTCTCCTTGAGCGAGGTCAACGTCTCTCCCTGGGAGCCGCAGCCGAAGAAAGAGTCTTCGTGCAATCCGGCTTCCTGCAGCGCGCGGCGGTAGCCCATGAAGCGCGCGTTGATGGTGAAAAGGCTCCGGCTCAGTCCCATGAACGCGATGCGCTGGTGGCCATGCTCGATCAGATGCTCGACGATGCGGCGTGCGCCGGCTGTGTTCTGCACCAGCACTACATCCACCGTGGGATCGGAGACCGGCCGGTCGAAGGCCACCACCGGAGTCTTGCCGAACAGTGTCCGCGTCAGCCGGGAGTGGCTGAGGCTGGCGGGAATCACCACCACCCCATCCACGTTCCGCTGCAGCATCTGGTCCGCCTCGGCGTACTCGGTTTCCGGATCCTCGTTGGAGGTGGTGATGATCACCGAATAGCCATGCTCCTTGGCGACTGTGGTCACCGCGTGGGCGCAGTTGGCAAAGAAGGGGTCGTAAAGGTACGGGATGATCAACCCGATGGATTTGCTCTTTTGACCGCGAAACGCGCGCGCCAGCTCGTTGGGCCGGTAATTCAACTGGCTGATCGCCGTCTGCACCCGGCGCGCCGTCTCTTCCGCCACCGGGACCGTCCCGTTGAGAACGCGGGACACGGTCATGGTGCCCACGCCGGCCAGGCGCGCAACGTCGCTCATGGTGGGCTTGCGATGCGCAACCTGCGCCTTGCCTCTCGGCTTCGCTTTGCCGCCGGCCTGACTTTCACCAACTTCGGTCAATTCGATTTCTCCAGGCACAGCTAACTTTCCATGGTCCCGGCCGAGTAGAGCCAACCGAGTAAAGATGGAGCGGTTCCGCTTCGCCCCCGGCTGCCAGCTGCTTCCAGGCCTGATTTGCCGGACAACTCGAATATCTCAATGCACCTGCAACCGGGAACGCGACCGAAGCAGGACTATACCAATGTTAGCGGGCAAGTGGCAACCAATCCAGCGGTACATGGGCGCAATCGCTTCTTCGAAGCCTGCGTCCGGCATCTCCGGGCTACTGCGGAACCACCAGAAGCGTGATCGACTGGGCCGGGAACTTCGTGGTGATTGTGCTGGCCGTGGCTCCTGTGCCAGGCGGCGTGACCGCTAGGTTGGGCTCGGCCACGATGACATTCAAGTTGGCGTTGCTGTAGAGGTAGGCCTGGGCAGTTGTGCTCGTGGTGGTGAAGTTGGCCAGGGTGATGGTCGAGGTCAGGTCGCCGTAGGTCTTGTTGATCACCATCACAGTGATGGCGTTATCGAAAGTGCGCAGCGCGCCGTAGACCGAGAGCGCGCCCTGGCTCACACTCGTTGAGGCCAGTGCTATATCCCCAAACATAGAGTTCTTCCCGTCGTAGTTACGGTAAATCTCGTATGCCATCAGGCCGGGAACCTGCGTGGTTGGATCGGGAGGCCCCCACAGCGTCGCCATATCCAGGCCGTAGTTGCCGAAGATGCCCAGAATATCGGCCTGCGCCACCGCGCCGTTGATGTTCTCCTGCCCGCCCCAGTTATATTCCGTGAAGGCGATCTTGGTGCCGGGGTAGTCTTTCGCAACCCAGGCCTGCGCCATCGGAATCAGCTGCGGAGCCTGCAGCGGGACGTTACAACTCGATGTGTAATTCGAGTCGGTGGTGTAATTCGGCTGCGGGAAATTAGGATCGGTATAGGTCGGGTCCCAGAAGACGCGCGTCGAATTGAGCCGCGCCTCCTGCTCCCCGGTGTCGCCCGCGGTCGTCAGGCCGACGCCGCTGCCGTTGTAGGTGGCCGCGAAATACGTGTGCAGGTCGAGGTAGTCGAGCAGGCGAACCTTGTTGGTGGTTTCAGCTGCATTGAACTTCTGCAGATAGTACTCGATGAACGGAACGCCAAGGTGCGCTTGCCGGTCGGTTGGGTTATCCCACGGCTGGTAACAGGAGTTCGGGTTGTTCCATCCGGCCTCAATATCCTTCTTGGAATAGAAGTAATTCCACCAGTAGTCGACCACTGGCCCGTTCACCTGGGCGGTTGGATCGGCGGCCTTGATGGCCAGAGCCGTTGCAATGCCGTTGTTGGTCACTTCGTCGTAGGTAGAGGCCACGGGATGGACGTCACGATGCACGGCGTCCCACCAGGCGGGCTCGTTGTCCAGGTCGTAGGCGTAGACCCCGCCGTTGGCCGCGGTGCCGAACTTGCTCACCAGGTACGCGACCCAATCGCCGGCCCACGCGGGACCCGCCTGGGTTGCAACCAAAGTCGGATCGTTGCCGGTGATGTTGGTCTGGTTGGGCAGTTCTCCGTCTCCGCAGGCGCCGCTGTAGGGGTCGAATGCATACTGGCTGGGGTAGGACGCCCTCGGGAAGCTGCAGGACGTGCCATCCTTCGCCACCCAGCCCAGCACGCCTACCGTGCCCAGAGTCCTGGCTCCGACGGAGGCATCGCCGATGACCTGTTCGTTGAACTGGCTCGTGGCTTCCTGACCGTTGTTGCCAACCTGATTCTCAAACCACCAGTCGCTGGCGGAGCTGGTTACGTCGAGCTGGTAGTTGTAGCGAGAGGTGGCATCTCCGCCGAAGCGATCGACTGTGATGTTGGCTGCCTTAGCCGCCGAAGAGCTGGCCGAATACCCGTTCCAGCCGTATATGAATGGGTTGATGGCGTGGGTCGGGTTGCCTGCGTCCACGGTCAGCGCCGGGCCAGCAGCTGCGGCGGGCTGGCTCAGGGTGACGATCGCGCTGCCGTGGATAGACGTGTCCGAGGTGCTGGTAGCCGTCACGGTGACCGATGCCGGCGCGGGATAGGGCGTGGTGTAAAGTCCGCTCGCGCTCAGCGTTCCGGGGCTCATGCCGCCGCACAACGGACAAGTCAGCGACCAGCTCACCGACTTGCTGTAGGAGCCGGTGCCGCTTACTGTTGCCGTGAACTGCTGCTGGGTCCCAATGGTCGCGGTGTTGGGCGAAACGCCGATGGAAAGAATCTGCGCCTGGTTGTAGGTAGCGGTGACGGTTGTCGCCCGGTTCATGGTTACGCTGCAATTGGTCCCGCTGGTGGTGGTGCATCCGCCCCATGACACGAAGGAGTAAATGCCCGAGTCCATGGCAACGGAAAGCGTTACCTGTGTCCCCGCGTTGTAGGTGCGGGTGAAGGGCGCGGTCCCATTGCGTGCGCTGTTCATGTCCGCGGGAGAGACCTGAACTAAAACGCCGTTTGATGGTGCGGCCGAGTCCACCGTGAGCACATAGGTGGGCGGGGCGGTCACCGTGACCGAGCCCGTTCCCGAGGCGCTGGTGTAGGTGGATGCGCTGGCCGCGTCCGGCGTGTAACTCGCGGTGAGCGTGTCGTTTCCCGTAGCCAGGGAACCGGCGGGAATAGTGATGGAGGCGCTGCCGCCGGCGAGCGGCGTGGCGGTGGAATTATAGGTTCCGCTGCTCAAGGTCACCGTGCCCGTGGGCGTGGGATTGCCGGAGCCTCCGCCGACCATGACAGTTACCACCAAAGACTGCGCATTGGTGACAGTGCCTGCGGACGTCGTCACGGAGACACTCGGGGTGGCCTTCACCGCCGCAGTCACGGTGACCGGTCCCGATCCCGAGGCGCTGTTATAGGTGGAGGAACTGGCCGCGTCGGGCGTGTAACTCGCGGTGAGCGTGTCGTTTCCGGTGGCCAGGGAACCGGCGGGAAGGGTGATGATGGCGCTGCCTCCGGCCAGTGAGGCGGCGCCAGAGGCGTATTTTCCGCTGCCAAGGGTCACAGAGCCGGTTGGCGTCGGATTGCCGCCGACGGTAATTGTCACGGACAGTGTCTGGGCGCTGGTAACGGTCGCCGAGGCCGGAGTCAC
>JARLGE010000193.1 GCA_031296215.1 Occallatibacter sp.
ACGCGGCGTTGCTGCGTCAGGGTTTCCCCCATTGCGCAAAATTCCCCACTGCTGCCTCCCGTAGGAGTCTGGACCGTGTTTCAGTTCCAGTGTGTCCGTGCGCCCTCTCAGGCCGGATACCGATCATCGTCTTGGTGGGCCGTTACCCCGCCAACTAACTAATCGGCCGCGACCCCCTCCCAAAGCGAATTGCTCCTTTGACCCGTGGGTATTATGCGGTATTAGCTAAGGTTTCCCTCAGTTATCCCCCACTCCAGGGTAGGTTAGTCACGTGTTACTCACCCGTGCGCCACTTTACTCAGGGTATTGCTACCCCTTTCTCGTTCGACTTGCATGTGTTAGGCACGCCGCCAGCGTTGATTCTGAGCCAGGATCAAACTCTCGTTTGAAACCTGATGTCTCGCCACCTCTGACGGAGGTCAGTGTGGTCCGACTGGCATCCGCGCATCTGCTAACCGAATCGCTTCGGAGAACAGGGTGCACGCAGATGCTCTTACCTTGTGAGAATGATCAAGCCAAACTCGATCACATCTCACGACTGGCATGTTCAACCAATTTGTCAAAGATCCTTTAGAGTTGACCGCCTGAGCGGGCTCTTTTGGATCGAGGCCCAGGCTTTCGCCGGGGTGTCCTCGAACTTGTTGCGCTCGCCAGATTCTGCCTGTAAAAGCAGCTACCGGCGTTTTTGCGCGAACCTTTTAAACCTATCGAACTTCCATCTTCATGTCAAGCCGAATCTCTCTTTCGCCCAGGGCCGCTCCAACGCGTGGTTGACGGTTGATTCCCTGTCTGCGAATTCAGACCGGCCGCGAAGCGGAAAGCTCCGTTCAGCGGGTTCGCACTGCGCAAAATATCAAACAACGACCAGACAAAAATTCCCGAACCGCCAGGGCTCGCAGGAGACAAAACTCCTGGGTCATGCAATGGCTTGTTCTCTCTAGGGATTCCCTACAGGGGTTTCAGGGGTACGCCGCGGCGCACCTCACCTGACCCAACGAACCAGTTCCATCACTTGGCTTCCCACTTCCCTCAATCGGGGCAGGCCACTTGGCCACCGGGAGGCTTTGCTGCTACGTGCTGCTCATTTGCAACTTTTCAAGAGTAGCACACGCCACCCTCGATTGCAAGCTTGACGCTGAGTTTCGCCCGGCACAGCCGGGTTCCCCTCGCTGCAACTCTTTGAGAATAGCAACCGGGCCGCCGGAAAGCAAGCCGCCGGCCTGTGGAAAGCCGGCCGAGCCTGTGGGAAACCTACTGCCGCTGAATCACTCCAAGATCGGTTAACCCGTTCACAAAGAACTGCATAGCCAGCGCCACCAGCAGCAGCCCCATGATCCTGACCAGAATGCGGATGCCCGTCTCGCCCAGCACCTTCCGCACCCGGCTCGCCCCCGCCAGCACCCAGTAGCTGAACAGGCTGGTCAGCGCAATCGACCCCAGAATCGCGCCCATCTCCCAGCTCCACAGCGTCGGCACCTGCCCCACCAGCACCATCACCGACGAAATCGCCCCCGGCCCGGCCAGCATCGGTATCCCCAGCGGCACAATCCCGGCGTCCTCCTTGAGCGAGGCCTCCTCGGCGTCCCCCGTTGCCTCCTGGGTCGCCGAGCGCTTGGCCTGCAGCATGTCCAGGCCAATCAGCAGCAGGATCAGCCCGCCGGCAATCTCGAACGCCGGCAGCGTGATGCCGAACATCCTGAAGATCAATTGCCCGCCCAACGCGAAGCTGGTCAGCACCACCAAGCAGGTCAGCGCCGCCTTGCGCGCCATGCGCTTGCGCCGCGCCTCGTCGGCTCCCGAAGTGATGGCCAGAAACGAGCCGATGGCCGCGAACGGATCCACCAGAAAGAAGATCGAGCTCAGCGCCAGCACCGCGAAGCGCACCCACGGCACCCGGCTCAGTTCCGTTAACGCCGCTGCGGCTGGATTGGTCAAGATCACCTCCTGAGCCTAGAACAATTCCCCACGCGCCGCCAGCCTCCCGCCGCTCCATCGGGCCAGTTGTCCCTAACCGGGACTAAAATCGGAGCGTCAAACAAGCACACCCGCCGCAACTGCCCGCGCCGGTCTCATGGTCTAAGGAGAACTCATTGCGACTGTCGAACCCAATCCTCTGCCTGCCGGCTCTGGCCCTCTGCTGCGCGGCGGCTCTCGCCGGTCAATCGGCGCCGGAGAGCCAGGGGCCGGTTCCTGTCTTCAAGACCAATGCCCGCGCCGTCGTGGTAGACGTAGTCGTCACCAAAGGAAACGACGAGCCTGTTTCCGGCTTGAAGAAAGACGACTTCGCCGTCACCGAGGACGGCAAGCCCGTAACCGTGGACTTTTTTGAGGAGCACACCGCCAGAACTCTGCCTCCTGGCGCCCTGAAGCCGCTGCCTCCCATGCCGCCCGGGGTTTACACCAACGTGCCGCCTGCGCCGCCCGCCGACTCCGTCAATGTCATCCTGCTGGACACGCTCAACTCCGAGGGGCAGGATCTCGCCTATGGCCGCGCTCAGGTGCTCGAATTCCTCCGCACCATGCAGCCCGGTACGCGCGCCGCGATCTTCCTGCTCAACGACAAGCTCAATTTTGTGCAGGGATTCACAACCGACAACGCCCTGCTGGCCGCCGCCATCAACAACAAGCGCAACCAGGTCGAGCCCCAAAAGAGCGCTCAGTACTTCTCCAGGTCCGATGCCGCCGACGACGCTGAGGACCTCGCCAGACTGACCGCGATGATGGGCAGCTACGCCTCCGCCGGGGGCACGGCCGGCCTCGCCGCCATGGGTGCGGCGCAGGCCCAGTCCGCCTCCTTCCAGACCGCGCGCCGCGTTTCCATGACTCTCGAGGCTCTCAACTACCTGGCCCGCTACCTCGGGAACGTCCCGGGCCGCAAGAATCTCCTCTGGTTCTCCAGTGACTTTCCCGTCAACATCTTCCCCAGCGCCCAACAGCGTGAGATGCTGAACGACAACCGCGTTTACGCGTCCCAGATTCGCAAGACCGCCGACATGCTCACCGCGGGTCAGGTTGCCGTCTACCCCATCAACACCCAGGGGATGATGAACGACCACTCTATGGAGGCCAATTCGGCCGGGCCCGGTGCCATGGGCAACATCCAGGCCTATTCCCGCGAGTCCAACGAACGCGCCGACACCGTTTTCACTATGGAGGAGCTCGCCGCCGATACCGGCGGACACGCCTTTTACAACACCAATGACCTGGCCACCGCTGCCGATCATGCCATCCGCAACGGATCGCACTACTACACGCTGATCTACACACCCGGCAACACCAGGCTCGACGGCAAATTTCGCCACATCTCCGTCAAGCTCGCCGGCGGCCACTACCAGCTCAGTTATCGCCGCGGCTACAACGCCGACGATCCTTCCGCCCTGGCATCCACCGGCTCCTCTGGCTTTCTGGCCGCGGCTTCAACCGGAGAGAAACCGGCCCCACCTGCCGTCTCCGACGATCCTCTTCGCCCGCTGCTGATTCACGGCCTTCCATCGGCCACCCAGATCCTCTATGGCCTGCGCATTGTGCCAATCAGTCCGCAGCCCCCTCCCGATGCCAAACGCGCCGGCCAGAATCCCAAACTCGCCGGGTCCACCACGCGCTACAGCATCGACTTCCTGATCCGCTGGACCGATGTGGGCCTCAAGGAGATCGACGACAAGCACCACCAGGGGCAAATCTCCATCGGCTATATGGCCTACGACCGCGACGGCAACGCCGTCAACTGGGATGGCGCAAAACAGGGCATGAACTTGACACCGGAGATCTTCGCGGCCATCCGGAAGTCCGGCATCCCCGCGCACATGGAACTCGATCTTCCCAACAGCGACGTCTATCTCGAGACCGGCGTCTACGACTGGGCCACGGGCAAGGCGGGCACGCTCGAGATTCCTCTGCATCCCGCTGCGGCCGTAGCCGCATCCGCGTCCCCGCAAGCCGCGGCCACGACAAACCCAAAGCCGGATTGAGAGCAGTTCTACGAACCTGTCCAAAAACTGCAACGTGCCCACCAGGCCACAAACGCTCCGTGCCCCATCCATTCGCGTTTTTTGGCGAATGGGTGGGAAACCGCGAACCCCATCCGGCCTTCCTCGAACCCGGTTCTTGGACAGCTTCAATCCGCGATCAATCCATCCCGTCAAACGTGGCAATCGCCGCGTGCCCGTGCGCCTCTTCCACCGCCGCATTGCCTTCCCGCACCACCAGGCGCGTCTCCAGGCCGGCCTCGAGCGCCGCGTCCAGCTCCCGCACTACATCGGAAAGGAACACAACCTCACCTGGCTCAACGCTCATGGCTGCGGCAATCGCCGCATAGCTCGCGCTCGCCGCCTTGGCTCCCGTGCGCGTGTCGAAGTAGCCGGCAATCAGCCCCGTCAAATCGCCAAAGGTTGAGTAGCGAAACAGCAGCCGCTGCGCCTCCACCGACCCCGACGAATAGATAGCCACTTGTCCCAGCGCCGCCCAGCGCGCAAGCGCGGCAGGCACATCGGCAAACAGTGTCCCCTTCAGCTCCCCGCTCTCGAAACCAGCCTTCCAGATCTTCCCTTGCAGGCTCTTCAGCGCTGTCGATTTCCGGTCCCGGTCCATTAGCCAGAAGATGTAACGCAGAGCCAGCGGAATTGCGACCGCCGGGCTCATCGAGGCGTTTTCCGCATCCCGCGCCATGCCGGCAGGCAAGATGTGCGGCGCATCCGCATCCTGCTCTTCCCGATTCTCCGCCCCCAGCAGCAGCACATCCCGCAGCACGCCTTCGTCCGCAATGTTCTCTTCCAGGAACGACCGGAAGTGCGCGCGCGCATACGGAAACAGTTGTTCGCTCACCAGCGTAACGGGTGCGATGGTTCCCTCAACGTCAAGCAAGTAAACCCGCGGCAGAAGCGTGCTCATGCGCCGAGCGTCGTCGCCGCGCGTTCGCCCAGATACGCGGACCCAAAGCACAGCGGCTGGTAGCCGCGATCCACGCCCGAATCCGTATAAAAGGGAGTCCAGCCCGCCGTCTGCTGAAACCAGCGAATGGCGCGGATGCGCCGGTCTTCGCACAGCGTGAACCAATGTGTAGTCCCGCGCGGCACCCGCAGCATGTCCCCCGGCCCGACCTCGACCGAGACGACCTGGGCCGCCAGATGCAGAAAGAAAATCCCCCGCCCGGCGAGGATGAACCGCACCTCGTCCTCCGCGTGCGTGTGCTCCTTGTCGAAGCGCGCCAGCATCGCGTCCAACCCCGGCGTCTCCGGGTTCACGTCGATCACGTCCGCCGTCACGTAGCCGCCGCGCCGCTTCATCGCCTCGATCTCTTCGCCGTAGACCGCCAGCACCGCCTCGGCCGGCGCGTCCGCCGCCACCCGCGACAGGTCCCAGCGCTCGTAATCGATCCCCACGGCCATCAGCTGCGCGCCGATCTCAGCTTCGTCTTCAATCACGCGATCGTGGGGAGGAAATCGAAGCACGGCCATAAACACTCCTTCAAGGGCTCACTCAGAATCGATGACGCTGTGGGTGCCCCATCCATTCCGCGTTTTTTGCGGAATGGGTGGGAAAGCACAGAAGCTAAGTCACCAATTCACGGCTGCCCCAGTTGTCTTCGCCCTTCCACCTCGAACAGAAACTCCAGCGCCTCCAGGTGCCGCCGCGCCTCGGCCACCGATTCCCCCCAAGTATAAAGCCCATGCCGGCTCAGCAAAACCCCGTGCGCCTCAGGAAAACCCCGCAGCGCATCCCCGAATCGCGCCGAAAGCTCGGCAAATTCCTGCGAGTTTTTCAAGATCGGCACCCGCTCCACATGCTCGTGGGTCGTCACGCCCGCCAGCCCCTTCAGCAGTTCGTATCCGCCCAGCTCCACGTGCCCGGCGCCCGCATGAATCCCTGACAGCAGCGTATTCCACACCGTGTGTACATGCAGGATCGCCCCCGCCTCCGCACGCGCCCTGTAGAGCACCAGGTGCAGCGCGGTCTCCGCCGAAGGCCTGCCCTCGCCGCTCAGCACGCCGCCTTCCATGTCGACCTCCAGCAGTCCATCCGGCGTCAGCGTGCCCTTGTCCAGGCCGCTGGTCGTAATCAGAACACGCCCCGCCTCGCGGTCGCGCACGCTGAAGTTGCCGCTGGTGGCCGGCACCCAGCCCTGCGCATAGCACCACCGTGCCGTCGCGCACAGCGATTCCGCCGCCAGAGAAAGTGAATCCGTATAGGGAAGCATACCTGTCAGCAGTGTAGCAACCCGCAGCCTCTGCGCGCCGCGCCAGCCGCCGCACTACAATCGTTTCTTGCCCTCCCAGGCCCAAATCGGCGTCGTCCTGGTCTCCCCGCGCAATCCCCTGAACATCGGAGCCGCCGCCCGCGCCATGGCCAACTTCGGCTTCGATCGCCTTACCGTCGTAGCGCCCTACGAACCCCATTGGCGCGAAGCGCGCTCTGCCGTTGGAGCCGATGAACTGCTCCAAAACGCGCACCGGACGGAGTCCCTGGCCGAGGCCGTGGCCGCCTGCACGCTGGTCATCGGCACCGGTTCCCTCACCCATCGCAAGCCCGAACAGCCGGTCGTCCCTCTCCCCGCCCTCGCACCGCTCGTCGCGGCGGAACTGGCCCGCGGCGGCCGCGTGGCCCTGGTCTTCGGTCCGGAAAAGCACGGCCTCACCCGCGACGACCTCTCCTGGTGCCAGCTTCTCCTCGAAATTCCAACTGACCCCCGCCAGCCCTCCATGAACCTGGGCCAGGCCGTCGCCGTATGCCTCTACGAACTCGCCGCGCGCGCCTTCCCGCCCCCGGCCGCTGTGCCCGCCGCAACCCCATCGGCCCCGGCAAAAGGGCCGGCCGCCTCCGCCAGCCTCGACCGCCTCGCCGGCGTCATCGAAGAGACCATGGCCGCCGCCGGCTACTCGCCGCGCTCCATGCAGCAGGCCAACCGCCACGACCTGCGCCTGCTCCTCCGCCGCCTCGCCCCCGCCGCCCAGGACACCCGCCGCATCCTCGGCCTCTTCCGCCGCATTCTCTGGCGCCTTAACCAAATCCAGAAGGGAAAATGACCCGGCGCAAGCAAGATCGGTTACAACTAGTGGGTCATTCGGCTCAAAAGACTGAGCGGCGTGAACACAATTCCTGCTAAAGTGGGGCTCAAAGGTTCCCATGCTCAAGGCTCTTGATCAGGCCCGATCTTTTCCGTCCGCCCTTGCGGGGCGCGCCACACTGGTCCTGTGCGCGGTGCTGGCGGCTGCCCTCGCGGCAGGCGCGCAGCAGCCCTCGCCGGATTCGCCCCCGCCTCCAGCCCCGGCTGCCGCGCCGGCCCCGGCCCCGGACGCCGCACAGTCTCCCGCTCCCGCCACCCAGCCGGCCCCGGCCGCCGCCCCGGCCGCGCAGACACAGTCCCCGTTCGAGTTCTCCCAGTCCGGCCCAGTCAGCGAAGAACAGCTCAAGCAGTTGCTGGTCGGCAAGCAGTTCTATCTGCGCGGCGCCTATCTGGGCGACTCCATCAACTTTGACGAGCACGGCCGCATCGTCGGCCACTCCTCGCAGGGCTCTTACACGATCAGCGTCATCCAGATCGATCGCGTGCGCCTGACCAAGCACAAGGTCGACCTCGAAGGCGCGCGCTACGGCATGCACTTCAACGAGCAGCTTGCCTACGAGGATTCCTCCACCGCCTACGACAAGGTCCGCATCACCCCAAAAAAGAAAGTCGTCAAGCTCACCATCGACCGCGAAATGGTCGTCAAGCCCAAAAAGCAAAAGGAGCCCGCCAGGGAAAAGGGCAAGGGCAAAGCCGCCAGGACCGCCCATCCGCCCGCCGCGGCAGCTCCCGCGCAAGCCGCCGCCGCGGCAGCCCAGCCCGCGCCCCCCACAGCGGCCGCTCCCCCGGCCGTCCCGGCCATAGCCGCCGATCTGCCTGTCCCGCAGCCTCCCGAACCCTCCGCGCCCGCCCCCCCCGAGCCCGCCGAGCTCAGCCCGGCCGACCAGCTCAAGGCCTCCATCGCCGCCACCCCCGAGGCCGAGCGCCCCGTCGACCTCGCCAGCGTCACCACCACCACCTCCCAGACCCACGCCAACGGCGTGCTCGGCAAGGCCCTCGACGCCATATTCGCCCCCGGCCTCGACGACCGCATGATGGCCGCCATGCCCGACTTCTGGAAGCTCTACTACCAGGCCGTCGCCGCCAAGGCTGACTACCGCCCCGCCGACCCCGCCATCCTCCGCCAGAACACCGTCGACCAGAAGGCCCACCTGCTCACCAGCTTCGAGCCCGACTCCAACGAATACGCCCAGGCCGCGTCCGTGGCCGGCATGAGCCTCTACCACGCCGTCATCGGCGCCGACGGCAAGCCCACCGAGATCGCCGTCGCCCGCCCCATCGGCTTCGGCCTCGACGAGAACGCCGTCGCCTCCATCCGCAAGGCCAAGTTCTCCCCCGCCATCAAGGACGGACAGCCCGTCCCCGTCCTGCTCGACCTGGTCGTCCAGTTCCGCATCTTCTCCAAGCGAACCGCAGCCGTCTCCACCCCCGACCCAGCCGACAAAGACAAGCCTCCCGCTCCAAAACTCCCCGGCCCCTACAGCGTGCCCCATCCCCAATGAGCCGCCCAGCCAATACGCGTGATTGAGTGCCTTGGCCCTCTGTTGTCGATGCTCGACAACCTTCCCCGGAGTGCAACTGGTCAAAGCGCTTTCGAAGAGCTGTCTCCGCTTGAGCCTGGCCATGTTGTGCCGGGCAGATCTTCGGCAGCTTTCAAACCGTTCAGCTCGCTTCGGCTTCCCGCCAGGGAGAGCGCGCAAGCGATGAAGCTAGCCGGCCCGCTTGCTGCTCGTTCGCCGGGGCTTCGGCTTGGGCTTTTGATTCAGCGCCACCGCAGCGCGGATGAGATCCTTCAAGGCCGCCTCATCCACTTTGTCGCCTTCGCGGATATCGATGGCGCGCCTGACATTCCCGTCAAGGCTCGAGTTGAATAGACCTGAGGGGTCTTCCAACGCGGCTCCCTTGGCAAACGTCATCTTGACAACGTTCTTGTACGTCTCTCCCGTGCAGACGATGCCACCGTGGGAGAAGACGGGAGTGCCGTTCCACTTCCACTCTTCGACGATCTCAGGGCTAGCCGCGTGGATGATCCGGCGCACTTTCGCGAGCATCTTCCCGCGCCAGTCCCCAAGCTCGTTGATCTTCGCGTCGATGAATGCTGAGGCATGCTCCAACGGGACTGACCTTTTCATGTCGAGCTCCAATTCTCGCACCTGATTTAGGCGCGCTCAGCGTAACCTGCAACCCGGTTCAACATCGCCAACGTTGCCGCCTCGCGCTCCTGCGGCCTAAACAGCCGGCGATGCGCGGTCAGGCGCTTGCCGCCGTGGCCTGCAGGCGGCGCCAGAAGAAGTACGAGAGTCCCCAGAGCACGCCGGTAAGCATCGATGGGACAAACGCCAGCCGGCGATCGCTTATGGAGAGGTGGGCGATGAACGCCGAGACGAGGTTGATGGCGAACCCGGCGTAGGCCCATTCTTTCACCCGCGCGGGGAACATGGGGACGAGTAGCACGGCCACGCCCAGCAGCTTGGCCAACGAAAGCTCCAAGCGGAAGTAGCCGCCGGGAAAGCCGAGGCGGGCGAAGGCCTGCGCTCCCTGTGGCAATAGTTCGTAGTAGGCAGTGAAGCTCATCTCCAGGCAGAAGAGCGCGGTCACGATCCAAAAGAGGATGGCCGTGGCTTTGGGGGCGGTTTTGCCGGCAACGAGGGCCGGATTGTGCAGGGGCGATTCCATGCGGTTCCTCCTCCTGTGCCTCAACGCTTCGCGGCGTTGGGCGTCCAATTGGGTGTTTCAATACCAAACTGCTTTGCGTACTCGGCGTTCAATCGCTGCCAGGCGCCGAACTTCACGGCGTCCGCGCCGGCGATGCGTCCAATCGGCTCGCCCGCCAGGAGCCGGTCAAGAACGTCGAAGCAGATGTGCCAGCCCGCGGCGCCCCACGCAATGAAGCGGCGATCGATGCTGTGCCACAGCGTCAGGCGCGTGCCGCTGCCCAAGGCTTCGAGTTCCCACCGGATATCCTGGAACTCAAGCACCTTGGGAGCGTCGGCTCGCGTCACTCTTGCTGAGGAAACCTGCCCCGTTCCCGCCCAGGTGAGATTCACCGTGTCTCCAACCGCACCCAGGCTCCGATCTGCCTCAAAAGGCGCCCACTCGCGCAGATGCGCCGGTTCGGTGATCGCCCGCCAGACCTTTTCCGGCGGGTGACGCAGTTCTCTCACGAGAATGAGCGTCCACTTCTCTCCGTCCTTTCGGACCTGCGCCCCGCTGGCCCGACCCGCTGCATACTGCTCGCCATCGGTCATCTATCTTCTCCTTGTCTCCGTCGGCGCCCGCCAGGCTGCCATCCTGCTCAACCTTCGCCCTACCAGCGCATCAGCTGCACGACCTGAATCAGATTGCCGCAGTTGTCGTTCAGCATGGCTATCTTGGAGGCAGTCACATCCTTTGGTGGCATGGTGAACTCGGCGCCCCCCGCTTTCATGCGCTCGTAATCGGCCTGCACGTCGTCGCTGTAGAACATGGCCGCGGGCTGGCCTTGCTGGAATAGGGCCTGCTGGTACGCTTTGGCGGCCGGGTTGTTGTTCAGCGCCAACTGCAGCTCCGTGCCGTCCGGGTCTTCTGGCGAGGCCACGGTCAGCCAGCGAAATGGGCCCTGACTGAAATCGGTCTTCTTGGCGAAGCCCAGTACCTCCGTATAGAAGCGCAGGGCCTTCTCCTGGTCGTCCACGTATATGCTGGTCACTTTGATTTTCATCGCGTTTCTCCTTTGTCGCATTTGCGGTTTGGGCCGCTTCTTCTCTTCCTTGTCTTGCTCTTGGTTGTCTTACGCTGGGTCGGTGTCGAGGACTTTGGTGTTGATTCATCCATGCGGTCGAGGTGGCGTTCGAGAGCATCCACGTGAGCTGACCAGAACCGCCGGAACGGAGCCAGCCAGGCATCCACCTGGTGAAGTGGTTCAGGCTTCAGCCGGTAGAGACGGCGCTGTGCATCCACGGTGGACTCCACAAAACCGGCATCGCGCAGCACTCGCAGGTGCTTTGATACCGCCGGCTGCGACATCCGAAGCCGACGCTCGATCTCTCCAACCGACTGTTGCGACGAGACCAGCAGGCTCAAGATCGCGCGACGGTTCGGCTCCGCAATGATTTCAAATACCGATTCCACGCTTTTTATATACGTCATGTGGTATATGCGTGTCAAGGTATATAAAGAAAAAATTCGGCGGCGGCTTGAATTGGCGTGCATGCGTTTTCGCTGAAATCAAAAGATCCGCCCCCCTCAATCGCGCGTTCCGTCTTGAAGGCACGATGGGTATTGATACGGCGTTCGCCGCGGCAAGACTCATCGAGCCCGCTCAAGTCTCAAGAAGCCCGAGTCTGAATTAGTGACCAATCGCCGCGTCACTCACCCAGCCCGAAAAGCGTGGGAAGACCATCGAATCTCGGCGCTCCGGAGTCTGACCTGGCGTTCGTCTCCTCACCCATGGCGGGCGCCGGCCCCCGCGCGCTATCTTCAATCCATGAGCGCCCCATTCCTCAAACTTATCCAGACCGGCGCGACCGCCGAGGTCGCCGACCAGGTCCAGTCCGACCCCGCCCTCGCCAGTTCCCGCGATCCCCAAGGCGTCTCCCCGCTCCTCTGGTCCGTCTACTGCTCCCAGCCGCTCATCCGCGACTTCCTCGTCGCCCGCCTCCAGGCCGACGGAATCCCTCTCGACATCTTTGAAGCCGCCGCCCTCGCCGACCTGCCCCACCTCGAAGCCCTGCTCGCTGCCGGCCCCGCTCTCGCCCACGCCTTCTCCGGCGACGGCTGGACCCCCCTTCACCTGGCCGCCGCCTTCGGCACGCCCCAAGCCGTCTCCATCCTCCTCGCCGCCGGGGCACGCGTCGATGAGGTCAGCCGCAACCCCCAGCAGAACCACCCCCTCCACGCCGCCCTCGCTCTGGGCAAAAACCCCGACTCAATTCGCCTCCTCCTCGCCCACGGCGCGCCCGTCAACGCCGTCCAGGCCGGCGGATTTACCCCGCTCTTCTCCGCCGTCATCGCCAACCGCCGCGATCTGGCCGAATTGCTTCTTTCTCATGGGGCGGATTTAAGCAAAAAAAGTGACCAGGGCAGGACAGCAGCCGATTTTGCCCGCGAGCGCGGCCACACCGATCTCACCGCCTGGCTCGACGCACAGCCCGCATAAGAATCCGGCCTCCTCTGCATCCGGCCTCTCGCCTTCCAAAATCCGTAGATCTGCACCCCCAAAAAGCACGCTTGCACCGGCAAAAAGCCTTTCTTGGTCCTTTCTAACCGTCTTACAGGCCCAAATCCCGTCCGGCAACCCTCCCTCGCGTCCCACAAGGAAGCAACCTGGCCGACAGGCCCCATCCCTCGCCAATGCCTCGTAAGACAACCGCATTTCTCCGTCCCACACGACCAGAAAGCAGCCCCAATCAGCCAGACAGCCGCCCCACCCCGTCCTGCTTCGGTCCCACAAAGGTAAGACGCCGGTCCAACAGCGCTGTCCAATCCCCAAAAAACTGTCCCACACCCTGTAAGACCGCCTTGCAGAATCCGCAAAACAGCTCCGGATTCCCCGCCCTGGCCCGCTCCAGCCCGTAAGACAGAGCCCGGAATCCGCCCCAGCCGTAAGAGAACGCTCCAAGTCTGTCTTGCAGACCCAGGCACGTGTCTCACGGATGTTCCCCGCCCGATCCGGCTCCTCATGGGAACTTTCTCATCGATTTTGCCCCGCGAAACCCATCAAAACCCGCCCCAATCGATCCCCAACCCCTCTCCCTTCCCGCGCGATCTTCCCGCTCACTCCCAAAATGCTCCCGCAGCTCCTTCGCTTGTCCCCCCGATCCGGATCAGCGCACGCCGGCCCAAACCGCCGCCCTCCCGGCCGCCGTCCAGGCCCACGCCGGCCGCCGGAGTTGGCGCCACAAACGGGCCTAAATCCCTTGCCTTGAAGCTCACGCGCAACTCCCCCTCTCCCTGGCCGAAAAAGTCCCGGAAAATCAGAATGAATAAAAGGAGATGGGAAAAAGGGGCCAAAACCCGCCCGCCGCCGGCCGCCTTGGGCCTCGCTACTCCTCGTCGCGCAGCACGTCCTCGAGCTGGGGCTTGTGCTTCCGCGCGCGCCCCGTCCTGGGCTCGGTCTCCACCACCCGCGACGCCTTGGGCTGGCCCACCCGCTCCCGCGCGTTGGCCTTTACCGCCTTGGTCACCGAAAACTTGCCTGGCCTGCGCTTCTTCATCGCCCCCCGCCTTGCGTACCCGTCCGCATGCTTCGCTTCGCCCCAGTCTTGCGTTCCGATCCGATTAGGATGAGTATGGATTAGATTCGCCCTTCTAGGAAAGAGCCGGAGACCATGGAAGAACGGGAATTCTTCATCGAGACCACCGAACAGCGCAGCCACACCCTCATCTGCCCCAAGTGCGGCCAACCCGGCGAGTACAAAGTCACCTGGGTCGTCCGCCGCAAGCGCCCGCAGTTGCCCCGCAACGCCGACGAGCGCGACCGCGCCCGCTTCGCCAAGGCCCAATCCTACATGGTGCGCCGCGACGACAAGCTCTCCTGCGCCAACATCCGCTGCCGCAAACCCTTTGAGATCACCCAGCTCCAGTCGCTGGC
>JARLGE010000194.1 GCA_031296215.1 Occallatibacter sp.
AAACCGGCCTGCAAAGCAGGTGAAGCGGTCAACGCTGGTTGAACCAACATTCAATGAACAGGGGCTCGACTCGACAATCGGTTCCGTGTGCCGTGTCCGCCAGTCCGGAATGCCTAACGAACCGCGGAGAGCTCCACCGTCCTAGGACGGGTTCACCAGCGCATTGCTCACGGCCCCGTGGGCCGGATTCTACCTCTCGCGCACTCTGATGCTCTATCCTTGCTCAGGTGCATCCCGTCCTCTTCCACATCGGTTCCATCCTCATCCCGTCTTACGGCGCGGTGTCCGCGCTGGGCGTCGTGCTGGCGCTGTTCCTTGCTCAGCGCACCGCGCGCATCGCCCAAGGGAACGCCGCGCAGGTGTGGAACCTGTGCGTGATCGCCTTGTTCGCCGCGCTTGCCGGCCAGCGTCTGCTGCTCATCGCCCTCAACTGGAGCGACCTCAGCCGCCATCCCGGATGGATGCTCGCCATCGCCATGATTCATCATCCGCTGCTGGCCGCTGCCGGCGCGCTCGCTGGAGTTACCGCTGCGGCCGTCTATGCGCGCCGCAAGCACTTGCCGCTCGCCGCAACCGCCGATGCCCTGGCCGCGCCGCTCGCTCTGGGACTCGCTTTCGAACAAATGGGCGCGCTGCTCGCCGGCTCAGGCTACGGCGTTGCGGCTTCCGTGCGCTGGGCCGTCATCTACACCAATCCGCTGGCTGCGCGCTGGAGCGGAACGCCGCTGGGCACTCCGTTGCATCCCGTGCAGGCCTACGCCGCGCTTGCGTTTCTCACGCTCTCGATCTTTTTGCTCGTCTGGCTGCCCGCGCGCCGCAGGGCGGGCGACGTGGCCGGGTTGGGTCTGATGGGCTTGGGCGTTGCCGTTTACATCACCGAGTTGTGGCGCGACTCCGAAGGCCGCGGCACACTGCTGGGTGGCGCTCTCGATGGCCCGCAGGCAGCGGCCATTCTCGTTGTGCTGGCTGGAGGTTTTGTTTTGATGGAACGCAAGCGACCGGGCGTAGAGCTGGAGCGCAATCCGTCGATTGCAGAGAATGAGGCGAACCATGGCTGAAGCCGAAGGTGCCGTCCGTCACACCATCGAAGTTCCCGCCGACTCAGCCGGGCAGCGGCTCGACCTGTTCCTCGCCGCGCAGCTCGACGGCGTGAGCCGCTCGCGCGTGCAGATGCTCATGGATCAGGGTGATGTGCTGGTCAACGGCGAGCGCGAGAAGCCCTCGATGAAGCTGCGCGGCGGCGAGCGCATCACCGTTACCGGCGAGCCGCGCCCCGCTCCGCTCAAGGCCACCGCGGAAGACATTCCGCTGGACGTGGTGTACGAAGACGCCGACCTGGCAGTCGTGAACAAGCCGGCCGGCATGATGGTCCACGCCGGCTCAGGCCAGAGTGAAGACGCGCGCAGCAAAGGCACGCTGGTCAACGCGCTGCTCTATCGCTTCAAGAAACTCTCCTCCACCGGCGGCGACCTGCGCCCAGGAATCGTGCACCGCCTCGACAAGGACACGAGTGGTTTGATCGTCGTGGCCAAGAACGACCGCGCCCACGCGGCGCTGGGCGAAATGTTTTCCAGCCGCCAAATCCGGAAGACCTACATCGCGCTGGTGCAGGGAACGATCGAGCGGCCCAAGGGCACCATCAACGCGGGCGTCGCCCGCGATCCGCTGCGCCGCACGCGCATGACCACGCTGCCCAGCGACAACGCCCGCTCCGCCGTCTCTCACTTCGAAGTCGTCCGGCGCCTCGCCAACCGCTTCGGCAAATTCACGCTGGTGCGGGTGCGCATCGAAACCGGCCGCACCCACCAAATCCGCGTGCACATGGCGTCGATTGGACATCCAGTGGTGGGCGACACGCTCTACGGCGCCGCCGGCCAGCTCACCGACCAGATCGCCGCGCAGGCCCCCACCTCCAAAGCCGCCCGCCGCAAGGCAGAGCCGGAGCGGCTCAAACTCGGCCGCAATTTTCTGCATGCGGCCCGGCTTGAATTCCCCCACCCCAAAACCGGAAAGATTCTCCAACTCGAAGCCCCGCTGCCCCAGGAGTTGGAGAGTTTTCTTGCTCGTCTCGAAGACGATTCCACACCGCAGAAAACCACCCCGGCCCCATCCGCGTCCAAGAGAAAAGCCTGAATGCTCGAAAACACCCCCCGGGATTGATAAAATGAGGAAGCTATGATCGGAAAGTTTACAGGTTTCGTGTGTCTCGCCCTGCTCGCCGTGGCTGTCCCGCGCGCCCAGCAAACCCCAGCCACGCCCGCGCAGTCGCCCGCTGCAACCCCTGCTGCGCCCCAGCAGACCGGCGCGCCGCCCGCTGGCCAGCAGCCGGACGAGAGTGTGCCCAAGATCGTAATCACCGCCAATGAGGTCAACCTCATCTTCACGGTGACCGACAAACACGGCCACTACATCCCCAACCTGCAGCAGAGCGACTTTGCCCTGCTCGACGACCAGAAGGCGCCGGCGAAAGTGAATTACTTCCGCCAGCAGATCAACCTGCCCCTGCGCGTCGGCATCGTCATCGACGCCAGCACCTCCATCCGCTCCCGCTTTCAGTTCGAGCAGCAGTCGGCCATCGAGTTTCTGCTTCAGATTCTCAAGGCCAAGAGCGACCGCGCCTTCGTGATGGGCTTCGACGTCACCCCCACCGTCACCCAGGACTGGACCAACAACATCGATGGCCTGGAGACCGGCGTCAACCGCCTGAAACCCGGCGGAGGCACCGCCCTGTACGACGCCGTCTACACCGCCTGCCGCGACAAGCTGCTGGAAGGCGCGCGCGACCGCGAGCCGGTCCGCAAGGCCATGGTGCTGCTCTCCGACGGCGACGACAACCAGAGCCGCGTCCGCCCCGACGAAGCCATCAAGGAGTGCCAGCGCGCCGAGACCATCATCTACGCCATCAGCACCAACTGGACCCCCAGCCGCGGCAAGGGAGACAAGGTTCTCACCGACATGGCCGAAGCCACCGGCGGCACCGTCTTCTTCCCCCCCTCGGTCGAAGAAATGTCCGCCAGCTTCAAGAACATTGAAGAAGAGCTGCGCAGCCAGTACGCCCTCAACTACACCCCCGCCGACTTCAAGAACGACGGCGCCTTCCGCAGTATCTATCTCTATTGCAACGACCGCCGCTACCAGGTCCGCGCCAAAAAGGGCTACTTCGCGCCACGCCAATAGTTCCTCCGCAGGTCCAAGCCGATTCCAGTCCCGCGGAAAGCTTCCGGGCGCTGCGTAAGTCCTAGAGCCTGTTATTAACTTTCCCGCGGGTGGCGCTGGGCGCCGCCGTGGACCGATGCGCCCTCGCCTTGAGAATCCTCCCCTGCCGCGCCGCGGAACCGAGGGCATCTCTCTGACAATTCAATCCGCCTTTTTTCACCCCGTCCCTTGATTCCGACAGCGTGTTCCATTTGAGGACGCCCCTCCCCTTCGTTGTTCAACTTTGACTCATTGCCGGATTCTTTCCCCGCCTGTCTCACCCAACCCCCCGTATGCGCGATGAAATGAAAGAAGGCGATCCCCAAGAGGTTTCCAAATGGGGTTGCCGGCTCGGCCTGCGGCGTCCGGCTCCAGCCGCTGTTGCGCGTCGGAGAGCAACAGGCGGAGCGAGCTTAAGCTGCGGCAAGACTGTGCGGACGGGGGGAAATGCGGTGATCCGGCAGGCCATATCGTGCGACATCTGCGCAACGGAGAAGAAGCAGACCAATCACTGGTTCGTCGCTTCAGAGCAGGGCGGAGAGCTGCGTGTCAGCGGGTGGAACTCACGCAACCGCCTGCGCCCAGGCATGAAACATCTGTGCGGCCAAACCTGCCTGCACAAACTCGTCGACGAGTTCATGGCCCGCACACTGGCCGTGCGCATGCCACAGGGCGCAGCCGAAGAGGCCGTCGCCGAGCGTGCGGTTGCGGCCAGCGATGCCTGCCTCACCGCCGACGCCGCCTATCAGGAAATCGAATCGTCCGCGCGGCTCATCGCGCCGCCCGTGCCCGCCCGGCGGGCGCCGCAGCGGGCCCCGGCGGAGCTGGTCGCCATGCCGGGCAGGCCTCCCGTCGAACAACTCAACCCCCTGGACGAGCCTCCCCGTTTTGCCTCGCGCAACTGGCGCGCCGAAGCCTGGGACCGGGAGCGGGAGCGGGAGCTGCGCGCCGTCGAACGCCCCGATTTCAACCCCCGCCGCCGTTCCGGTTCATAACAACTGCCCGCGTTTCTTGGAGGATGCCGTGTGGATGGATGTGTTGCTTGCCCTCTTGATTCTTTTCCCGCTCTTGGCCTGGAGCGGGGTGCACGTCCGCCGC
>JARLGE010000195.1 GCA_031296215.1 Occallatibacter sp.
AGGTCGCGCAGCTCCTCGAGGATGTGAATCAGTCGCGCGGTGTCGCGCGTGTGCAACCCGATGGACGGCTCATCGAGCACATAGAGCGCGCCAACCAGCCGCGACCCCAGCGAGGTGGCCAGTTGGATGCGCTGCGCCTCGCCGCCGGAGAGCGTGGAGGCGAGCCGGTCGAGGGTCAGGTATTCAAGGCCGACCGCATCGAGAAAACTCAGCCGCGCGCGCACCTCTTCCAGAATCGGGCCGGCAATCTCCTCCTGCATGGGGGTAAGCCGGAGCGCGCCGAAAAACTCCTTGGCATGCGCGATGGTCAGCGCGGTCGCCTGGCAGATGTTTTTCCCGTTGATGCGCACCGAACGCGCCTCGGCCCGCAGGCGCTGGCCGCGGCAATCCGGGCACTCGGCGTAGCCGCGATATTTGCTCAACATCACGCGCACGTGCAGCTTGTACTTTTTGCGCTCCATTTGCGCGAAGAATCCGAAGACCCCTTCGAAGCTGCCGGGAGCCTTCTGGACGCCGCGCAGAACAATCTCGCGCGCGGACTCGGGCAGCTCGCGCCAGGGCACGTCGAGCGGAATGCCCAGCGCCGGGGCCTGCTTGCGCAGCTCGCTGAACCAGGGCCGGTACTTGGGGCGGTTCCAGGGGTCGATGGCGCCATCGGCCAGCGACAGGCCCTTGTCCGGAATCACCAGGTTCAGATCGAAATCGACGGTGTTGCCGAAACCCTGGCAGCGCGGGCACGCGCCGAAGGGATTGTTGAAGCTGAACAGGCGGGGCTCGGGCTCCTTGCCAGGGCGATGGCAGCTCTTGCACTCGTAGGCTCCCGAAAACCTGTGCCGCCGCCGCTCCGCTGTTTCCTCGCGCGGGACTTCTTCGAAGATGACCTCGCCGCCCTCGCGGTAGGCAATCTCCGCCGCGTCCACAATGCGCGCGCGGTTGTCGGCGTTGACGACAATTCGGTCCAGAAGAACAAACACGGGAAGGGTGAAATCCAGCTCGAGCAGCGATTCAGGAGTGGAAAACTCGACGATCCTTCCCTGCTGATAGAGCCGGTTGAACCCGCCCGAGCGCAGTTCGGTGAGCCGGGCCTTCAAGGTCTCGGTGTGGGGCGAGTCGCCCGCGGTTACCACCGGCCTGCCCTTGGCGGCGGCCTTCGCCGTCCGGCCCGCAGCTTTCACCGCAGGCTTGGCGGCGGCAGCCTCCGGCGAAGGCGTCGCCGCTCCCACGGGAAACAGCGCCTGCAGCCGCGTTCCCTCGCCGAGGGCGAGCACTTCCTCGGCAATCTCGTCCATGGAGTCGCGCTTGACCAGGCCGTCGCACCAGACGCAGTGCACCGTCCCGCAGCGCGCGTAAAGCAGGCGCAGGTAGTCGTAGATCTCGGTGGCCGTGGCTACCGTCGAGCGCGGATTGCGGGTGGAGTTCTTCTGCTTGATGGCGATGGCCGGGGCGAGCCCGTCGATGAAATCAACGTCCGGCTTCTCGATCCGCTCGAGAAACTGGCGCGCGTACGACGACAGCGACTCCACGTAGCGCCGCTGCCCCTCGGCGTAGATGGTGTCGAAGGCCAGCGACGATTTGCCCGACCCGGAAACTCCGCTGACCACCGTCAGCTTGCCATGGGGAATCTCGCAGGAGATGTTCTTCAGGTTGTGGGTCCGCGCGCCGCGGATGACGATAGCGTCGTTGGCTGTGTTCAAAGGGAAGACACCGGCATGAAGTTGTCCGGCGGCGACCCAGGCCCCTCAGCGAGGTCCAGAGCGCAACCGGCCATTCTTCATTATAGGCCGTGGCGCAAGCGGCGCCGGGGCAGGGCCAATCCAATCAGTCAACCAGCCGGTTGGGCGCCGCGACTCGCCCGTGCCATAGCCCGGAGTCGTTCACCGTGCGCTTCTGATTGCGGAAGTTCACTTAGCTCAGGCCGTAGCGCCGGCTGTGCCCGTCCGGCGACTCGAAGCTATCCATCAAGCTCCAGGCGTGAACGACGCGGGCCCTGGCTCCGTCTGCGATGGCCAGCGCAGACCCGGCGAGGATGCCCTTGAAGCCCGCCGCCGCATTTGAGCCGGCCAGAAACCTTCGCCGGTCCATTGCATCCATGGCCACGCCTTGTCTCCAAAACAGAACGGCCAGCCCTCAGGCCGGCCGCTCTTTGCTCAGAGAACTCCATTTCTCTACTGGCGCTGCTGCCGCCTCAATTCGCTCACGATCCGGTTCGCCGCAACGGCGTGCATCAGCGCCCGTTCCCGCAGCCCATTATTCTCCGGCGTGTCGACCCCTTGCGATATGTTGGTGCGCGCCTGCTCCAGCGCCCTATTTGCCTGAATCAGCGGGTACCACGGATCGGTGACACCGGAGGGGGGCGCGAACCGCGTGTTCTTCCCATCATCCCACGCCGCTCGCTTAATCTCGGCGATTGCCTTGTCAATCTCATCGATCGCGTGGCGCCGCTCATCGCCGTATTCAGCCCGGTGGTCAAACTGAATGTAATCCCTTGCGGTGCGCAAATCGGAAAGCGCCCGGAGATAGTTTGGCTCCTGCGCCTGCACCGGCGCCGCTGTGACCAGGAACGCCGCCGCCATCAAAGCGCAAGCCGCCGCCGTCAGACTCGTCAAAATTCGCATGTGCTCCCTGCCTTTCTCGAATGTGCCGCAAGTGTGATCGCTTTCGAGCGCTTCTGCCGCCCCACAGAGAGAATACTACGGTTCCACCTTGCGGCGCCATCCAGGCTGGCGGTGCGGAGCGGGCAGGGCGGCACACCGTTCGCGAGGCGCCTCAATGGGCGGGCTGGGGCGAGGCGGCCATCCTGGCGCGCAGGCGCTGCTCGGCCGCGGCGCTCCAGTATTTGCAGTCCAGGCGGATGAAGACCGAGGTGTAGGGCACGGTCATGGTGGTTTTAAGCACCAAGATGTTGAAGTGCCTGCTGGCTTCCTCGATGTTGGCGATGACGCGGTCGTGGGGCAGGGACTCGAGTGGGTAGGCGCGCAGCAGGTCGGCGACCTCAGCACGGTAGGCCGAGACGCCGGGTGCGTCGTCGTCGAGAACAAAGGGCAGCTCGGCGTCCATCTGGATGACGGGGCGCACGTGGATGGAGCGGTCAATGGTGGCGAGGACGTGGCGCACAACCTCCAATTGCGCGGCGCCGGTTTCGATGGTCTCGATGCCGGGCGCGGCCTGGAGGGGATAGGCCGAATCGACAATCAGAATCCAGTTGCGATGGCCGAGCAGCGGCATGGCTTCGGAGACGCGCGCCCTCCAGTCGGGAGCGGGCGCAGCGGGGGCTGGTACGGAAGGGGATTGGGGGGAGCAGGGAAGGCAGGAAAGGAGGCTGAGAACGATCAGAAGCTTGCGCATGGACGTGACCCTCTTGATTGCGGGATTGCCGGATGGCGCGCGGGCACAGCCTCGCATCCCGTTCCAAACAGTACACGATTTTGGGGCGGATGTGTCAGGGCTGGTATGCGGCGAGCTAGCGAGGCCAGCCGGTCATTCGCCGATCAATCCCCGATCAGGCGCTGCATCCAGGCGGCCAGGGCCTGCTGATCGGGGGTTCCGGCGGCGTGGGCGGCGTGGACGTTGCGGCGCTCCTGGGGATCGCGGTTCTGACTGATCTTGAATTTGCCTTCGATACGCGCGATGGGGATGCGGAAGCCTTGGATGCCCGCCAGCATGGTGCGGCGAAAGCCGCCTGGCATGGCATCCCACCGCGCGGCGAAGGCCGGTTCGTTGGCCGCGATCAGCCCGGCCAGCAGCGCGGCCTTTCCGGATTCGTCTTCGACCAGTTCGAGGGTTCCGCAGGCGTGGATGGCGATGTAGTTCCAGGTGGGAACGGAGAGCGGGTCGGTGTAGAAGGCGGGCGAGACATAGCTGTGCGGGCCGGGGAAGACGACCAGCGCCTCGCGGCCTGCCAGGGCCTGCCAGTGGCGATTGGCCTTGGCGAAGTGGCCTTCGATGAGGCCGTGCGGGCCTTCGTCTTTAACGACGAGCGGGAGGTGGGTGGCGACGAGAGGGGCGGGAGATTGTGGGTCCGATTGCGGGCCGAAGAGGATGGCGAAGGAGAAGGCCCGCATGGCTTCGAGGAGGATGGCGCGGTCGGCAACCTGATTGAATTTGGGAGAGTACATGGGGCTCCTGAGAAACGGAAGCTGATTCGAGATGCACAGTTTCAGCAGGCTTTCGGCAAAGGCAGTGCGCTTGCCATCACGGGATCACGTGGTGCTTGGATGCTAGAATCCGGCCACGATGAAGAAGAGAGGACAGGTTTTGACCCGCTCCATGGTTCCGCGACTGCTTGCTTTGGTTGCTCTGTCAGGACTGTTTGTCGCGATTTATTTGCTCGGCGTCCGTCCACAGCAACTGCGTTGGGGTGCGACGGACGAAGAGGTAATGCGCTCCGTACCTGGAGACGGCCTCGTGCCTTATCCGACATTCTACGCGACGCGGGGGATCACGGTTGACGCACGGCCGGAAGCGATCTGGCCCTGGCTGGCACAGATGGGGTATCGCCGGGCGGGTTTCTACGGCTACGACCTGATTGAGAATCCCGGCAGCGCCAATGGAATTCGCAGCGCGGCGTCGATTCTTCCCCAGTTGCAGCATCCCAAGACCGGCGACGTGCTTCCCATCAGCGCGGTCGCGCACATGGTCTTTGGTGAGATTCAACCGGGAGAGTTCCTCATCTGGCGAGGGGATGCGAACCCTCCGGACGGCGTTTTCACGTGGGCGCTTTACCCCATCGATGAAAACCGCACGCGTCTGGTGAGCCGCATACGGCTGGCCTACCATTGGACCGACCGGCGTCTCATCCTGGACCTGTTCACCGAGTTTGCGGACCCTGTGGCCGTGCCCAAAATCCTGCAAGGCGTCCGAGACCGGGTGGAAGGGCGCACTCCCCAGCCGCTCGCCGCGCAGGCTGTCGAGATGGCGGTTTGGTTCCTGGCAATGGCGGAATGCGCGGTGGCCTTGTGGTTCGTGCTTTGCTGGCGCCGCTGGGGCCGCGCCTGGCTGCTGACGCTGGGATCGGGACTTGTGCTCCTGTTTGCCCTCTATGCCCATGCGCCTGCCTGGACGGGCGCGGCGCTTACGCTGCTTTGGGGGGCCGGTCTGGCCTTCATGCACAAGGCCCACGCTCAGTGAGTTTTGCCGCTGAGATCAAATGGTCCCCAAGGGCGAGGCCGGTTGGGGTGGCGAAGCCGGGGGCTTTCCCACCCTTCGCAAAAAACGCGAAGGATGGGGCACGGAGCATCTGTGGCGGGTTGAAAGCCGGCAAATCCCGGTTTTTGGGCAGACTCTCAGGCACAAAAGGCGCGGAAAGGCTGAGGGGCACCCGGCGCCGGCGGCTTGCGCTCAGAAGATCGCCGCGAGCTTGGCGAAGGAATCGAGCTCGACCAGGTGCTGGCCTTCCGGCGCGGGGTCAAGGGCGGCGTGTTCGAGGACCCAGGTGTCCTTGTGGAAGAGGAAGACGGCGTGGAGGCCGGCGGCAAGGGCAGGGTTGATGTCGCTCTTGATGCTGTTGCCAATCATCCAACTTGAGTGCGGCGTCAGTTCGTGGCGCGCGATCACTTCCTGGTAGGTGCGTGGGTCTTTCTCCGCGACGATCTCGACGGCAGAAAAATGCTGCGCCAGCCCCGAACGCGCAAGTTTGTCGGCCTGTTCGGCGTGATCGCCTTTGGTCATGAGGATGAGGCGATGGCGGAGGGCGAGTTCGGCAAGCGTCTCGGCGACGCCGGGGAGCAGCTCGATCTCCTGCTCGGCGATGGAGCGGGCAAAGCTGCGCACGCGCTTGATGTTGTGTTCGGTGACGGGTGCGGGGCTGAGGCGCTCATACGTGGCAACCAGGGAGCGGGTGAAGCTGGTGAGGCCGTAGCCGTGGGCGAGGATGGTTTCGCGCTCCTGCGCATTGAGCGCCTGGCGCACCTCGGCGGGCGAGTACTCGTGGTGGTTCAGGTAGCCGATGAAGGCGGCGATGGCGCGCTCGAAGTAGACGTTGTTTTCCCACAGGGTGTCGTCGGCGTCGATGAGCAGGGTCTGGCCGGGAGGGAATGGGGGCATGGGGTTTATGGTAACGAATCCTGGCCTGTGGATTACTGCGCGGCCGCGGGCAGCGTGTATTCGAGGCTGTAGGAGTGCTTGCCGTTGGCGACGGTGATGGTGAGGGTTCCGGCGAGGCCGGTGAGTTGGGCGGTGCCGGAGCCGGGGACGACGGCGACGGAGAGCTTGTAGCTGCCGCCCTGCATGGCGCCGATGTGCGAAAGGGCGAAGGAGCCGGCGTGGCCGTTGAGCGAGCCGGTGACCTGCTCGATGGCGACGTAGCCGGCGTTGCCCGACGAGGGCTCGCCGGCGCCAAGCATCTCGCCTTTGGCTGTCGCTTCCAGGTCGCCGTGGTACTGCTTGACCAGCGCATAGCGGCCGATGAGGGTGCCCATGGTGGCGTCGTCGGCAGCAATGGGCGTGGTCTTTACGTCGAAGGTTCCTTCCGCATGGCGGGTCATCATGGGGTCCTTTCGTTGCATTTTGGAGGCCGGCGCCTGGGCGTGTGCGAAGCAGGCGGCAGCCATGAAGGCCGAGACTGCGAGGGCGGCGGCGGGTTTGCGCTTCATGTTGGCATTGAAGGTAACACCAGCGCCGCTTGCCGGACAAAGCAAATCCGGCCCCGCCGTTTCTGCTTGCCCGGACAATTGCGCTTCTGGTAGAAGAAGCGCAGGCAGCTTCCCCGTTCGCCAACAGCCAGGAGGACCCCCATGAGCGTGAGCCTTCATCCCGAACAGCCGACTGAACCCCTGGCCCAGTTGGACCAGTGGGACGACTTCATCGAGGGCCGCTACCGGGAGGGCAAGTCGGAGGCGGAGTTTCGCTTGTACGATGCGGCGGCGACGCCGGGCGTGGCGGAGTTCTACCGGCTGAACCACGAGGGGCAGACGGTTGCGTACGTGCTTGAAAAAGAGAAGCAGTACTTCGGCCTGGACAAGGGGATGAAGACCATCTGGGAGGCGGCGGAGTTTTTGAATACGCTGGTCGACGACAGCGACCCGGACACGGACCTGACGCAGATCGAGCATCTGCTACAGACCTCGGAGGCGATCCGGCGCGACGGCCATCCGCGCTGGATGGTGCTGACCGGATTTCTGCACGACCTGGGCAAGTGCCTCTGCCTATACGGCGAGCCGCAATGGGGGGTGGTGGGCGATACGTTTCCGGTGGGTTGCGCGTGGTCGGATGCGATTGTCTTTCCGGAATACTTTCGCAACAACCCGGACCGGCTGGTGGCCAGGTACCAGACCAAGTACGGAATCTATGAGCCGAGTTGCGGCCTCGAGAACCTGCACCTGTCGTTCGGGCACGACGGCTACATTGCCGAAGTGATGAAGCCGTATCTGCCGGTGGAGGCGCTTTCCATGCTGCGCTTTCACTCGTTCTATCCGTGGCACCGGCACGGGGCGTACAACCACCTGGCGAATGCGCAGGACCGGGCCATGTTGGAGTGGGTGCTGAAGTTCAACCAGTACGATCTCTACTCCAAGGGCCACGCCAAGCCGGATGTGAAGCAGATCAAGCCGTATTACGACGATCTGTTTGCGGAGTTTTTGCCGGAGAAGGTGGCCTGGTAACAAGACCGATGGGACAGATAGAAAATAAAGCGGCCGCCCAGGGAAATGGGGCGGCCGTTCTCATCGATGGACGACGAGGCTAAGGCTTGGGCTGGGCGGCGATCCACAGCTTCAGGTTGGGCTCCTGCAGGCTGCGCAGCTCGATGCAGCCGTTGATGCGTTCGACAGCGTGCTTGAGCGCGTGCTGCGACGAAGGCAATTTGTGGGCGGCAAAGAAGGCCTCGGCGTCGTCGCGGGCCTGGGCGGAGCAGAACGAGCCCGTGACGCCGACCAGGGCGCCGCCTGAGTCGGGCGTTAAGAGAGCTTTGACCGTGTCCCAGTGGGTCTTGACGTAGTTCCAGGCCAGGTCGCGGGTGGCGTCCTCCTGCAGGGCATAGGCGAACTGGTAGAGGGCATCCTGGTTGCGCACCTTGCTGGAGGCGGCGTAGTCCAGCGAACGGGCAGCCAGGGCGGGGTCTTCAAAGGCAGCAAGCAACTGCAGCGCGCCCGACTGCAGCTCAGGATTGGTGGAGGTTTCGGCAACCTTCTGCAACTGGTCGAAGAGCGCGGCGTCACCGTTGCGGGCGGCGATCGAGAGCGCGGCCTGGCCCAGCGTGGCGTCGACGGAGCCCTGATCGGCAAGGTAGTTTTCCGCGATGCGGCGGGCCTCGGCCAGGACTGCGGGGTCCTGGGCGCGGCCGAGCGCGCTGAACAGTTCGGCGCGCAGCTCGCGGGCGTTGGACGAGTCGCTCCCGGAGGGCGGCGCCAGTTTGGCGTAGACGGGCGCAAAGGTCGAGCGCACCCAGGCAGAGACGGCGGCGCGCTCCCCGGCCGACCCGGCCACGCGCTGGTCGATGGCGATGACGCCGCTGAAGGCGACGCCCACGACCTCGGCGCTGGGGTCGTCTTTGAGCGCGGTGACCAGACGAAGGTAGTCGCCGACGGTGGCCTTGTTGGCATGGACCTGGGCCCACTCATCGCCGATGAGGCTGATGCGTTCGGCGGGGCTGAGTAAGGCTTCGGCATTGCCGACGAGGCTGCTATAGACGCTGGGTGGATAGGCGGCGCGGTAGTAGCCTTTTCCGCCGGCGTTGGCGAAGAAGAGCCGCGGAGAAGGATTCGTTTTCAGCGAACCTCCATCTGGAGCAAGGATCTGGCAATCCTGCTTTTCCCGACCGACTTTCATGCACACCGGGATGGTCCACTTCTGTTGGGGGTCGGGCTGGATGGAGGGGCTGAGAAAGAAGCGATTCTGCGCGACGGAAACCACGCCGCCGAACGGCTCACCGAAGGTGAGCAGCGGCACGCCCGGCTGCGCCACCAGCGACTCCATGATCTTGTCTACCGGCTTGTGGCTGGTTGCGGTCTGCGCGCCCCAGAAGTCTTCCGCGGTGGCGTTGGCGTAGAGGTGCGCGGAGAGATAGTTGTGCACGCCCTGGCGGAAGGTCTCCTGGCCGAGGAAGTTTTCGACGCTGCCCAGCACCGCGCCGGCCTTGCCGTAGGAGATTCCATCGAACATTTCCTCAATCTCTTCGCGGGTCTCGGCTTTGGCGCGAATGGCGCGGGTGGTGGGCCCGGCATCCAGGTTGAGCGTGTCGCTCTCGTCGCTGGCATCGGCCTCGTCCATGTTCCACTCCGGGTGCAGGGCGGCTATGGCCTTCGACTCCATCCAGGTGGCGAAGCCCTCGTTGAGCCAGATGTTGTCCCACCACTGCATGGTCACCAGGTCGCCGAACCACTGGTGGGCCATCTCGTGGGCGACGATGACGGCCACGGTCTTCCTGGCGGCGATGGAGGCCGTTTTGGGGTCGATCAGCAGGGCGGTCTCGCGATAGGTGATGGCGCCGAAGTTCTCCATGGCGCCGGCCTCGAAGTCGGGCAGGGCGATGAGGTCGAGCTTCTTGAGCGGGTAGGGGATGCCGAAGTAGGTGTTGTAGTAGTGCAGGACGTACTTGGCCACATCGACGCTGTAGGGGGTGAGCGCGACCTTGCCGGGCGTGGAGCAAGAGCGGATCTGGACGCCGTCGGACTCGCCCGCGGTGCACTGGAAGTCGCCAACCAGGAAGGCGACGAGGTAAGTGGACATCTTGGGCGTGGTGAGGAACTTGAGGGTGTGCTTGCGGTCGCCGGGGCCGGGTGTGTCGGCGACGATGGGGCCGTTGGAGATGGCGGTGTCGCCCGCGTCAATCACGAGAGAAACGTCGAAGGTGGCCTTGAAGGCGGGCTCGTCGAAGGAGGGGAAGGCGCGGCGGGCATCGGTCGCCTCGAACTGCGTGACTGCGTAGTTGCGCTTGGCGGTCCTGGAGAGATAGAAGCCGCGCAACTGGTTGTTCAGGATGCCGGTGTAGGCGATGGAGAGCGCGGCTTTGCCGGCGGGCAACGGCTCGGCGAAGGTGAAGGTGGTCTGCTCCTTGTCCTGGTCGGAGCTGACGGTCGCGGTCTGCTGCTTGCCGCCGGCGGTGACGGCGACTTGCTGGAAGGCGATCTCGGCGGAGTTGAGCGTGATGGAGTTGGAGGGCTCGGCGAGGGTGAGGTCGATCGTCTCGACGCCGGAGAAGGTGGCGTCTTTCAGATCCGGCGTCAGCGTGAGCGCGTAGTGGCCGGGGCGGATAGACGGGGAGAGGCGCTGGGCGGAGGCGGGGCGGGAGCCGGCAAAAGAAATGCAAGAGAGGAAAGAAATGGTGGTGAAAATAACGCGGGACGAAACGGAGAGCCGGAAAAACTTCATGCAAACCTCAATGGGGCTGAAGTGAAGGCAACCGCAGTTTCGGCGGCGCCCTCTTGTGTTGCTCAGGAGGACTGCTCGGCGCTTGACGGCGGCGGTTTCTTTTGCAGCAAGGAATCGAGCAGCAGCAGACAGGCGCCGGTGACGATGGAGCTGTCGGCTACGTTGAAGTCGGGAAAGTGGTAGCTGAAGATGTGCACCTCGATGAAGTCGACGACCGAGCCGTAGAGGATGCGGTCGTGGACGTTGCCGAGGGCCCCGGCGAGAATGAGCGCGAGGGCGATGGTGGTGAGGGTGAAGCGGTCGCCGAGGCGGACCAGCGCGACGAGCACGGCCAGCGCGGCGATGAGCGAGAAGGCGACCAGCACCCCGCGGACCAGGTGTGGGGAGGCGGAGCCGGCGAAGAGCGAAAAGGCCGCGCCCTCGTTGGTCCAGTGGGTGATGCGCAGCACGCGCGGGATGACCGGAATGGCGCCGCCCATGGGGATGTGGGCCTCGATCCAGCGCTTGGTGAGGCGGTCGGCGAGGATGACGAGGCCGGAGAGGAACATGAGCCAGGGGAGACGGCGGGGGAGGCGAAGGCTCACTGGGCGGCCTCGCGATAAGAAAGCGACTTTGCCGTCGCCAACCAACTTCCGTGCCCCATCCTCGCGACTTTTTTCTGTCGCACGGGTGGGAAAGCACGAACCCCAAACATCTGTGGTTTCCCACCCATTTCGCAATAAACGCGAAATGGATGGGGCACGGAGCTTTTGCTCATAGAGAGGCCTCCACGGGTGGCTCGATGTTCATTTCTTTCAGTGCGTCCTGGCAGCGGGTGCAGACGTTTTCCCAGATGCCGTAGTTGGAGACTTCGGGCATGAAGTTCCAGCAGCGGGCGCATTTGTGGCCGGAGGCGGCTCGTACAGTGACCTGGAGCGCGGGGCCTTCGACAACCGTAACTCCGGAGACGTTGACGATCTCCTTTAGACCCGCGGCGTGGCGCTGGAGCAACTTCAGTTGCTCGCCGGATGCGCTGATTTCAAGCTCGGCTTCCAGGCCTTTGCCGATCTTTTTGTCCTGACGCGCTGCTTCAAGTGCCTGCAGAGCAGTGTCCCGCACCTCGAAAATCTGCTTCCATTCCTCCAACAACTTTGCCGGGTCTCCTGAGAAGACTTCTTCGGGCTTGGGGAATTGGGCAAGATGGACGCTGGCCTCGCGGCCTTCGACTGCGGGCAGATAATCCCACACCTCGTCGGCGGTGAAGCTGAGGATGGGGGCGACGAGGCGGACCAGCGTTTCCGTGATCTGCCAGAGAACGGTCTGGGCGGAGCGGCGGGCGTGGCTGGTGGGCGCGAAGGTGTACATGCGGTCCTTGAGCACGTCGAGATAGAAGCTGCTCAGATCGACGATGCAGAACTCGTTGACGGCGTGATAGACGCGGTGGAACTCGAAGGCCGCGTACCAGGCGAGGATCTTCTCCGTCAGCTCGCGGGTGCGGGCCAGCATGTAGCGGTCGAGGGGGAGAAGATCCGCTTCGGGAACGCGGTCGCGGGCGGGGACGAACCCGTTGAGATTGCCGAGCAGGAAGCGGAAGGTGTTGCGCAGCTTGCGGTAGATGTCGGCGCAGCGCTGCATGAGGTTCTCGCTGGCGGCCATGTCTTCGCGGAAGTCGATGGACGCGACCCAGAGGCGCACGATCTCGCCGCCCATGCGGTTGGCGATGTCGACGGGATCGACGCCGTTGCCCAGCGACTTCGACATGGCGCGGCCCTGCTCGTCGAGGGTGAAACCGGCGGTTGCCACACGGGAGTAAGGCGCGCGGCCACGCAGGGCGACCGAGGTGAGCAGGGAGGAGTGGAACCAGCCGCGATGCTGATCGCCGCCTTCGAGGTACAAGACTTCGGTTCCTTCGCCCTCTCGGAAGGCAGTGTAGATGGACTTGAGGTCGGGGTCGGCCTCGCACACGGCCAACCAACTGACTCCTGAGTCGAGCCACACATCGAGGATGTCGGTCTCCTTGCGGAATGAGGCGCCGCCGCAGTGCGCGCACACGGAGCCCGCGGGCAGAAGCGCATCCGCAGCGGGCGTGCGCCAGGCCTCGATGCCCTCGCGCTCGATCAGCGCGACCACCGCGCGGTTCAACTCCGGCGACAGAATGGGGCGGTTGCACTTTTCGCAGAGGAAGACGGCGATGGGCACATCCCAGACCTTCTGCCTGCTGATGCACCAATCGGGGCGGGTGGCGATCATGTTGGTGATGCGCTCTTTGCCCCAGGCGGGGTCCCAGACCACCTTGTCGATTTCTTCGATGGCGAGCTGCCGAAAAGAGGTTTCCGTTCCATCGGCGCGCTTCACCGGAGTCTCCATGCCGATGAACCACTGTTCGGTGGCGCGGAAGATCACCGGTCTGTGACAGCGCCAGCAGTGAGGGTAGGAGTGGTTGAGATCGCTGGAGGCCAGCAACGCGCCGGACTCCTCGAGCATGGCCACGATGATGGGATTGGCGGCCCATACCTTCTTGCCCTCGAAGGGGGGCGGCGCGGCGTGGTTCCAGGCGTTGGGGTCCACATGGATGTGGCCGGAGGCGTCGACGCGGCAGGTAGGATCGAGGCCATATTTCTGGCCGGTATAGAAGTCGTCCGCGCCGTGCGAGGGTGCGGTGTGGACGGCGCCGGTGCCGGTGTCGGCGGTGACGTAGGTTGCGTTGACGCCGAGGATGCCGCGGTCGAGGAAGGGATGCTGGAAGGTGGTGCGGTCGAGGACGGAGCCTTTGAAGCGAGCGAGTTCGGTGACTTCGCCGAGATTGCAGGCGGCGATGACCGAGGCGGCGAGTTCCGCAGCGACGATGTAGACGGGGTTGGTGCCTTCCCAGGTCCCCAAGTGCGAGGGACCTGGGGCACCCGGCACCCGGCCCCAGGTCTCAGAATCGGGACCTGGGGCACCAGGGATTTGTGGTGCGCTTGCCTGCAAGGCGACGTATTCAAAGTCGGGATGGAAGGCGACGGCAAGAGACGCGGGGAGCGTCCACGGAGTTGTGGTCCAGATGATGGTGTAGACCGGCTTGCCGGCGAGTGCGGGATCAATCGCCGCCGCGTCGCTGGTGAGCTTATAGCGCACATAGACCGAGGGGCTGGTGTGGTTGTCGTATTCGACCTCGGCCTCGGCCAGCGTTGTCTGGTCGTGGATACACCAGTACACCGGCTTCAGGCCGCGATAGACGAAGCCCTTTTCAAGGAAGCCATAGAACGCTTGAAGGGTGCGGGCCTCGTAGTCGCGAGCCATGGTGATGTACGGCTTATCCCAGCGGCCGAAGCAGCCAATGCGCTCAAACTGCGAAGTTTGCAAGTCCACGTACTTCCGCGCGTAGGCGCGGCAGGCTTCCAGGATCGCCGCCGCCGGCAGGTCCAGCCGTTTGCGGCCAAGCTGCTCTTCGACCTTGATCTCAATGGGAAGGCCGTGGCAGTCGAAGCCGGGAACATAGGGGGTGTCGAAGCCGGCCATGGTCTTCGATTTGACCACGAAGTCCTTAAGGCCTTTGTTGAGGGCGTGGCCGAGGTGGAGGGGACCGTTGGCGTAGGGAGGGCCGTCGTGGAGAAGATAGGCAGGGCGGCCGCGGCCGGCCTTGCGAAGCTCGTCATAGAGATGGAGGGCGGCCCATCGGGCGAGCCGAAGCGGCTCATTCTGCGGCAGATTGGCCTTCATGGGGAAGGCGGTCTGGGGCAAGGCGAGGGTCGCCTTCAACTCGGGCGCTGAGGACATGGGTGCTCCCTGGGAGGATGAAAAGTTAATCCAATCCTAGTGTAAATGGCGCGGCGAAGAAATTTCCGGTAACAAAGGATGGGCAGGATCGTCTATTGATTATGGGAGCCGCCCCCTTCTGAAATATGAGAGATTGGAGCATGGAGGCCTGAAGCCGAGACAAGCGCGGCCTTTGTCGAGCATAATGGAGGGATGGGCCAGGACTACGGCCGGGAGCCGTCTGGACGCCCTTGGGCAATTAGCGCAGCAGCAACCATGGAAAACGAAGCATCTATGTCAGAATCGGAATCCCAAGTCGCGACCCTGACGGGCCACGAGTTCGATGGCTTTCTCGGCAAGGCTTTTGAAGAGAAGCCCATCTGGACCGGGCTTTACGAGAGCATCCGGGACGTGTTTTTTCCCGTCAGGCTGCCTCCGCTGCAACTGACTTCGACGCCCATCCCGGTGCCGGACCGGATGGCGGTGAAGCCCAATCCATGGGCCATCGGCATCTCCAGCGCGGTGAACATCGCCATCCTCTGCGTCCTGCTGTTCTTCGTGGGCAAAAAGATCATCGACACGGTGAACGAGCGTCAACTGCACGCGACCGACATCGATGTGGGCGTGTGGCAGCCCAAAGCGCCCAAGGCCGGGGACGCCAACGGCGGCGGCGGGGGCGGCGGCGAACACAGCATCGTTGACCCCATCAAGGGACACTTGCCCAAGATCGAGAAGAATCCGATTACTCCTCCGCAGGTGGAGACGGTGGACAAGCCGAAGCTGGCGATGGAAGCGGCTATCGATGTGCAGAAGAACATCAGTCTGCCGGATAATCCGCTGCTGCCGACCATTGGCGTGACCAAGTCGCCCAACGTGACGGTGGCCTCCGGCGGGCAGGGTTCGGGCACTGGAATCGGAACCGGCTCGGGCGGCGGCCTGGGCTCGGGGACGGGGAACGGGTACGGTCCCGGCTATGGCGGCGGGGCGGGCGGCGGCCTCTATCACGTGGGCGGCGGCGTATCGGCGCCGGTTCCTTTGAACAGCGTGGAGGCGGAGTTCTCCGACGAGGCGCGGCGAGCCAAGTACCAGGGCGTCTGCCTGATTTCGCTGATCGTGGATGCGCAGGGCAACCCCCAGAACCCGCGGGTGGTGCGGGCGCTGGGCATGGGCCTGGACGAGAAGGCTCTGGAAGCGGTGCGCAAGTACAAGTTCAAGCCGGCCATGAAGGGCAACACGCCGGTTCCAGTGATGATTACCGTCGAGGTCAACTTCCGCCTGTATTGAGAGACTGAATTCGTGGCAACGGAAGAGCGGAGCGCTGTGGCGCTCCGCTCTTTTCATTTGAGCCTCAGGCCGCTCCGGCGCGGTGCTTCCCAGCCGATTTACCTCACGGCGGCGGTGCATTGGCTGTGGTACTCTTCGCTGTTCTCCGGTTTGGAGGGATGGCGATGAATCTGCGGC
>JARLGE010000196.1 GCA_031296215.1 Occallatibacter sp.
GAAAGACCCGCTGCTGAAGGCGATGCTCACCGAGCTCGACCGCAGCATGAGCCAGTTGCAGTTGCCGGGATTCGCCAAGCCGTTCTTTATCCAGTACCGGATTGAGGACGTGGACGACTACGAGACCAAGGCGGAGTTTGGCGCCAGCGAGGGCGGGTCGCACAGCCACCAGCGCGTGGCGCGGATTACGGTGCGGGTGGGCGACGCTAAGACCGATAGCTCCGGCGGGCGCGGCGATGGCGCGCTGCAAATGGTGGACCTGGACGACGACCCAATCGCGGTGCGGAGTGCGCTGTGGACTGCGACGGACCAGGCCTACAAGAGCGCGCTGGCGGCCTATGCGGCCAAGCAGTCGGAGCTGAAGCAGGTGGAAACGCCGCCCCAGGCCGACGACTTCAGCAAGGAGAAAGTGGTGGTCTCGCTCGGGACCCCGGAGACGCTGAAGCTGGATGAAGCGGCGTGGGCGGAGCGAGTGGCGAAGGCCAGCGGCCTTTACCGGACAGACCCAACCGTGAAGGCGACCGAGAGCGATGTGGAGTATTCCTCGGCGAATTTTCATGCGCGGGTGACGACTACGCGGCTGGTGAACAGCGAGGGGACGATTGTGCGCAAGGCTGCGGCCGAGTACCAGGAAGGGATGGCCGTGGGCACGCAGGCGGCGGATGGGATGCGGCTGGACCGGTCGTATGCGTCGACGGGCAACTCGCTCAAAGATTTGGACACGGCGGAGGCGTTCAACAAGCGCGCGGTGGGGCTGCTGGCGTCGCTGACTGATTTGCGCAAGGCGCCGCTGGTGGAGGAGGAGTATCACGGGCCGGTGCTGCTGAGCGCCGACGCCAGCGCCGACGAGATGCGGGCGCTGGTGGCGAGCGGCGTGACGGCCACGCGGCCCAAGCTGGGCACCGAGGCGCGCACCAACGGGCCGTTTGCATCGAGCCTTCACGCCCGGGTGCTTCCGGATTTTCTTGACGTGGTCGACGATCCGGGCCTGAAGAGCTTTGCAGGCAAGGGCCTGGTAGGCGCATATGAAGTGGACGACGAGGGCGTGCCGGCGCAGGCGGTGAAGCTGGTGACGGCGGGCAAGCTGGAGAGCTACCTGATCGGGCGCGAGCCGGTGAAGGATTTTCCGCAGTCGAACGGGCACGGGCGGGCGGGCGTTACCGGTGCGCCCAGGCCGGCGATCGGCGTGCTGAAGGTAACCGCGCAGGATGGGCTCACCGACGACGCGCTGAACAAGAAACTGCTGGACCTGGGAAGAGATCGCGCGCTGAAGAGCGTGTATTCCGTGGAGACGCTGGGCGGGGATGCGCCGCGGCTGCTCTACCGGATCGGCCCGGACGGCAAGCGCGAGCTGGTGCGCGGCGCGGAGCTGGACGATCTGGATCAGCGCGCGCTGCGCTCGGGCGTGGAGGCGGCGGGCAAGGACTTGTTTGTGGCCAACTACTTTGGCGACGTGCCGGAGACGGTGCTGGCGCCGGCGCTGCTGCTGAACGACGTGACGGTGAAGCGCGCCAACGAGAAGAACGAGAAGCTGCCGTTTTATCCGCCGCCGCAGTAGTTTTTCGCGCGGGATCGAAGAGCTCCGTGCCCCATCCATTCGCGTCTTTTGCGAATGGGCGGGAGACCACGAACCTCAACCCACCCCGTCGAACCCGGTTCTTAAACAGGTTCTCAGCCCATCGATAACTTTCCCTTGGCTAGATCGCGAGCTGCTTGCACAAGGCTCTCCGGCCGGCCGAGATCGCGCCAGTAACAATCATCCGCACGAAAAGCGACGATCTTTTCTCCCTGGGCGGCGAGGCGCAGATAGGCGTCGACGATGGAGAATGCGCCCTGCTCCCGCATCTTCTCGAAGATAAGAGGCGAGAGGACGTGAATGCCGGAAAAGGCCAGCGCCTGCGCCTGCCGCGCAGGCCGCACCAATTCTGGTTCGCCGCTCAGGCCCGCGCGTCGGCCGCAGAGGCGGCCGCTCTCATCGAACAGCAGATAGCGCAAAGTTGCGCGGTCCTGCACAGCCAGCGTGGCGAGGGCGGCGTGTTCGGTGTGGAATGCGGCCAAGCGCGCGAGATCGAGGTTGCTGAGGACATCGACGTTGTGCAAGAGGAACGGCTCTTGCGCGCTTGCGGCGGAATCGAGAAAGAAAGACGCGGCGTTCTTCAAGCCACCGCCGGTGTCCAGCAACTCCTCTTCGCGCGAGATTTCGATGTTCATGCCGAAGTTGCTGTTGGCTTTGAGGTACTCGACGATCATAACCGCGTGGTGATGGACGTTGACGACGACATCGCGCACGCCGAAAGCGCGCAGGCGGAGGAGGGCGATCTCCAGCAGGGTGCGGCCGGCGACGGTGACCAGCGCCTTGGGGCGGTCATCGGTGAGGGGCCGCAGGCGCGTGCCCAGGCCGGCGGCAAGAATCATCGCCTTCACTGGCCCAGCTTCTCCGTCACTGCTTTTTCGGGTTCCGTTTTTTCGAGCGCCATTTTTTCCAGCTCAATGTGCCGCACCGCTACCTCCACTCCGCTCAAGCCGCGCAGGTGCTTTGCCAGTTGTTCGGCCAGATACACCGAACGGTGCTGGCCGCCGGTACAGCCGAACGAAACCATCAGGTTATTGAAGCCGCGGCTCCGATAGGCTGTCACGCTCTGATCCACCAGCGACAGAACGCCGGCCAGATACTGGTGCACGCTCTCCTGCCGATTCAGATAATCGATGACCGGCGCGTCCTTGCCGGTCAATGGCTTGAACTGCTCTTCGCGGCCTGGATTGGGAAGGCTGCGACCGTCGAAGACAAATCCGCCGCCGTTGCCGGTTTCGTCGGCAGGCATCTCGCGGTGGAAGCTGAAGCTGTAGATGCGCACCGTCAGGTTTTCCGCGGAAGAGGCCAGGCCTTGCAGCTTCTCCGACGCCAGCATACCGTTGAAGGCGTCCATCAAGGCCGGCAGCGCGATGGGCAGCTTGACGTTGTGCGCCAGCCAGCGCAGGTTTTTGAGCGCGAAAGGCACGCTCTGCAGGAAGTGGGCCTTGCGCTCGTAAAATCCGCGGAAGCCGTACGCGCCCAGGGCCTGCAAAATGCGCACGTAGACATAGGCGTAGTAGTGCTCCATGAACGCGGCGCGGTCGATGGGGATGAAACGGCCGAGGCATTCGAGGTAGTAGTCGAGCAGCTCCTGGCGCAACTCCGGCGGCAGGTCGGCCTTGCCGTCGTAGAGCAGCGAGGCAATGTCGTATTGCAGCGCGCCCTTGCGGCCGCCCTGGTAATCGAGAAAGTAGGGCTGGCCGCCGCGCAGCATGACGTTGCGCGACTGGAAATCCCGATAGAGGAAATAATCGTGGACGGCGCCCAGCAAAAACTTTGTGAGGCGGGCGAAGTCGTGCTCCAGAGCCTGTTCGTTGAACGGCACGCCGGAAAGGCGCAGAAAATAGTACTTGAAGTAGTTCAGGTCCCAAGAGATGGACTGGCGATCGAAGCTGGAGCGCGGATAGCAGACCTTGTAATTCAGATCGCGGACGGCCTCAACCTGAAAGCGCGGCAGCTCGGCCACCACTTTGCGATAGGCGTCGACGGCCGCCGGCGCGATGGCCGCGCCGGCGCGATTGAGCCCGAGAAAATCGAACAGCGTGGTGTCTCCCAGATCCTCCTCCAGGTAGGCGTTCCGGCTCAAATCCTCGGCATAAATCTCCGGCACAGCCAATCCATGGCGGCGAAAGTGGCGGGAGAATTCGAGGAAAGCGAGGTTCTCCTCATGCACCGGATAGACAATGCCGATGGCGCTGAAGGGGCCGCCGGCGAGGCGGACGATGGCGCGTCCCGAGCCGCCAAGCTGGCCCTGGAGCGGCTGCACGTGTTCGGCCGGCAACCGGTAATGCTGCTCGAAGAGCCGCTTGAGAACGTCCATGAATCTCTTTCCGGGTACTGTGCATGCTGCTTCACCAAGATACGCAGCGCGGGGAGCCGGGCGCAAGGCGGCGGACATTTGCTGCGTCTGGCCGGGTCGTGGCTTACGGCTTCGGCCAGGCAAAAACCCGCCTAAAGGATGAGCGCCACCCGCAGGCGGCTCACGGTGGAGCACTGAAAACCGCCCAGAACTGTAGAGGCCATCGTATAAACCGGCTTTGAAAGGGCACGGCTCGAGCCATGCCGCAAAAGGCCCAATAGAACTTCGGGCTTCAGCCCCTGAGTGAATCGGGCAGGCTCAGTCCTTCCCAAGCTTCTCAATAACTTTCGCGATCCGATCGAAGGCCCAGTCGATCTCCTCGCGGGTGATGATGAGAGGAGGCGCAATGCGAATCACGTGATCGTGCGTCTCCTTGCACAGGATCCCCTCTTCTTTCAGCGCTTCGCAGTAAGGACGCGCTAGGCCGTTGAGTTCGATGCCGATCCACAGTCCCCTGCCGCGCACTTCCTTTAATGCGGGGCTGCGCAGCGATTGGAGCTTTTTCAGGAAGTAGGCGCCCAGTTCGGCCGACCGCTCGACCATCTTTTCTTCAATCAGGACGCGCAACGCGGTCCGTGCGATGGCGCAGCCCATGGGGTTGCCGCCGAAGGTGCTGCCGTGGTCGCCGGGCCTGTAAACGCCAAGAATCTCGCGCGACGCGAGGATCGCCGAAACCGGGTAGAAGCCGCCGGAGAGGGCCTTGCCCACGATCAGCACATCGGGCGTGATTCCTTCGTGCATATAAGCGAAGAGCTTGCCGGTGCGGCCCAGGCCGGACTGGATCTCGTCGGTCATCAGCAGGACTCGATTGCGGCGGCAGAGATCGGAGGCTTCGCGCAAGAATCCGCCGGGCGGAATGACGATTCCGGCCTCTCCCTGAATGGGCTCGACAAGGAACGCGCAGGTATTCGGGTTGATGGCATCGCGCAAGGCCTCAATGTCGCCGTAGGGAATGATCTTGAACCCCGGAGTGAACGGGCCAAAGCCGTCGCGATACTGTTCGTCGGAGGAGAAACTCACGATCGTGACCGTTCGGCCATGGAAGTTGCCGGCGCAGACAATGATTTCGGCCGCGTCCCGCGAAATGCCCTTGACCTTGTAGCCCCACTTGCGCGCCGTCTTGATTGCGGTCTCAACCGCTTCGGCGCCGGAGTTCATGGGCAGAGCCATATCGAAGCCGGTCAGGTCGTGGAGTTCCTTATAGAGCAGCGGCAGTTGCTCGTTGCGGAATGCGCGCGAGGTCAAGGTAACTTTGCTGGCCTGCTCGTGAAGAGTTTGAACAATCTTGGGGTGGCAGTGGCCTTGATTCACCGCCGAATACGCGGCCAGACAATCGAGGTAACGCTTGCCCTCGATGTCATACACCCACACGCCTTCGGCGCGCTCGATTACAACGTCGATCGGGCGATAGTTGTGCGCTCCATATCGACTCTCCAGATCGATATAGTCTTGAGCGCGCATGGATTCCTCCGTTATTGAAGCGGTCATGGGTTCCTTTCCATCTAGCCCTGAAAACTACGCCATGGGTCAGGCATCTCCGGCTCCTTATCCAACAGGATGGTCAGCAGCGCCATCCTCGCGTAGAGTCCGTTCATAGCCTGGCGGAAGTGCATTGCGCTCCATGGCCCGCGACCGCTCGAACAGCTCCATGAGCAGCGGAACCGTGAACTGCTGCGACTCGACGACGTGTCTCAGCATTGGCCCGCGCAACAGGTTCGAGGCTGGCGGATGATCCGGACTGGGAGGAGCGATCGTCGGCTCCGGCATTCGAGTTCCCCCCCCCGCTGGGTTTCTGGCTCCAGCCTTCGAGAGTGCGTTTGGGCTCGGTTTCCGGCCTGCCGCCGTTGGGGGAAGACGTGGGTTCCACCTTTCCCGCCGAGCACCGAGCATAATCTATCGCAAGAAGTAATGATAGCTTCCTTGCCGCCGTTGCGCAGAAAGCGCAGGACGGATTCGATCTTTCGGCACATGTTTCGCCTCGCCGCGTGCTACGGCCTGTTGCCGTCCATCGAGGGTTAATTCCGGATTGCCGGTGACTCCGGCGTCCTCTAAAAATCGGCGGCTCCGGGAACGATTCCATGGCGGAGCGCGGTCTTGCTCGCAGTCGACGTTATTGAACGGCACATCGCACATTGGCCGGCGTTCCCGCGGCTCTCAAAGAGGCCTGCCTCTGAAGAAGTAGAAGAGTTCAATCAAGAGAATCAAAACAACTGTCGCTTCAAGGAAGAAGGCGCGGCTCTGGTTAAACTGCTCGACCATGTAGTGATACAAGTCTTCGGCAGTTTTCAGCTTTCGCTCTACCAAGTCCTTGTAGTCGGGGACACCGACCTTGGCCGCGGCCAGCTTGTAGAGCCGGGCGGCGAACATATCGCTGAGAAACTTGATCGCGTTGTCGGCGCGCTCGGTCAGTTCAGCCACGTCGAGGAGTACCGTGTGCAGGCTGGTTGCGGAGCGGGCCAGTCGCCACCGCGCAAACGTTCCCTTCTTTTCCTCCAGCGAGGCATAGACGCCGTCCAGGATTCCGGACAATAGCTCGTCGTAATGACGAAACTCAAGAAGCTGAGAGTTCGCGTATTCGAGCAGTTGGATGGCGGTTTCGGCTCCCGCCGCGCTGTCGTAAAGGAAGGCGGCATTCCAGCCAATCACGGCCACATCGGTCGCGTAGTAGGAGATTTGCGAATGCAGCACTTCCGTGCATTCGCCGATCGACAGGTTGAGCCGGTCGCCGCGAACGATCTGGGCAATCCGAAGCAGGTTATCCCGCATCAGTTCGTCTGCCGTGGGCGCTCCGGCCACTTCGCGCACATGGAAGATGAAGTAGTCCTCGCTTAGCCAGCGCGCATAGGGCTTCACCATACACGATGTCGCGCGCTGCAGCTTTTGCCTCACGATGGGTTCGACGTGCGAAGCGAAATCGACATCCCACACCCAGCGGCTGGCTAGCTGCACCAAGCTTTCCCAATCGCCCGAGAAAGGCAGCTGGTAGACGACACTGACGACGCCATAATCGTAGTACTTGATTTCTCCTTCAAGGCGTTCGCCGCTTTCCAGAAGAAGAGTTTGAAGCGGCTCAACAACCGGCGGTCTTTGGTAACGGACATAAGCAGGCACGGAATGCTTCAAACTCGGCAACTGGACGGTGCGGGCGCTGACTGTTTGCTGAAGGCGATCCAGACGGAGTTCTTCGCACACATCGAATTGGATGAGCACCAGGACGGAGCCATTCAGTGCCGGCGAATTCGGGGATGGGTTCACGGCGGACATAGGACTCACGCATGGCGCTTCACTCCCGCCAGGGACTCCCCCGGCAGAGAAGAAGCGGGGATGTTCCATTGTAGCTGGCGTCCGAAAATGCTCTCGTGATTAGACCGCATGAATTGGTAATTCATCATGGACAAGCGTGGACCGGGAGGTCCACGCTACAGCCGGCCAGGAGGCCGGCGCCACATTCATTTAATTACGAAATCACCCGGTCACGGTATTAGCAGTGCGGATGGGGGTTCTTGAACACAACCTCGATCGGCAGCCAGTCCGACAGGCGCTTCGCGGCTAATTCGGCGTCTCCGGCTTGGTTGGTCAGCGAAGACCTGGCAAGCGCCACGGTGATCTTTATCTTTCCCTTGACGCAGTAAGCCCCGAGAAACTTCGACAGCTCCTTATCGGCTAAATCCATGTAGTCCGCGGGAAGGGTGCCCTCCGTGCCAGCGATATCCACCGGGGCCATCACCATCTGGTTCGCGATCGGCCCCTGTTTGGTAACTCCCGAAGCGTCGAATTTCACCACCAGGGTGGCTCTTTTCTCCAGCGAGTCAGGATTCGCCGTGTACTTGATGGCCGGAATGGTGACGCCCGCCGGGTTCGGTTTTGCTGCCTGCGTGTCAAACGCGATATGGTAAGGAGCCCCTTGCCATTTGGGCGTAACCGGAACGTTTGAAGCCTTGTCCCCCTGGTTTCCGCACCCCGCCAAAAGCGCCAGCCCCCCGACCGCCAATATGATGCCTTTTCTCATGTCATCCTCCTCGTCCCATCAGACGACGTGCCAGAATACCACTCCTGTGTCTCCCAGGAACAATGATCGCGAGGAGTTGCCGGCGCCGCGGCTGAAACCAGCCGATTTGCCCGGTCGCATCCGCTGCATGCGGCGTTCCCCTGTTTCCGGGCGTATTGTCGCCAATCCGGCAGCAACCAAGTTGTAATTTCCGAGTCGCCGGTGATTCAGGCACTACATGTAATGCGCGAATGTTAATACTCTAGAATCAACCAATTGGCACAACCTTCTGTGGTCGAAACTCCCAAAAGCAAGGCTCAGGTACATAAACCACAAGGCGACGAGCATCATCGCGAAAGCAGGTGCCCCCCATCACTGCATCTGCATTCCATTTGGACGTATCAACGGCATTAGCAAGAGAATCCGCGGAGAGCAGGATGCTTCTAAAGCACCCGTATGGGATTGATTTCTCTGCTCCATCGCGCTCCCGCCGGGTTCCCAACCCGATCTGCAGGAGATCCTCAATGAAGAGCCGATGGTTAATCCCGATCGTCGCGTTTGCCGCGGGCGTCACCTGGTCGGCATACAATTTGCGAAGTGCAAAAGTAAACGCGAACAGCCGGTCGATCGTGATCGATCGGGATTCTATTGCTTACGGAAGGACATACAGTGAGTGGTCCGCAGCCTGGGAGCAATGGGTCGATTCGATTCCCGCCTCCAGCCACCCACTCTTTGACAACGGAGACTGCGGTACAGGACAGTCAGGCCCGGTCTGGTTTCTGGGGGGGAAGTTCTGTCCGAACGGCGAAGTCTGCGCCTACAACAACGTCGTGCGGAGTTGTACTGTCCCGTCCGAAAAGGCTCTTTATTTTCCGATCTTGAACAGCGAGGATTCGGCGATTGAAGAGCGTTTAGCGGAGAACCCTGGCAATCCGAAGTTCCAGCAGATTTCGGCGTTGCGCGCCGGAGCAGAATCCAATCTTACAAATCCAAGCGTCTCCTGCTCGGTGGATGGAGCAGCAATCCCGCAACTCCCGGAGAGATATCGGGTCCAGTCCACGGCCTTCAGCTTCACTCTGCCGGCTGGTAACCTCTGGACCTCGATATATGGCACGAAGTTTCCAGAAGGGACTTATTTCCCGGGAGTAGACGACGGTTGGTTTGTGATGCTCGCCCCGTTGCATCCGGGAAATCACGTACTTCAATTCAAGGGAGTGACCAAGGGCAGCACAATCAACGTGAAGTACAACCTGAATGTATCTCAATAAGTGCTTCCCTGAGCTGTGGAGTCATCGCGTGCGATCCGGCAGAGGTTGCATGATCCAGAGAGCCGTCGCTTGAACGAAGGGGCGGGCGCCGCACCGTCATTCGAGTGTGAGCTGATAGATTTCGTCTTCTCCGAGATCACGAAGCAGGATCGGCGCATCGCCCGGGTCCAGGCCCAGCCATAGGCCGTACCACCCCGTATGACGGAAGTCCTTGAGATCGATGACGCGCTCAGCTTTTTGGCCGTTTATGGGGATTTGAAAGACACCATGATCCTGAAACAACAGGGCGTAGATGGACCGACTGTCTTTGGACCAGACCGGGAACTGCAGGTAGCCGCCGGCATTCAACGCCTTCCATCCCTTTGACTGAAGATCAAAAATCTTCAATTCTGCCCCTCCCGTCGTGAGAGCCGCGATGAATCGACCGTCAGGAGACCAGCGAGGAGAGGACATGCCTTCCGAGTCGGGAACAGGCGAAACCTTGTGACTGCCAAGATCGAGAATACGGATTACCTGGCTGAGAGCCGGCCCCGCTCCCAGGTCGCTCCTCAAACTGAGCACCACCTTTGTCCCGTCCGGCGACCAATTCGCATCTTGCTGTGGCCCGTTGTCCTCGGGAAGAACTCGCATAGGCGTCCCACCCCGCGATGAGACGACGTACGCAGTTTCCAGACCCATTGGCGATTCGTCTGTGAAAAGGATTTGGGAGCCGTCGGGTGACCAATGGATGAGCTTGGGATAGAAAGGGGGCTGGGTCAGTTGCACCAGTCCGCTCCCATCCCGGTTGGCCCTCCACAGGATGCCCTCGGGGAAGGAGACAAACGCTACAAAGTTCCCGTCCTGCGAAAAATCCACGAACTCCGCCGATCTTCCGCCCAAGTACTGCAGAAGTTGATGCGACTGCTTGTCGAATTGCACCAGTTCGCTGCGCAAAGAAACGCCTCGAGAGAAGATCTCATGCCCGCCCCGTGCGGGAATGGGAGGTCCCCAGAGCGTCGGGCCGGTCGTCAACTGAATTGGTTGTGCAATCGGCGGCCGCAAATGGCCGCTCCGCTCGTCGATTGCCCAGAGCTGAGTCCCGGGTAAGAAGAGGGGACCTTTTAAGCGGGTCTCTCCGGAAAGGAACAAGAAGAATTCTCCATTTGGTGTCCAGCGGCCACAGCACTTCCAGGAGGATGTGTGCCAATGTTCAAGCAGCCCGTGGAGATTGGATCCGTCTGCTGCCACTTCCCACAGCCCATGACCTACCGTGAATCGGATTCTGCTTCCGTCGGGTGAAAAGCTTGGATCTTCAATGAGTTGGCCGCTCTGGGCCGTGGCCTTGGCGGAGATCAGCGAGATGGGCTCGCCACCTTCCGCCGGGATGAGATTCAGATCACCATGCGCCGTTGCGTAAACAATGGACTTGCCGTCGTGAGACCATGCGGCGCTCCGGGCTTTCGTGAGATAGTGCGCCGGTTGCCCGGAAACCCCTACAACCCACGCTTCCGACATCTCGGCGTCCCCATGGTCCAAGATCAGAAGCCGAGATCCATCGGGCGAAACATCCAACAACCTCGGGGCGTGGCCCGGAGGCTCGCTTCCCAATTCGTCAAAGCCGGGCAGTTGAACAGGGATTTGGGCGATTGGCCCGCCGGAGATGGGCATCTGAGCGATGGCGCGCAGGTCCCGTAGATTCAAGAAAAGCGCTCGGCCATCCGTCGCGATCAGGTCCTTCCCCTGGCCCCCGGACGTGATCTGGACCGGGGCTGTGATATGAGGCGGGGATAACGGCCGGTGGAGAAACCAGAATGCAAAGGCGAGGACGCCGATCAAAGTAGACGAGCCGAGGATTGCCCATTTCCAGAGCTTCGAATGGCTCACGGGCGCCCTGGCTGCAGCGCCCGAACCTTGCATGTGAGCCGCTGGCCGCTGTGGGGTCTCGGGTGAGGGTTTCGCCGCCGGAAAGTCAATGACCGCAGGTGACGAAACGAGCAGTCGCGGTGAAGATGGTTGCACCGGGGCGATGAAGCGATAGCCGAGGCGTGGAAGGGTCTCAATGAATCTTGGCTCATCCGCACGGTCGCCCAAGGTCTCGCGCAACCTGTTGATGCTGTTGTTCAGGCCATGTTCGAAATCTACGAACGTGTCTGCCGGCCAGAGTCTATTTCGCAGCGCTTCGCGGGTAACGAGCTCGCCCGGACGCTCCAGAAGAATCACCAGAACATCGATCGGATGCCCCTGGACCTTCAGCTTTAAACCATTTCTATAGAGTTCGCGGGTGCAGATGTTCAGTTCGAAGTTCTTGAAGTGGACAAGAGGGTCTGGACGAACAGCGGTTTCCATGGCGAAAAACCCTCCGCTGAAGAAACGCCGAACCGAGCACTGCCATGAGTGCGCTTCTCGAGCACCCATTCTACACGGCAGAAGTGTAGCACAACAGAACTTCGATTGGACGGAGATTCAGGGTAACCCCAGAGCTTTCATCGAGTTTCAGATGGACTCATGTTGGACACAGGAAGGAGAGGCGATGCATTGAACGCTGCGCGCCCCCGGCGCAGAGTACGGAACATCGCAAGCGGAATTCGAACCACGGAAGGCCGAACCGGTCGCGATTGAAAAAAGGAGGACGTCATGAAAACCAGTCCGAAGTCTCGCAACGGCTCCGCAAGTTTGCCGCTGTTGATTGCCATCGCCTTGTTCGCCATGCTGGCGACTGCGGTGCAGGCTACCGCACAGCAGATTCAGACCGTCAACGTGCCGGACCCGGCCACCACGCAGACCAAGATCAAGTACGCACCGATCAAGCCCATGCCTGCAGATTCAGGCCAGCAGATGTACGTCGCGTATTGCGCGGCCTGCCACGGAGCCACGGCGAAAGGCGACGGGCCAGCCGCGCCGGCTCTCAAAGTAAAGCCGGCAGATCTGACCACGCTTTCCATCGGCAACAAGGGCAAGTTCCCACGGCTTAGCGTGGAGTACGTTCTGACGGACGTGGAGAACCTGCCCGCCCACGGATCGGCGGGAATGCCGATCTGGTGCCCGGCTTTCCGCGCTCTGGATAGGACGACCCCCGCCGTGACCAACATTCGGGTACACAACCTGGCGAGCTACCTGGAGAAGCTGCAGGTTTCAAGCGCCGCCGCAGACAAGGCGCTTCAAGCAGATCCGCGCTAGATGAATCGATTGCCGGGGCTCGGCACTCCCGCCGTGAATCCTGCGCCGACAACCACGTTCACGGTGACCATCAACCGATGCGATTTGGGGAGCTGCCCCAAAAGGGACCTTTCCGATGAAAGGTCCCCTTAATCAAACCAAAACCCTCGACTTTTCGTCGACGAACCCGGTGAAGGCTACCGGGGATGAGTGCGGCATCTTGACCGTAAATCCTAGCTTCTCGCCGAAACGCGTGGGGCGAGCGATTTGACGGATCGGCCGTGCGCACCCTCGGCCTGCGCTTCATCATCCAGGAGGAATCTCAAATGAAAAAGGCATGGTTCTTTGTGATTTTGGCACTGGCTGCGTCTCTTAGTTTGTCTGCGCAAACAGTGTCGAGCGAAAAAGTGAATCCCAGCACCGCCACGAACATTCTGGATCGCATCTTCGACCCTGACTCCGTGGTGTTCGGGAAAACCTTCAGCGAGTGGGACTCGGAGTGGCAGCAATGGGCTTACTCGATTCCCGTGGAAAACCACCCTCTGTTCGACAACGGAGATTGCTCTGTCGGCCAATCGGGAATGGTCTGGTTCCTGGGCGGCAAGTTCTGCGGCAACAATGAACCGGGCTGCAGCTACACCGGCGTACAACGGAGTTGCACGGTTCCGCGCGGCAAGTACCTCTACATCCCGGTCGACAACGGCGAGGACTCAGCCCTGGAGGAGAGTGTCGTTGAGAACCCGGGCGACATCAACGCTCAGCAGATCGGATTTATGCGCCAACTCGATGATCCTTGGACGCATGCAGCTCCGATCGAATCCGCGATCATTGACGGCGTCAAAGTTCCAAACCTCCAAAAGTATGCGGTCCAGTCCACGGTCTTTGGTTTTACGATGCCAGAAAACAATTACCTGAAAGCCGTGTACCCCACCGCTTACAGCGACAGCTTCAAGGCCGGAACGTACTTTCCGGCGGTCGATAACGGGCGCTACCTGATGCTGGCGCCGCTGCCTCCGGGCATGCACACCATCAAAATTGCGGCATACTTTCCGGTCTGGGACTTTGGATTTGACGTTACATACTCCATCACCGTGCCGAGGTGACGTCGAATTCACACAATAGCCCAACCCGCGGGCGCAGCAAAATCCGTCCACCTGCGGAGCGGCCTTCGGGATTGCGGCATGCGATTGAATGAATGTGATTGTTTCAGCCTGGCGCGGATTCAGGGAATTCGCGCCAGCGTTTTTACGCTGCTGATTCTCCGCTCCGATGAGGTTCTCTGCATTGCGTCCGGTGCGTGCAAGGCTAGTATGCAAAGAGCGCGAGCCTGGGTTTCCAATCCGTCATGAACGCGGCTGCGGCAAATTGCTGTAACGCTGCAGTTTCTCTGCCCACGGAGGGCTGGCTAAGCGGTTGAAACCGGCGGTCGTGATAGCCGTTGTGCTTGTTGATTTGCTTCCTCTACATGCGGCGTATCCTATGGCGATAGATGCACTGTGTACAAGCTTAGTGGCTTTTTTGAAAGTCATTTCGTTCCCGGTAAATCTCAAATTGCTCGTAACAGAGTGAGTAGCCTCAATGTTCGCCGGAGTTGTCCGAGTTCCGGGCGTATTGTCGCCAATCCGGCAGCAACCAAGTTGTAATTTCCGAGTTGCCGGTGATTCAGCCAGAGCCCGGAAAGACGAGGATTTTGGTACTTCTTTTCATATCGAGTTGATTAAAGATTTCCACGAGCGGACAGCAGGGCCGCGCACCTCAAGAGCGTGACGTCCTGAGGCGCGCAAGCCCTACCAGAGAGGAGTTCTCGCGAGTGGCGCGGCCTTACCGATGATGCTCTTGCTGCTGCCCACTGTGACTTTGATTCCGCGTCGTGGGCTGCACGTTGCGGTCCGCCCGAATCGGCCGGCTGACGGCCGGTTTGGCGGGCTGGCCGTGATTCGTGTTTGCAAATTGTCCCCGATTCGACTGGAATCTCTGCTCGTGCTGCACCTGTGTGCTCATGCGCGAAGCAGTTGGCTCGCGCCAGGCTGCCGCATCGGATGCCTGCGGCCGGACCTGAGTGCCCCCCGTTCCGCCATGGAAGCTTGCGCGAGAGTTGTTGTTTTCGCGAATGGAGGATTCGCGGTTGTAGGGTTCGCGATTGGCGAACGCACGATTGCCAGCGTTATAGCGATACACGTTGTGCACTCTGCGCTCGTTCACGTTGCTGTAGATACGGTTGTAGGTGAAGCGGCCGCCGTTCCAATAGCCGCCTTCGTACCCGAAGCCAACGTAGCCAAAACCGTAGTTGATGCCGCCGTAGTAGCCGATGTGGGAGCCCCAATGGCCGGGATGGAACCAATAGCGCCCGGTGTAGAAGCCCCAGTAGCCCGGTGTCCACAGCGCACCCATATACGGGGCCTCGACCCACGCGCCGGGAACCCAGTAATAGCCGGACGGGGACCAGCCCCAGTAACCGGGCTCCCACATGTAGCCATCGCCAGGGCACGGCGGCTGAACGTAGTCGGGGAGCGGCGGCGGGGGCTCCGAAGCGTTGGCCACGGGTTGATCGGCGTAATTTGAATCTTCGGGCTCAGCGGCGGTGCCGCTTGACTGGTAAGAAGGTGGGGGAGCTTCAGTTGTGTAGGACGGACCACTGGGCGCCAGGTTGACAGCAGCGGGGTCGGGCCCTTGATCCGGGGGGGCCTGGTCCTGCGCGGCTGCGACGGCGGCGCTGACAGTGGGAATGGTGGGGATCAGACGCTGGTGACAGACTGCCGCACAGAGGGCAGCTGCAAGGGCGAACAAGACCCACGGCGCAATCCGAGGAAGACGGTTCATAGCACACTCCAGTCTTCGGATGTTGTCCGAGGTCCTTAAGTTTAGCGCGGCCGAGTGGAAATGGCCATTGAAGCGAGAGGCTCGTTCATGTTCATACGGAGACCGACCCTCGTCTTAGTTGAGCTCGCGGGATAGGCTGCACCGGGAATGCGCCCCAGAAAGAATGGCCGCAGTGCTGCGAGGAATTCAACACGGGCTTCCTCGGTGCAAAAGCGGCGCTCCAGCTCCAGCACCGTCTTCGGATAATCCTCGTCCATGGCCCCAAACACTACATCTTGGGGTGGGGGCGTCAAGTAGATACCCCTATTAAGAAATTGAGGTCATTCTGTGCGATTTTGATCACAATTGCCGTGTCTGGGCGCATCATAATGGACAAGCTGGTTTTGGCCTCATTCATTTCCTTTGCACGTTGTACCTCCCCAGGCACAGGAGAATGCGATGCAATACCACTTGACCAGTTCTCAACTCCTCACCGTTGGCTTTGCCCTTATCCTGGGCATCGTGTGTGCCCTAGGCGCGGTCCTCCTAAGCCGCACGAAAAGGACCCCGTCGTTCCGCGGTTACTTCTGCTCGGACTTCGACCGGAGCCCATTCGCGGATGACGCATTGAATGAGAGCGAAGACGTTCTCGACGACGGACATACAACCTTCTCGGACTTCAGCGCCCGCTACCGCAAATCCTCCGGCTGGCGAGCAAGAGCCCAGAACGTACGCGAATAATCAGATTTGCGCCGCTTAGACTTGGGGACGTTCCTAAGCCCAACCGTGCTAAATATCAGAAGAAACAGAGTCACCGCGCAGCTTCATAAGAAGCCTGGGACTACCGTGACCTCTTGAGTATCGTGTGAAAGACAAAAACACTACGACTGCAAATAAGAACAAGGACCACGGTTGAAGCAGGATACCCATGCGACATAGCTCCTATTCGGACTACTGCTGTTCCCGAAGGTTTTGCCGCCGGCAATCGTAGCATCCGTGAGGGCCTCGGACGGGGCCAGAATAGATGATTTTTATCGGTTAGCGAAGGCCGAACTTTGCGCTCCGCCTGGTTTGTCGGCAATCCGGAGATTACTCCGCCCCAAGCGGGTCACTTCTGCGTTGCCAGTCATACGGCCGGAGCACGCCGAAAGATCTTCTATCCGGCGGATTGTGCCTTTGAACGTCCTGAAGAGTGTTAGAATCCGGGCGAATCCGTTCTCATCAAGGAGATTGCAGTGATGATGCCGACCCCGAATCAATGCCGGATCGCTATTTCCCGCGGCCTGCTGGCGATCGTGTTCCTTTTCTCAACGAATTCGATTGCGCAGTCTGACTGCGCTGGCCTCCGGCAGCCGCTTGCCAGCCAGGCAGAGCCTCCGACGCCCGTTCCTGGGGACCGATGGATGGAGATCGACCTGTATTGGTTCGAGCAGAACGATATCGCGGCATCGGTTCGTTGCTTCTGGGACCGCTTCCAACCTTTGTACGAGCATGTCGAAGGAGATCGCGGTGTAATCCTCAATGTCGGTTGGACCGTGGGCTACATCATGGAATGGTCGGGCGAGCTGGATCAGC
>JARLGE010000027.1 GCA_031296215.1 Occallatibacter sp.
AGAGGTGAACCGCCCCAGCGGGGCGGTGCGAACCTCGCCGCTGGTCCCACCCCCAGATCAAGCCTATGTCCGGCATGCCCTCCACAAATCCGCTCCATGCGATGGACCTTATACTGAAAGACGACATGCCCAAGTTCCCACCCGTTGCCGAACAGATGGACCTGCTCGAGAAAGGCGCCGCGGAGATCATCCGCGTCAGCGACCTCCGCGAGCGCCTGGAAGACTCGCTCAAAACCGGCCGCCCGCTGCGCGTGAAAGCCGGCTTCGACCCCACCGCGCCCGACTTGCATCTGGGCCACACCGTGCTCATGCGCAAGCTGCGCCACTTTCAACAACTCGGCCACCAGGTCATCTTCCTCATCGGCGACTTCACTTCCCTCATAGGCGACCCCACGGGCCGCAACGTCACCCGCAAGCCGCTCACGCGGGAGCAGATCGACGAGAACGCCGAGACCTACAAGGCCCAGGTCTTCAAGATTCTCGACCAGCAGGCCACCGAAGTCCGCTACAACTCCGAGTGGCTGGGAAAACTCGGCTACGAGCAGACCATCCGCCTGACCGCACAATTCACCGTCTCGCAAATGCTGGAGCGGGACGAGTTCCACAAGCGCTTCCAGGCCGAGCAGCCCATCAGCCTGCATGAGCTTCTCTACCCCGTGATGCAGGGCTATGACTCGGTGATGCTGGAGTGCGATGTCGAACTGGGCGGCACCGATCAGCGGTTCAACCTGATGTGCGGCCGCGAGCTGCAGCGCCACTACGGCCAGAAGCCGCAGATCATCCTCATGACGCCCATTTTGGAGGGCCTGGACGGCGTGCAGAAGATGTCGAAATCCTTGAACAACGCCATCGGCATCAACGAGCCGCCCGCCGAGATGTACGGCAAGCTGATGTCCATCTCGGACGACCTGATGTGGAAGTACTGGGTTCTTTTGACCGATCTCAAGCAGTCCGAGATCGACGCGCTCAAGGCCGATGTTCTCGCCGGGAAGCTTCATCCGATGGAGACCAAGAAAAGACTGGCCCGCACCATCACCGCCGACTTCCACGGTGAGGCCGCGGCAGCCAGCGCCGACGAGAACTGGGCGCGCATGTTCCAGCAGAAGGGCGAAAGTGAAGACCTGGAAGAGGTTTCTGTAGCCTATGAAGATGTTGTTGGACCTTCTGTCAGAAAGACCCCGGAAGAGCTTCTGGAAATCAGGCTTCCCAAGTTGCTCGTTCAGATGGGGTTGGCTGGATCCGGGGCTGAGGCAAACCGCAAGATCATCGAAGGGGCTGTGAGGATAAATGGAAGCGTGATTTGCAGCCCGTTGTTTCTCATTGAAAAACTGCCCACTAGAGTCCGTGTCCGTCTGGGCAAGCGGGCCAAGGTTGCACTGATCGCGTAAATATGGCGTTTTGGACTTAGCCAAATGGCGTATACTGATCCTGGAGATGCGCCATGGCAACATTCACCGTCCCCGCCATCCTGGGCGGAGAGCCCGTTCTCGGCAGGCCCATGCACCAGGGCGGCGCGCTGGCTGAGCTGGTGCGCGAAGGCCTGCCCGCCGAGTCGCTGTTTCAGTTGGCCAAGCGGCTCAACCTGCGTCAGGCGGAGATCTCAGCCAAGATTGGAATCCCACAGCGCACTCTGACAAGGCGGCTGACGCGCAACGCGCGGCTAACGGCAGCCGAATCCGACCGCACAGTGCGGTTGGCCCAGGTATTTGCCACTGCGGCGGAGACCCTGGGCAGCGAGGAGAAGGCGGCGCAGTGGCTTAAGACGCCGAATCGCGCCCTGCGCGGCGGCCGTCCCCTCGACCAGCTCGACACCGACCCCGGCGTCCGCGAGGTGGAAGACATTCTGGGCCGCATCTCCTACGGCGTGTATAGCTGAAATGCGCATCTGGCGGCTTTGCCGGGAACCATACGCCGCCGAGGCGTTCAGTGGAGTAGGAGCCCGGCGCTTCGGCGGCCGTTGGAACTCGCGCGGAGTGCCGATGGTCTATGCCTCCACCTCGCTGGCGCTGGCCGCCATCGAACTCTTTGTCCATCTTGAGCCCGGTCAGGCACCCGGAGATCTGGTCTATCTCTCCGCACTACTGGCGGAGGGAGAACCGGCGCGCACCATCCACTCAGCCGAGTTGCCGCCCGCCTGGTGGACAGACAACGCCCCAGCCGGAGACGCCACAACCCGCGACTTGGGCGACGCCTGGATTCGCGCCGGCTCCTCGCTGGCGCTGCTGGTTCCCTCGGTTCCCATTCGCGCGGAGTGGAACGTTCTCGTTAACCCGCTCCATCCACGCATAGGAGAATTGCAGATTGACGCTCCGTTGCCATTTGTCTTCGACGCGCGCATGTTCCAGCAAGCGCAGCCGTAGAAGCTGTCTCTATGTGCCCAGCGCGAAGCTGCGCGCCGACTCCAGCAGCGTCGCCACCGGTTCCTTCGAGCAGGACTCGGTGTAGAAGCACATCAGGGGCTCGGTGCCGCTGGCGTTGAAGAGGAGCCAGGTTTCGGCGGCGTTGGGTTGGTCCTTGCCTCCGGGTTGTCGAGGTAGAACTTGACGCCGTCGGGGGTCTCCTGGCGGAGGATGGGCATGGCGGCGAAAACGGGGCTCCCGACCTCAAGGGCGCGGGCACGGGCGATGGCGCTGTTCTTGACGTCGTCGGAAACGGTCAGGTCGATGCGGCGTGCGGCTTCGGCTAGCGCTTTTCCAAGCTGGCGCGATCCATGGCTTGGATTTGCTTGCGGTAGTGTCCGCGCAGGGCGTTCCAGCGGATGGTGGCAATCTCTTCCAGCATCTTCATGCCGTCTTTGATATAGCTCATGCGGGTACGCTCATCGTGTCCCCAGCTTACCGGCACCTCCACCACGCGGAAGCCGCGCTTGAGGGCGATGAAGAGAATCTCCGGGTCGAAGCCCCAGCGATCGATGGTCTGAAGCTGGAAGACGGTCTGCGCTGCGTTGCGGGTAAAGGCCTTGAAGCCGCACTGGGTATCGGCAAAGGGAAGCGCCATGACGCCGCGGGTGACGGCGTTGAAGCAGCGGCCGAAAAACTGGCGGTAGAGGGGCTGGCGGTGCGTCTGGCGGCTACTCTCCAGCCATCGCGACCCGATGGCGATGTCGGCGCCCTCGGCGATGGCGGCAAATAACCGCTCCGCCTCGTCGATGGGCGAAGAGAGGTCGGCGTCGGTGAACATGACCACCTCGCCCAGGGCTTGCAACATGCCAGAGCGCACGCTGTAGCCCTTGCCGCGGTTGCCGGGGTTCTCCATCAGCCGCACTTCAGGGGCAGTCCGGGCGATCGCGCGCACCACATCGGCGGTGGTGTCGGTCGAGCCGTCGTTGACGACAATCACCTCGGCCGCCCAGCCGCGCTGGCGCACGCAGGCCACCACGTCGGCGAGCGTGGCCGGAATGCGCGCACTCTCGTTGTAAGCCGGAATGACGATGCTGTATCTGGGAAACTCGGTCACGGCTGCAACCACCGCCTGGCCGGGGCTGGTCCGCCTGCCGGCCTTGTCCTCCTGCCTGGTGTTCCCGCAGGAGACTTCAGCCATGATAACCCAACCAGCGCCCCCGACCGGGAGAGAGCCGGCGCGCCTGCTTTTCCCCATCTCATTGACGGGCAAAGGCTCAATTCCCACAATCGCCCTTTCTTTTTCATGCATTACGGCGCAAAATCCGGTTATGCTGTGAGCGGAGGCCTTGAGCAAATGACAAAAGCAGACCTGGTGGAAAAGGTGACCGGCCTGGGAGATCTGACCCGCCGCGACGGTGAGGTCATTGTGGAAACCATCTTTGGCTCCGTGATCGGCGCCCTGCAGAGCGGAGACAAGATTGAGATTCGCGGCTTCGGGTCCTTCCGCATCCGGCAGCGCAACTCCCGCATTGGCCGCAACCCCAAGACCGGCGCCCGCGTCGAGGTTCCGGCCAAGCGCGTTCCCTACTTCAAACCCTCCAAGGAACTGCGCGACCTGGTGAATCCGGGCGAGGCTGCCAAGGCCTCCTGAGCTCCCCGCCCTACCGCGGCCGGATGCCGATCACGCTCATCATGCGCCCGGCGTGCCCGTGCGAGGCGCGATGCGAAAAGAACAACTCGCGGTGGCAGCTTGTGCATCCGCCCGTGGCATGAATTGACTCCGCCTTCAGCCCCGCATCCAGCAACTGCCGCCGGTTGGCCTCCACCAGGTCCAAGTGCAGGCTGGGGCCGATGGGTGAATGGCCCGGCGCCCGCTGGGTGAGAAACAGCATGGGGTATTTGGTCCGCACCGGGTCCGTCGAATAGACCTCGTGGAAGAGCGCGCCGGCATAGGCGAACTGGGACTCGAAGCTGGAGACCACCTCTTCACCCACCGCGTAGCAGCATGCGCCCACGCCCGGTCCAATAGCGGCAGTCAAATCTTCCGGCCGGCAGCCGAACTCAAGGCGCATGCGGCCCACGCCCGACTCCACAATCCGCTTCACCGTGCCGCGCCACCCGGCGTGAAAGGCCGCTACCACCCGGCGCTTGCGGTCGGCCACCAGCACCGGAATGCAGTCGGCGGTCTGAACGCCCAGCAGCAGGCCCGGCTCATCGGTCATCAGGCCGTCGGCCTTCCTGGGGCCTTGCCGACCGGCGTCTTTTGCTGCCGCGAGAACCACAACGCTGGAGTGAATCTGCTTCACGGTCACCAGCGGCGTAGACGGATCTCCGCTGACTGCCTCGGCCAGCAGGCGGCGATTCCGGGCTACGATCTCCCCGTCATCGGCGGCGGTAAATCCGAGATTCAATTCGCCCGCCGCATCCTCGGCGCAATAGGCCCGGCTGAGACCGCCTTGGCGGGTGCTGAACCCATGCCACAGCCACCCGACCCCCAGCCGGCCCGGCCTTTCCCAGGCTGCAATCTTCAGCATAGTGACGCCGTTGGAGGCAACGACGGAAACAGGGGCGGACTGCTGCAACTCTTCCGGAGCAACCTGTTTCTGACGCGTGCGCCGGGTAACGCCGCCTGCCTTGCCGCGCAGGTTGCGCACCAGGCCGGCAGTCCGGAACAGAGCATCGATCTCTCGAACGGCAGGGTCGATTGCCGGAGCCTGGGCCGCGGAAGTCCGCACCGGCCGGGCGGGAGGCGCCTTGTGCTTGGAAGAAGAGTCCATCTTCTCTTGATTCTACTGGGCGTCAAGGGAATCTACCTGGCGGCAAACCCGGCTGGAATTGGGCCGCGGGCACACGAACATGGGCCTGCCTTCCGGCAGGCCCGCTTCAGAGGCATTGTTTGGAGGGGGGTCCAGGGGGGGAATTGAGACTCAGGCCCATGACGGACCTGAGAGAAGTGGGTGCCTTCAGGGGAGGGACTAGTTTCGGGGAAGCCTCTGCTAATTACATGAGTAGATGCGGAATTACGAAAAAGGTTGCAGGCAGGAATGAATTTGGGCAGTTTTTTTGAGCGCCCCGCCTGCGCCGTCCGCTTTTTTACCCCTCCGGCGCCCCCATGGTTAAAGGTCCGACAATCGACTTGCATTCGGCCATACCCAAGCCGCGCTCCGCTAGCCGGAAAAGAACGACTACAGCAAAACCAGAGTAGCTGTACCCGGAGGCGATCCTCTCAAGTGGCTCTCAACTAGGGCACGTTTCCTCTGGTTTTGCTCTAGCGTCCTGAGCCCAGAATCCTTCTCATATCCGCCACCCTCATCCGGACCGGAGTTCAACGCGTACATCCGCGCGCTCTCACTCGCGCATCGTCGATAAGCTCATCGGCGAATTGGCGCTCATCGAAATGCCAATATCCGGGGGAGCGGCCCATGTCCCGTCACGAATCGCCGAATGGGTAGTGCGAGTCCTGCTGCTATCCCAAGGCCGCAACAATCCGCTGCGTTAACGGATTGAGATCACCTTCATCGAGCAGGCGAAAAGCATCCAACAGCTTTTCACCGTCCGGCGAGGCGGACATGGTCAAGCTGACTCCATCCGTGAGGTTGCGAAACGAGATGGATCACGGACTACGGAGGCCGTCAACGATAGCTTTTCGCTGCTCCTGCCGCGCTATCTGCTAGCCTGCTCGCCCTTTTGGGCAATTTCCTGCAGCTTTGCAAAGCTTTTAGTCAGCGCCTCAAACGCTTCGCGCGCCAAGGGATTATTGCCGGGAACATGCACGACGCCATGTGGGGTGAGCACCGAATAGCCTGCGTCGCTGCCCATACTTCCAATTACCAGGATTACTTCTTCGATTGCTTTTATGTTCGCCATGGTCCCTCCTTGTCTTGCGCAGCGATAGTATCACGTTGTAAATCCTGCAACCACAAATAACTTGCTCTTAGGATCTGTCCGATCCTGCGCTGTCTCAAATCCTGACCCGATAACCCGTGGCTGCCGAGATTGCTCCTGTCTCGAGAGTGTCAACTGTTGATAACAGCCCTTGGCACTCAGCGAGCCGATCCTCCCACGCCCCAGCCGGCAGCGACCGATGACCTGAACTAAATCTCTCGCATTTGCAGAGAATTACTTTCCCCGGCCGCACAATAGATCTTGAGTGGGGAAAAACCATGAAAAACCACGCCGTCTCTGCCCCGCTCACGCCGCACCCCGCCAGCCTCCACCGGGGGGTACCCCCCCCACTTTCGTCCCAACCCCATGAAAACAAGAATGTTAGACCCCTAAAAGTCATTTTTAGGCATCGAAACAAAGGACTTACGATCAACCCCGCCTCTCCGAAGTCGCCGGCTTTCCGACCTCTCTTCGCCCTCAACCAACGCTCAGCCGGGCCAGGAACGAAACCTGTCCCCGGCGCAGGCCACCGTCAACGCCTGCGCGTAGCCCCCCCCGCTGACGCGCCCGCCCCGCCGGGTGTATCCTCGTGTCCATCATGAGCATCCGACTTCCGCAACTCCTCGCCCTGGCCACCCTTGTTTCCGCAGCCGCACTCCTGGTAGCCCAGGAGTCAGCCAAACCCAAACCCGAAGACACGGAGGTGTGGACGCCCGTGCCCAAAATCGTCACGCCGGGCCCGGCCGACGCCGCGCCGCCGTCGGATGCAATCGTGCTGTTCGATGGGAAGAACCAGGACGAGTGGGTCTCGGCCCAGGACCAGACGCCGGCCCAGTGGGTGGTTGCCAACGGAATCCTGACGGTGAGCAAGGCGCCCGGCGTCGGCAACATCGAGACCAAGCGCAAATTCAAGGACTACCAGCTGCACATCGAGTTCAGAATTCCGGAGAACATTGCCGGCAGCGGCCAGGCGCGCGGCAACAGCGGTGTCTTTCTCGCCTCCACCGGCCCCGGCGACGACGGCTACGAGATGCAGGTGCTGGACTCCTACAACAACACCACTTACGTCAACGGCCAGGCCGCCAGCATCTACAAGCAGAGCGCGCCGCTCGTGAATCCCAATCGCAAGCCGGGTGAGTGGCAGTCCTACGACATCGTGTGGACCGCGCCCACCTTCAACGACGACGGCTCGCTGAAGACGCCCGCCTACGTGACGGCCTTCTTCAACGGCGTGCTGGTGCAGAATCACTTCCAGTTGTGGGGGCAGACCCTCTACGTCGGCAAGCCGTTCTACAAGAAGTACGACCGCGCGCCGATCAAGCTGCAGGCGCACGGCGACAAGAGCGAGCCGCTCAGCTTCAGGAACATCTGGGTGCGAGAGCTGAACTAGGTCTCTGACCGCTTGATGTTGTACCAGTGATGGGTGCCCCAGGTCCCGATTCTGGGACCTGGGAAAGCACAAGCTCAAAGTACCAAATTATGCGGTCAGAGAACTAGAGGCTCGCACAATTCCTTGCTTCATCCAAGGCCGTTTGCCGTCGATCATGAGCCGCAGATCGAGGGGCCGCATTGACAGGGATGCACATTTTAACGGCGCCTTGCTGGTTTGGATGGGGCAGGTCGCGTCGCGGCGCTGGCTTTTCTGCGGGGCTTGCGGTTCTTCTCGAGGCGCAGCTTCCAGCAGGTGTGCAGAGCGCCGGTCAGCGTGTCCTCATCGGCTTCGGACAGGCAGATATGCGTCGCACCCATCTTGCCCCAGCCGCCGTGGATGGGGAGAAACAGGTCGGGCCGCTCGGCGATGAAGGCCGACTGGTGCTCCGGCGTCAGCATCAGGTTGCCGTACCCTTCGCTCACCGAGGCGAGCGTGGCGAAGATCCGCCCGCCGACGCGAAAGTCGGCTGCTCCCATGTGGGAGCCTTCTTCCGCCCCTTCAAAGCTGAGCGCGATGCGGCGAAAATCAGATCCATTCATGAGAGCCTCCGAACGAATGAGTTCCGTCGAAGAATCGAGTCTAACGATAAACTTCGCGCCGGTTGCCGATTCGCACGACCAGGATGCGGACCAGCCTGTCTTCAATGCTGGCGATGATGCGATAGTTGCCCACGCGGTACTTCCACAGGTCGCCGAACTCCGTGCCCTTCAATGCTTCGCCAATGCTGCGCGGGCTTTCCAGGGGAGCGATGCGCTCGAAGAGGAAACGGTTGATTCTGCGCGCCACCTGCGGATCGAGCTGTTTCAACTCGCGTCTGGCTCTTGGGTCCAGGTCAATCGACCATGCCATATTCCTTCATCGCTTCCTCAAGAGGAATGGTCTTGACGCGGCCTGCGTGAATATCAGCCAGCCGCTGCTCAGCAAGATAGATGTCTTCAAGGTCGTCCAGATGTTCGAGGATGGCCTCACGGACGTAAAAGCTCTTGGTCCTGCCGGTTTCCTTGGCCAGGGCGTCGAGGCGCTTTTCGATCGCTTCGGGGAGACGGATGGCGAGCATGGCGACCTCCTGAGTGCTGCTATACAAGTATAGCGCGGTTCAGATTCCGACGCAGATCCGCCACAAACCCAATCCCCTTTCCTCGCACCGTTACGCTGGAAGCTAGGAGCTAGCAGCCAAGAGCTCGCCTTCAAACTCCTCATTCAACCACTCTGAAAACGCGGAAAACTCCTCGTCGCGGCCGAGGAAGTCGCGGACCATCTCGCGCCCCGGCTTCGATCCGCCCTGCTCCAGCACCGTCTTGCGGTAGCGTGCGCCGGCGTCGCAGCCGAGCAGGTCGGCGGGGTCGAACTGGGCGAAGAAGTCCAGCGCGATGACCTTGTCGAAGGCGTAGGTGTAGTAGTTGGACGAGTAGCCGGTGAGATGGCCGAAGCTCGAGCACATGCGGTTCCCTTCCATCCACGTCCAGGGCTGAAGCGACTGGTAGAGCCGCTTGGTGGTCGCGTCCAGGTCTAGGCCGGCGGGGTCCTGGTCATGCAGATCGAGCGAGAGCGTGGTGTAGTAAAGCTGCGCGCGCATCCAGTCGGCGCGGCCAAAGGCTCCGGCCAGCTTCATCTTGCGGATGGTCTCTGCGGGGAGGACTTCGCCGGTCTGGTAGTGGATGGCGAAGGCCTGGAGCAGCTTTTCGTCGCGGAAGAACTCTTCCAGCATCTGCGAAGGCACTTCGATGAAGTCGCCCTCGGTGGCGAAGCCAGACAGGCCTGCCCACTCCGTCTGGCCGCCGAGGATGGCGTGCATCAGGTGCCCGAATTCGTGGAAGTACGTCACGACGTCGGAGTACTGGAGTAGACCTGGATCGTTCTCGTCACCTGCCGGGAAGTTGCAGATGAGCGCAGCCTCGGGCAGTGCCCTGTCCCGCACGCCGGTGACGATGGGCGCGGCGGAGAACCACTTGTCCTTCCCTTCGCGGGGGTGCATGTCGAGGTAGAAGCGGCCCACGCGGCTGTCGGCGTCGAAGACGTCGAATACAGACACAGCCGGATCCCAGGCGGCAGCATCCGTTCGGCGGAACTCGATCTTGAACAGGCGCGCGGCGGTCTGGAGCACGCCGGCCTCGACCTGCGCGTAGGGAAAATAAGGGCGCACGGACTGCGAGTCGAAGTCGAAGGCCGAGCGGCGGAACTGCTCGTACCAGTACCCGCGGCTGGTGATGTCGATGGCTTCGAGCTCCGGCTGCCGCTTGCGCGCGAAGTCCATGATCAGTTCATGCTCGCGGCGCGCGCCGTCGCGGCTGGCTTCGTCCAGCTTCGCCAGGAAGGTGCGCGCGTTGGCGGCCGAGCCCATCATCTGGTCGGCAGTGGCCAGGTCGGCCCAACTGCGAAAGCCGAGCACGGTGGCGATCTGCTGGCGGGTGGCCAGCAGGTCGAGCAGGATTTGCTGGTTGGCCGGATAGGCGCGGGTGTTGTAAGCCAGGAACATACGCTCGCGCAGGGCGCGGTTGGCGGCAAAGGTCATCACCGGCTGCATATCGGGCTGGTCGGTGGTCAACGTGGCCTTGCCTTCGGCGTTTGCCGGGTGACGGGCCAGGTAGTCGGGGGGCAGGCCGTCGAGCTCGGCTTCGGTGGCCTCGATGGTCTTGCCGCCTTCCTGAATGTTGCGGCTGAATTCAAGCGAGAGCCGGGTCGCCTTCTCGTGCAAAGACTGCAACAGGTCGCGCGTAGCCTGGTCCTGGTCGACGCCGGCCAGCCGGTAGCCGAGCAGCGTGCGCTCGACAAAGTGTTTGGTCGCCGGGCTGGCGCCTGCCAGGTCGATGGCTTGGAGCGCGTCGTAGACCGGTCGATTCAGGCTCAGCGCCGAGCCGGCCATGGCTATCCGCTGGGCCTCCTCCTGCGCCTGGTCGCGCACCCCCTTGTCGGCGGCCACGGAGTTGAGCACGCCGGCCTGTGCGCCGGCCAGGGAGAGTTGCTCAATGGCCTCGTCGTAATGCCGCAGCGAGTTCGCCGGCGTGCGCGAGCCGTCCACAGCCAGCAGCCCGGCCAGAGCCGCCTCGTGCGCGGCCAGGCGCGCGCCCACCCAGGCGGTGAGCGCCTCGGCGGAAGCTGCGCCCCCCGCCTCCCAGGAGTGAAAGTCTTCGGTAGCGGCGACGGGGGCAGGGATTTCAGCAGGCATAGCGGGCAAATTCCTCCAAACCTCTAGGGTGCCATAGCGGGCCGGGTTTGTGCGCGTGGAACCCGCCGGCACGCGAGCAAAGATTCCCTTGTTGCATCCCGAGTGGAACACCTTTAAGATGCGTCAATTGATATTCATGCCCCACGCTGCGCCCAACCCGCCTGAATCCGCGCCAGCACCGTCCGGCCTGCGGCTGCGCGTTCCCCGGCTGTGCGTGGCCATACAGGCCGGCTCGGTGGCGGAGATGCTGGAGCGGGCCGCGACGGCCCAGGCCGACTCGAAGTTCCTGGAGTTCCGGCTCGACGCGCTGGCCAAGCCTGCCGCGGCGCTGCCCGGCCTGAAGGAGTTTCTCGCCCGAAACCGGGAGGTGGCAGCTATCGCCACCTGTCGGCGCAGAGCCTTCGGCGGGCACTTCGCTGGATCTTTGACGGCGGAGTTCGGACTGCTTCTGGCGGCAGCCGAGGGGGGCTGCGCCATCGTGGACCTGGAGGTGGAGTCGGCGGAGGAAGCCAATCCTCTGCAACTGGCCAAGTTTCGCCAGCAATTGCGGGCGGCGGGGGCGGCGCTGCTGGTCAGCTTTCACGACTTCGCTCGGACCAAGGGGCTCGAACAGGCGGCGGCGCGGATCGAGGCCTTTCATCCGGAGTTCGTCAAAGTGGTTTCCACGGCGCGCACACTGGCCGACAACCTGGCCGTTCTCAAGCTGATCGAAGACCGCTCGCTTTCTGCGCAAGTGGTCGGCATCGCCATGGGCGAGGAAGGACTGGTGAGCCGCGTGCTGGGCCCCAGAGCCGGCGCGGCGTTCACCTTTGCCTCCTTCTCCGACGGGGAGGCGACGGCCGAGGGCCAGGTGACGGCGCGGACACTGCGCGAGTTGTACCGCTTCGACCAATTGGACCAGGCAACGCGAGTGTTCGGCGTGGCCGGCAACCCCATCGCCCACTCCCTTTCGCCGCTCATGCACAATACCGCCTTCCGCAAGGAGAACGTGAACGCGGTGCTGCTGCCGCTCAAGGTGCGCGCGCTCTCCGATCTGCTGACCGTGGTGCGCGAGCTGCCGCTGGCCGGTGTGGCCGTGACCATGCCGCTTAAAGAGCAGGTGCTGCCCCATCTGGCCAATCCGGTTGCCAAGGACTCTCTGCCGCTCACCCATCGCATCGGCGCCTGCAACACCCTGCGCGTGGGCGCGGACGGCAAGATTGTCGGCTTCAATACGGACGTGGACGGGGTGGTCAGGCCTCTCGAAAAGCGGCTGCGGCTGAAGGGCGCACGCATCGCCGTGCTGGGCGCAGGCGGCGCGGCGCGGGCTGCTGTCTTTGGCCTGGTGGCGCAGGGCGCGGAAGTCTTCGTCGTCAACCGCACCCACGAGAAGGCCGTGGCCCTCGCCAGGCAAGCCAAGGCCAAGGCTCTGAAGTGCGAGTTGCTGGCCAGGAACCACTTCGACGTGCTCATCAACGCCACGCCATGCGGCATGAAGGAGTCGAAGCAGGCGCTGCCCATCGAGGAAAACGAGCTGAACGCCGGCCTGGTCTTCGACATGGTCTACAACCCGCTGGACACGCCGCTCGTGAAGCTGGCCCGCGAGCGCGGCATCCCTGTCGTCACCGGCCTGGAGATGTTCGTGCAGCAGGGCGCGCGGCAGTTCGAGATCTGGACGGGGAAACCGGCTCCCGAAGCGGAGATGCTGCGGGTGGTTGAGCTGGAGCT
>JARLGE010000197.1 GCA_031296215.1 Occallatibacter sp.
GATGACCCAGGTGGAAAAGCGGGCCGTCGAGGACTCCCCCTACCGCGCCAAGGCCAGCGAGGTTTACCTGGTCGACCAGGCCTTGGTGGCGGCCATTGGCGCCGGGCTGCCCATCCAGGAGCCGGGCGGCAACATGGTGGTCGACATCGGCGGCGGCACCACCGACATCGCCGTCATCTCGCTCTCCGGCATCGTCTACTCCCGCTCCGTGCGCATGGCCGGCAACCAGATGGACGAGGCCATCACCAACTACCTCAAGCGCAAATACAACCTGCTGATCGGCGAACGCACCGCCGAGCACATAAAGATCGAAATCGGCTCCGCCTTCCCGCTCGACAAGCCGCTCACCATGGAGATCAAGGGCCGCAACCTGATTGAAGGCGTGCCCAAGACCATCACCATCGACGACAGCGAAATTCGCGAGGCCCTGGGCGAGTGCATCGCGGTCATCATGAACGCCATCCGCGTGGCCCTGGAGCGCACGCCTCCAGAGCTGTCGGCGGACATCAGCGATCGCGGCATCGTGCTCACCGGCGGCGGCGCGCTCATCAAGAACCTCGACAAGCGCATCCGCGAGGAAACCGGCCTGCCCGTTTCCGTAGCCGACGATCCGCTCGCCTCGGTCGTGCTCGGCACCGGCAAAATGCTCTCCGACTTCCGCCTCCTGCGCAAGATCAAGATCGATTGAAGACAGGGTTCAGGGGTCAGGGTTCAGGGTTCAGTCGCCCGGCACGAGGCACTCCAGGCGATTTTGCATAAAAGATTTCGGATGCCACCGCTGCAACATGAACCGGCACCGTCCGCTGAACCCTGAACCCTGACCCCTGAACCCTGGCTTTTATGGAACCCTTCTTCCTCCGCTATCGAAACCTGCTCGTGCTGCTGGCCCTGCTGCTTGCGCAGATCATCGGGCTGGCCGTACAGGTGCGCCGCACCGGCGATGGAAGAAGCTCGCTCGACGCCGGCGACAGCGCGGGCGTTCGCCTCGTCCGCCTGTGGGCCAACGCCCTGGTTTCGCCTCCCGAGAAGCTTATCCACGCTTTCGGCCTCGGCGCCGAGCACCTGTGGCAGAACTACCTGGACCTGCGCGACGTGCGCAGCCAGAATCAGGAGTTGCAGAAGACCATCGACCGGCTGCGCCTGGAGCAGGCTGCGCTTCTTGAAGACGCCAAGCAGGGCGAACGCCTCCAGGCCCTGGACAGTTTTCAGGAAAAGTACATCTACAAGACCGTCGCCGCCCAGGCCATCGGCTCCAGCGGTAGCGAGCAGTCGCACGTCTTTTACATCGACAAGGGCTCGGCCGACGGCCTGGACCGCGACATGGCCGTCATCACCGCCGACGGCATCGTGGGCAAGATCCGCGACGTCTTCCCCCGCTCCGCCCAGGTGCTGGCCATCAACGACCAATCCAGCGGCGCGGGCGTGATTCTTGAAACCACGCGCATTCGCGGCATCCTCCGCGGCAACGCCAATGGGCAGCCCCAGATTGTGGACATCCTGGCCGACAAGCGTATCCAGAAGGGCGAGGTGGTGCTCACCGCCGGCGGCGACCAGATCTTCCCTCGCGGCCTGCCCGTGGGCGTGGTCGACAGGGTGGTCACGGACCCGGAGCGCGACTCCTTCATCGACGTCCTCATTACGCCGGCCGCCCATCTCGACCGTCTCGACGAGGTCCTTGTCATCACCTCCACCCAGCCCCGCTTCTCGCCGCAGGATCAGCAGGACATGGCCGCGAGCGAGGCGCTCAAGGGCGACGAAGCCGCAGCCATCAAGGAGCAGAAGAAGGCCTCCGAGGTGATGGCCGAGCGCCTCCCCGGCCTCATCGATCCCAATCTTCCCCCGGATCAGCAGCCCCTGCACGACAGCTCCAACCCCGTCCCGGTGGCGCACCCGCCCCAGGCGCTGCATCCTGACCGCTTTACCCCCGGCAATGCTCCCGACCCGGCTGCCGGCGAGGTGCCCCCGGCTGCGCCTGACGCTGCTCAAGCCAATCCCAGCTCCGGCTCCCAGCCCGGCCGGCAAGAGCCGGCAGCCGCGCCCGGCGGCCCGCACACCGCTCCCGCTTCCCAGCCTGCGTCGAAACCCGCGCCGCCGGGCAAGCCCACGACGGCCGCACCGCGGAACAACCAGCCCCAGAAGAATCAGCCCCCTAAAAACCCGCAAGGAGGGAACAACTAGCCATGCCCCTCCTCGCCGCCGACACCCGCCGCGAACCGCAGACTCGCCGCTATCCCATGCTGGCTTACGCGCTTGTTCCCTTGGCCGCGCTCATCCTGCAGGCCTGGCTGCCGCAGCTCACGGGACGCTATTCCTGGTTCGATCTGCCGCTGGTGGTCACCGTCTACTTCGCGCTCGACCGCCGCAGCCCCATCCAGGGCACCTTCATGGGCGCCGCCATGGGCCTGTTCGAAGACGCGCTCTCGCACCATGCCATCGGCGTCAACGGCGTGGCCAAAACCGTGGCCGGCTTTCTGGCCGCCTCGGTGGGCGTCCGCGTCGATGTCGAAAACCACACCATCCGCCTGGCGCTCAACTTTCTGCTCTCGCTCGTCTCCAGCTCCCTGGTGGTTTTCGTCTCCCGCTTCCTGCTGGGCCTCGACTACGAATGGAGCTGGTTCACCGTCTTGTTCACTGCCCTGGGCAACTCCCTGATCGCCCTGGTGCTGTTTCCGCTGCTGGACCGTCTGGCGGTCAGAGACTGAAAGACAGGGTCGAGGGGCCAGGGGTCAGGGTTCAGGGTTCAGGGGTTAGGGTTCAGGGGTTAGGGACTAGGGATTAAAAGAATCGGGGACATCAGCTTTGAAAGGGCACGACTTCAGTCGTGCCGATGACGCAATCAAATGAAGCTGGGCTTTAGCCCCTGCTGCAAATGCTCAAACGGGCCCAATGAATTCCCGATCCAAAACAATCTCGCAAAACCAAATCGCGACGGCAGTATCCTGAAAGCTAGAGACAAATGGACACCGGCAGAATCATCCGCAACGAGAAGCTCCCCACCTTGAAGCTGACGGTGGTGCAGTACGGCATTCTGCTCATGATGCTGGCGCTCTCGGCGGGGCTGTGGCGGCTGCAGGTTTTGGGCGCGGACAACTATCGCCTGCTGGCCGAGCAGAACCGCATCCGCAAGGAGCCCGTGCTGGCCGGCCGCGGCAAGCTCTTCGACCGCGAGAACCGCCTCATCGTCGACAACTACCCTTCCGTCTCCTGCTACCTGGTCCGCGAGCAGAACCAGAACATCGACGCCGACCTGCCGCTGATCGCCAAGGGCCTCAACCTCGACCTCGACCAGTTGCGCTCGACGCTGCGCCGTTACCGCGCCTCGCCCGGCTACCAGCCCATCCCCATCAAGCAGGACATCACCGCCGACGAGCAGGCATTCATCGAGGCCCACCGCAACGAACTGCCGGAACTGGAAACGGTGCACGAAGAGAGGCGGCTCTATCCTCGCGACGGCTATGCCTCACATCTCATCGGCTACGTCGGCGAGGTCAGCGAAGACGATTTGAACAACCCGCGGTTTGCCTATTACGAGCCCGGCGACGTCGTCGGCAAGGCGGGCGTCGAGGAGACATACGACGAGTTGCTCCGCGGCCAGGATGGGTCGCGGGACGTCATCGTCGACAGCCACGGCCGCGAGGTCGGATACCTCGGCATTCAGCACGCCATCCCCGGCCAGGACCTGCGCCTCACCATCGACAACGACCTGCAGCGCGCCGCCGAGCTGGCCCTGGGCAATCGCACCGGCGCCATCGTGGCCATGGACCCGCGCAATGGCGAGATCCTGGCCATGGTCTCCCGGCCCAGCTTCGACCCCAACGACTTTGCCGTGCACATCAACCGCGCCGACTGGAACCAGCTCATCAACGATCCCGACCGGCCGCTGATGAACAAGGCCATTCAGGCGCAGCTCGCTCCGGGGTCAACCTTCAAGATCATGATGTCGGTCGCCGGCCTGCAGGAGGGCGTTGCGCAGGACATGAAGATCACCTGCTCCGGCGGATGGGGCCCCTACGGCTTCTTCCACCACTGCGACGAGCACCACGGCGCAGTCGACATTCACAACGCCATCCCCTTCTCCTGCGACACCTTCTTCTACATGCTGGGCGACAGGCTGGGCATCGACCGCATCGCCAAATACGCCGCCGCCTTCGGCTACGGCCAGAAGACCGGCATTGACCTGCCCGGCGAGCAGGCCGGCCTCATGCCCTCCGCGCAGTGGAAGATGAAGAACTACCACAACCGCTGGTACCCGGACGAGACCCTCGACGTGGCCATCGGACAGGGCGCCGTCGAAGCCACCCCGATCCAACTGGCCAGAATCATCGGCGGCATCGCCTCGGGAGGCCATCTCGTCCGGCCCCACGTGGTCTTCCCCGACCAGCTCACGCCCGACTTCCGCAAAGCGTTGCTCGAAAGCTTTCCCGGCTCCGGCGACGTGAATGTCCCCATCGACCCCGAGAACTGGACCACCGTTACCGATGGGATGTACGAAGTGACGCAGCCCGGCTTGTACCACACCGCCGGCGCGGAGCACCTCGATGGCATCGACTTCGCCGGCAAAACCGGCACCGCCCAGCTCATGAGTCACGAGGCTTTGGATAAGACGACCAAAGGCAGGGTCACCCGCCCCAACGTATGGTTTGTTGGCGTTACTCCCCGCCGCAACCCCGAGTTGGTGGTCGCCGTTCTCTGGCAGAACGGCGACAAGAGCTGGTTCCCGGCCCGCATCGGAGCCAGGGTCGTCTCCGCCTACGTCGAAAAGCAGCGCCGCATCGCCAACAATCTGGCGCAGCCGGCAAAGACAGCCGCGCCGGTCGAGATCAGCGCGGTGTGGACCGTTCCCGGCGCCGCCAGGGAGCCTAAGGACGCCAGCCTGCCTGCCGCGCCCGGCCGCGTTCAGGCCGCCAGCCTCCTCATCGGTCACGGCGGTCAGATCCTCGCCCAGTCCGCCGCGGACCCGGCACAAAAGCCCCGTGCCCCATCCTTGCGACCGCCTTTGGGCGCAAAGGTGGGAAATCACAACCCCAATGCCGCGCAAGCGCCGGGTGGCCACACCGCAGGTGGCCAATAACCATGCGCCGCATCCTCAGCTTCCGCGACTTCGACTGGGCTCTGCTGGGCGTGGTGCTGCTGCTGTGCACCATCTCCGTCCTTGAAATCTACTCCGCCACCCTGCACACCAAGTACATCGGCTTCCACACCAAGCAGATCTACTGGATCGCCGGCGGCTTGGTGGCCATGTTCATCTTCTCCTGGATCGACTACCACAAGCTCATCGACTTCGTTCCCTGGGCCTACGGCGTCTGTCTGGTCGCGCTGGTTGCCGTGAAACTGGTGGGAACAAAAGTGCTCGGCGCTCGCCGCTGGATCAAGGTGGGACCCATGCACTTTCAGCCCTCGGAGTGGGTCAAGCTGATCCTCATTCTGCTCGTGGCGCGCTACTTTGCAAATCTGGGCGGCCGCTCGCTCACCTGGAAGGACATCTTCAAGGCCCTTGCCCTGGTAGGCGTCCCCATGGCCCTGGTGCTCATTCAGCCCGATCTGGGCACCACCCTCACCTACACGCCCATCCTGGCCGCCGGCCTGTTGCTGGGCGGCATCAACCTCCGCCAGACGCTCATCCTCGGCGCCTGCGCCGTGGCTCTGGTGGCCGGCGTCTGGTCCAGCGGAAAGCTGCTCAAGCCCTACCAGAAGGCCCGCTTGACCAGCTTCATCAACCCCGACAACGACCCCCGCGGCTCCGGCTACCAGTTGCTCCAGTCCAAGATCGCCGTCGGCTCCGGCGGCGTCTGGGGCAAGGGAGCGGCCAAGGGAACCCAGACCCAGGGCGACTTCCTGCCCATCCCCCACGCCGACTTCATCTTTGCCGCCTTTGGCGAGGAGCACGGCTTTGTGGGCGCGATCTTTGTCCTGCTGCTATACTTCTTCGTATTGATGCGTTTGATTCAGAACGCTCAAACAGCCGCGGACCTGTCCGGCTCATTGATTATCATGGGCGTAGTGGCTGTGTTGACCTTCCAGATCGCGGTCAACGTCGGCATGGTCATCGGTTTTATGCCAGTCACCGGAATTCCTTTACCGTTAATGAGTTACGGCGGGTCTTCGGTGTTGTTTACGTTCCTGGCGCTGGGTACGGTGATGAATGTCCGTATGCGCCGCTTCGTAAACTGAAAGGCGAGGCCCCATGGGGGCCCTGCCTGGCACGACAAGTTTGCCTCTTCGGTCCCCTGCCGCAATGCTACGGCCCGCAAGAGATTGAGTTTCAAGCTTTTACTGCGTCCTTCCCGCAGGGTAGGACGCGCTAGCCGGCCAGGTCCGGATGGACCTCGAGCCCGGCAGGACAAGGGTTCATGAGCACCGAGAGACGGGAAAACCGTTGGCGGCGTAGTAGTTGCATGGAGCACAGGCAAGGAGCGGGCCGGATCTGGCTCGCCTTCGCCGCGTGGTTCGTTCGTGTGATCGCCACGGTTGGAACGGCCCCGCCGCGCACAGCGGCCAGGTTGGCCACAAACTCTCTCGCATTGGGTCACCGCACCAAACAGCCTGTTCGTCAGGGAATCTGCCGTACGTCGCACGGTTCGCCGCCCCTCCGGGCCGCCCGCCGCGCCACCCTTGGCACACCAGCGACTCGCCGGTTATCCCGCCCGCTTACCCCCACCCCTTCCGTTCTCGAGCGTCTCCATCCGTCCCTGACCCCACTCTCAGCAGGCCAATGCCGCTGGACGGAAAGGTACGATGGCAAAAGAGATTTGCATTTCCTCAACGCCGCATGAAACGCGGCTGGCAATCCTGGAAGACGATCAACTCGCGGAGATCTACTACGAACGCGAAAACGAGTACACCCTGGCGGGGTCCATCTATAACGGCCGCGTCACCAGGGTGCTGCCCGGCATGCAGTCCGCCTTTGTGGACGTGGGCCTGGAGCGCGACGCCTTCCTCTATGTAACCGACTTCCTGGAGTTGGAAGACCAGGAAGAATCCGACGAAATTGAAAAGGCCGCCGTCACGGGCAGTAGCCAGGCCCCGCGCGAGGTGCGCCACGCCGCCGGCTCCGACCGCGGCCAGGGCCGTGCAGAGGCCCGCTCCGATGAAAGTTCCCCGCGCTCCGGCCAAAAGCCAGACCAGAAGCAGGACGCGCGCCCCGAGCGCACCAGTCCAGACCGTCCCAGTCAGGACCGCCAGCGCCGCCTGGTGGTCGAGCCGGCCACGGAAGCCGCCGCTCCCGATTCTTCTCCCAGCTCCACCCAGGCCGATGCCGCCGAGGAGGACGAATCCGGCGGCAAGCGCTGGCGTGGCCGCCGCCGCCGCCGCGGTGGCCGAGGCTCTGCCGACGGCTCCGAGGAACCCCGGTCCAGCTCCCATGAGTCCTCCGCGGACTCAACCGCGAGCTCGGAATTCGCCGTAGCTCCGGAGATTCAAGCCAGCGCCGCCGTGCCTGCTTCCCAGGCCTGGTCGGCGCCCGCACAGCGCTCCAGCCAGACCCCGGTTCCCTTCGTTATGCCAGGCGAGTCGCTGCGCAAGTACGGCGGCACGGCGGAGGACGAGTCTCCCCAAGCTGCGCCTGCCCCGGCGCCCGCGCGCCCCGCCTCCTCCTTCAAGCCGGCAACGCTCATTGAAGCGCCCCTGGCGTGGGACGGCAGCGGCTTGCTCCCCGGCGAGTCGATCTCCCGCCATCGCACCCGCCCGCCCGAGCCCGAGGCTGAGGTGGAGTCCCAGCCGCAGCCAGCGCTCTCCGAAGCCACTGAAGCCGGAGCCTCCGCGCCCGACGCCGTCGAAGAGCAGGACTTCTTTGACGAGCGCACCGAAGCCGCCGCCGAAGCGTTGACCCACCCTCTCCCTCACCAGACAGCCAGGCAACTCTTCGTGGAAGAGGAGCAATTCGAAGAGACCACCGAAGCGGCGCACGACGCGCACGCCCCCGAATTCGTTGATGAGCAGGCATCCGAGTTCGAGGAGTCCGAGTCCACTGCGCCGGATTCCGACGCGTCCGCCTCGCACCACGTCGATCCCACGCCGCCCACCGGCTTCCGCCTCTTTGGCCTGGGCAAAAAGAAGACCGAGGAACCCGCGCCGGCCCCGCCGCCTGCTCCCAAACCCGCAACCGTCGCCGCCGTCTCCGCCTACGCGCCCGGCGCTGGCCTCATTGAAGAAGAGGTCATCGAAGAGGAGGAGTTCGACGCTCCTCATCATCACCACCACAGCAAGGCCGACGAGCATGACCTGGAAGACTACGAAGAGGAGACCCTGCCCGCGCAGTTGCGAACCGGTGACCTGGGCGAGTTGCTCCAGGAAGCCCACCTCGACCACAAGATCCAGTTGAACTTCGACGGCCGCAACGGCGACGAAGAAGACGAGGAAGAAGACGAGGACGAGTCCGCCGTAGCGGGCCAGCCAGGGGCCGGCCAGGCTCAGGACGGCTCGCAGCAGCGCCGCGAGCGTGGCGGCCGCGGACGCCGTGGTGGCCGTGAAGGTCGCCAGGCCGGACCCCATGGCGGTGGACAAGCGGGACAAGGCCAGCGCCGCCCCATGACCCGCCGCTCCGCGCAGACCTCCGACCTGCCCATCATCTCCGACCTGCTCAAGCCCGGCCAGGAGATTCTGGTCCAGATCGCCAAGGAGCCCATCGCCAAGAAGGGCGCGCGCATCACCTCCCACATCGCCCTGCCCGGCCGCTTCCTGGTCTTCATGCCCACCGTCTCCCACATCGGCGTCAGCCGCAAGATCGAGTCCGACGAGGAGCGCCAGCGCCTCAAGCGGACCCTGGTTAGCGAACGCGGCGAAGCCTCCGGCGGATTCATCGTACGCACTGCCGCCGAGGGCGCTTCGGAAGAGGATCTCCGCGCCGATCTTCGCTTCCTCATTCACCTATGGGATGAAATCAAAACGCGCTCCGACACCTCCAAGTCGCCCGCCCTCATCTACCACGATCTGTCCCTGATCGAGCGCATCCTGCGCGACCAGGTCAGCGCCAACTTCTCCTCCATCTGGGTCGACTCGCAGGACGACTACGAGCGCATCGTGCGTTTCCTCAACCGCTTCTCGCCCACCCTGGTCCGCCGCGTCAAGATGTACACCAAGGAGACGCCGCTCTTCGAGCACTTCGGCATCCAGGACGAGATCTCCAAGGCCCTTCGCTCCAAAGTCTGGCTCAAGTCCGGCGGCTCCATCGTCATCAACCAGACCGAGGCCCTGGTCGCCATCGACATCAACACCGGCAAATACGTCGGCAAGTCGGCGCGGCTTGAAGACACCATCGTCAAGACCAACCTCGACGCCGTCCCCGAGATCGTCCGCCAGATTCGCCTCCGCGACCTGGGCGGCATCATCGTCATCGACTTCATCGATATGGACGAGCGCAAGAACCGCTTCCGGGTTTTGGCCGCGCTTGAAGAAGCTCTCAAGTCCGACCGCGCCCCCACCAAGGTTCTCCAGTTCAATGACTTTGGCCTGGTCGCCATCACCCGCAAGCGCGTCAAGCAGTCTCTCGAGCGCACCCTGAGCGTGCCCTGCCCCACCTGCCAGGCCACCGGCATGGTCAAGAGCCCCACCACCGTCTGCAATGAAATCTACATCGAGCTGCGCAAGATGAAGAAGCACTTCGAAGGCGCCGACGTGCTGCTCCGCGTCAACCCCGAAACCGTCAAGGTCCTCAAATCCAACAACGCTTCGTGGCTCAACGAATTCGAGGAGCTGGTCGGCAAGAACATCCTGGTCAAGAGCGACGCCACGCTGCACCC
>JARLGE010000198.1 GCA_031296215.1 Occallatibacter sp.
AAATTAAGGGGTAGAAAACCATCAACTGACCTTCACGGATCGCACACAGGGCATTCTGACGCGATCCATTTTTCGCACTCTTTGAGAAATTGAGTTTTTCCGCAGCCTGTAAAGCCCGTTGATTTTATTGGCATTTTTGCGGCACCCGTTCGGCTACGCTTAGGGCAAGCTCTAAAGCCGTGCCCTTTCAAAACCGGTCTACACCAAATGCAAAAATGCTCTATTGATCCGGCCCGAAATTAGTTTCATTGCGCCCCCACCCGGAGTCTCACAGTATTTGCGGGCCGGATCAATAGGAAGGCAACCACGGCGCTGACTCCGGCTGAAACTGCATTTCTGCTTACGCAATCAACAGATGCAATCCCTGTGACGCCTGGAACCGGGCGCATCTCGCTTCATCCTTCTGGATCTGAAGCACCGCATACGCGTAATCCGGGCGCGCTATAATTGGCCGTCTTCATCTATAGCTCACGAGGGGTTCCCTTGAAGATTGCAGCTCTGCTTGCCTTTACTGCCCGCCTATGCGTTTCGATCTGCCTTATTCCCAACCACGGCCCTGCTCAGACGGCCAGGAGCGGTAGCGCGTCTCCGGTACTTGCCGTCGCCAGGATGGAGATTGACCGCGATTTTGCCGAGTTAAAAAAGCAGACGCCCGCGCCCTACTACATCAGCTACCAGATTGCCGACTCCAACACGGCCACCGTCAGCTCATCCTTTGGAGCGCTGCTGACGAGCAACATCAACCACCGCCGCGTAGCTCACGTTGAGGTTCGCGTCGGCGACTATAAGCTCGACAATACGCATCAGGTGCGCGGCGTTCGCGGGATGGGCGCACTGAACGGCTTCTCCGTGGTCACGGTTCCGATCGACGACGATCCGCTTGCCCTGCGTTCCGCCTTATGGCTGGAGACCGACAAGCGATACAAGGCCGCACTCACGCAGTTCGCGGCCGTTCAAACGAACAACGAAGTCACCGTCGAGCAGGAGGACAAGTCCGACGACTTTTCTCACGAGAAGCCGGAGCAGGCTATCGAAGCAATTTCCACGATGCAGGTCGACCGCAAGCTCTGGGAGGAGAAGACACACAAGTACACCGCGCCGTTCCATCGCTATGGAGACATTTTTAACGCCACAGCCACCTTGCAGGCCGATCAGGAGACGCGGTGGTTTGTTTCCAGCGATGGCACGGCGATTCAGACCTCGACAACGTACTACCGCCTCATTATTGAAGCGAATGCCAAGGCGGAAGATGGCATGGAACTGCCGCGCTATGAGTCCTTTGCCGCGCAGACGCCGCAGGGACTGCCCGACGACGCAACCGTGCTGAAGGCTGTTGACAAGATGATTGCCGACCTTAAGGTTTTGCGCAACGCACCGATCGTGGATCCCTACACCGGCCCGGCAATGCTCTCTGGCCGCGCCACCGCGGTTTTCTTCCACGAGGTATTCGGCCACCGCATTGAGGGCCATCGCCAGAAGAGCGAGTCGGAGGGGCAGACCTTCAAGAAGATGGTTGGCCAACCGGTTTTGCCTTCATTTCTCTCGGTCGACTTTGACCCCACGCTCAAGCATTACGGGGGCGTGGATCTGGTTGGCTCCTACAACTTCGACGACGAGGGCGTGCGCGCGCGGCCTGTTGTCGCAGTCAAGGATGGCGTTCTGGAGAACTTTCTCATGAGCCGCTCGCCGATAGAAGGCTTTCCAAACTCCAACGGCCACGGGCGCGCTCAGGCTGGATTGCGGCCCGTGGCGCGCCAGTCGAATCTTGTGATTGTGAACTCGAAGCCGGTTTCACGCGCACAGCTTAAACAGCTTTTGATTGCGCAGATCAAGGAGCAGAACAAGCCATTCGGCCTCTACTTCGATGACATTCAAGGCGGTTTTACGCTGACGGCTCGAACCATTCCCAACGCCTTCAACGTCCTGCCCATCATGGTCTACCGCATCTATCCCGATGGACGCGAAGAGTTGGTGCGAGGCGTGGACCTGGTGGGCACACCGCTCACCGTCTTCAGCAAGATTCTGGCCGCCGATGACGAAAAGGCCGTATTCAACGGAATCTGTGGAGCAGAGTCCGGCGCGGTTCCGGTATCGGCCAGTGGCCCCGGCATTCTCATCTCGCAGATCGAGGTGCAGAAGAAGGCGAAGTCGCAACAGCGTCCACCGCTGCTTCCCGCGCCTTTTGCAGCTACCAATGTTGCCGCACAACAAGGAGGGGCGCAATGAAGAAGCTATCCCTCGCGCTTGCACTTTTCGGACTGACCACGGTTTCCGCCTTTGCGCAGCAAAAACAAAATGACATTGTGGCCCGCGCCATGCAAGACGAGATGAAGCGCTCAATGGACGAGCTGCACATTGAAGCGCAGGAGCGTCCGTACTTTATCTCGTACAAAATTGTTGACCGGAAAAGCATGAGCGCCCATGCCAGCCTTGGCGGACTTACATGGAGCGGCGAGACGCACAACCGCACGCTTACCGTGACCGTGCGCGTCGGCGGATACGAGTACGATAGCGGCAACTTCAACGGCGGTCCTGGCGGCATACTGGAGCTGTTCAGCACGGTGGGCAGCGGCTTGAATATTCTTCCCCTCGACGACAACTACGACGAGCTGCGCCGCAAGCTGTGGCTGGCCACCGACGCGGCCTACAAGAAGGCCGTGGAGGATTTCTCTGCCAAGAAAGCCGCGGATAAAAACCGGAACAAAGCGGAAACCATTCCCAGCTTCAGCAAAGAGCCCGCACGGCAGGAGTGGGAGACACTGCCACCGATCGACGCAAAGCTGGCCGATGCCGAACATCTCGTGCGCACCGCCTCCGCCGTCTTCCGTAAGCTGCCGTCGGTTGAAACCTCCGAAGCAGAGTTTGAGGTCGACAACATCACCGAGCGCTTTCTCAACAGCGAAGGCACAACCTATATCCGCCAGGTTCCGGAGGTCTACTTCCACGCCTCAGCTTCGCTGCAGAACGATAGCGGCGAGAGCTTCGCCGACAGCTACTCCGCACACGGACGTTCGCTCGGCGCAATGCCCAACGAAGCCGCGCTTGTGGCGAGCACCAAAGAGATCTCAGACCGCCTTACGGCCCGAATGAATGGCAAGTCGTCCAAGCACTACATCGGCCCTGTGCTTGTGGAAGGCAAGGCTGCCGATGAGCTGTTCGCGCACGACTTCGCCAGCCATCTTCCGGCGCGGCACACAGGCTCCGGCGCCGGCTCCATTCTCGCGATGCTCTCTGGCAACGGGCTCACGGAGACCTCATCGAACAGCAATATGATTAACAAAATTGGAGGCCGGGTTCTGCCCGATTTTCTCTCAGTAGTCGACAACCCGCAACTGACGCAGATGGACGGCCAGCCTCTGTTCGGCAATTACAAATTTGACGAAGAAGGCGTGCCATCGCAGGAGACAACCCTTGTTAAAGACGGGATTCTGAAGACGCTGCTAACCTCGCGAACACCCGTGCGCGGAATCCACCAGAGTAGCGGCAATATGCGCGAGATGAGCGTGCTTCCCGGCAATCTCTTCGTCAAGGCATCCACCTCAACTTCTCGCGAAGAACTGCGAAAGCAGCTTATCGATCTCGTCGCCAAGCGAGGTTTGGAATACGGCATTATCCTTCGCCGACTGTCAGGATCAGCAGCCATCGAAGCGGTTCGCATTTATCCCGACGGCCGTGAAGAGGCTCTGCGCAATGCGCACATCATGGAGTTCACCATCGGCGCCTTCAAGGACGTTCTGGCTGTCTCCACCGAGCGCACGGTCTATACCGAACATGCGTCTGCCTCATCGCTAGCGGTCCGCATGCCGTTTGTCGACGCAGACCTGATTACCTATGTTGTGCCCGACATGCTCTTTGAAGAGATGACGATTAACCATGGCTCCGGCAATACCCCGAAGCCGCCCTCAATCTCGAGCCCGCTGGCCTCGAACTGAGTCACCGGAACCACGTCCTGCCGGTGGCGGCATTGCGTTGTATCCAGCACGTAGCTGGTCCAATGAGATGTCTCGCGGGTGGCTTTTGAGCCGTCCGGGACGGTTTATGGCCCTGCCGAAAGTCACTCTTTCGGCAGGGGGGCGGGAGCGGCGGGGCCGCCGGGGTTATACATTTTGGGGATGCGGGCTTCAGCGGCTGGGAGCGGCGGGAAGGCGGCGTGGGGCTCGGTCTGGTACCAGTAGGCGACGGAGTAGAAGTCGTCGGAGCGGTGGTTGGCGTGGCCGTGCTCGATGGTAACTTTGATGGACTCGTCGAAGGTGATGGGGCTCTCAGTGTGCCAGCGATAGAGGCAGTAGCGGCCGCCGATGCGCTCGGGATCGACGCTTAAGGGCGTGCCGTTGTGCTCAAAACCAAAGGCCTGGCCGCCAAAGTCCCAGGCGCCATTGTAGTAATCCTCGGTGCCGGTGCCGTTGATGGTGGGCTTGGGGTCGCCGTCGATGAAGATCATGTCGTCGCCTTCGCCGAACCAGCCGGTTTGGTTTTGGAGGACGGATTGCGTGACGCCGACGAAATGGCCGCGGCCTTTGGCTTCAAGGAAGACGTAGTTGTCTTTGCCGTCGAGGTTCTTGCGGTCGTTGATGCCGGGGCTGGTGTTGCTGGCCCAGTCGTTGGTCCAGCCGTGGCAGGGGGCGGCCTGACGGTACTGCGCGTGAAAGCGGCCTAGATCGGCGGGCAGGGTGGGAAGCGTTACGTAGTCAATGGCGAAGTAGAGGCTATTGGTGCGGACCTTGCCCTCGTTGGTGATGGTGATGCGGGCGGCGGTTGAGAACGGCATCTGGAAGTAGGCGTTGAGCGCCTTGATGGGCGCGACGGCGAGGAGCGCGGACTGGTAGACGAAATATTCGCCGAGGCCGAGGCCGAAGAAATCTCCGATGGGGGCTTCAACCGATGGGGTGCTTTCGCCATCCCACCAGGCGCGCAGGACGAGGTTCTTGAGGTGCATCCGGTCGGACGAGCTGATGGTGAACCAGAGATGCGTGACGACGCCGGCGCCGGAGGTCTCAAGCAGAGTGAGGGACTGGCCGGGCTCGACTGGGAATGCGTCGCCGTTGGCGCCGGTGCGGTCCCAGCTTGAGCTGCGGCGGGTTTTGTAGGTGCGGAGGCGGGACTGGGCGAAGAGCTCGTCGGGGATTGCGGATTGCGCGGCTGGCGCGGTGGGCGTGCTGGCCGCGGAGGTGGCTGCGTTGAGGCCGAGAAGGGCGGCGGCGGAGACCATGCCCGAGAGCAGTTTGCGCCTTGCGGGCAGAGTTTGATTGGAATCGGATGAATGCATGGAGAGAGGCCTCCTGATTATTTTGTGGTGAAAGGCGGTTGTAGACGTCCGCACTGGGGGGTGTCAAGAGGGGGGCGGCAAGCTACCCCACACTCGTGCCCTGTCTCTAAAGTTTTTTGTAAGATGCGCGAATGAACAAAAGCAGATTCTTCGCTCACCACCCCCGAACTGAAAAGCGTTCGGGGCCCCGTTCGCTCAGATGGGATGAAAGAGGCGTACCTTCCTAATACGTGCTCGAGGCACACAGATTGCAGAGGAGGAAGGTACGCCATGAAGACCCACGTAGGAGTAGATCTTCACCAACGATTTTGTTACTTAACGGCGGTGAACGCAAGCGGGAAGGTGTTTAAACAAGGCCAGGTGGTGAACGAAGGAGCGGCTTTGCGAGCCTGGTTGCGGCAGCTTCCGGGGCCGCGGCAGGTGGTAGTGGAGGCGAGCGGTTTTTGGCCGGAGTTTGCGCGGGCCGTGGCGCCGGAGAACGAACGGCTGGTGATGGTGCATCCGCAACGGGTGAAGGCGATTGCTTCGGCGCGGTTGAAGAACGACCGGGTGGATTCAGAGACTTTGGCGCATCTGTCGCGCTGCGATCTGCTGCCCGAGGCGTGGATGGCCGATGAGGCGACGCAACAGTTGCGCTTGCTGGTTCGACTGCGGATTACGCTGGGGCGTCAGCGGGCGAGGGCCAAAAACCAGTTGCAGGCGGTGCTGCACCAGGAAGGGTTCCGCAAGCCGGTGACGGATGTGTTCGGCAAGCGCGGGCGGGCTTGGCTGGCAAGTTTGGAGTTGAGCGCGGCGGGGCGGCTGGTAGTGGACACGTGGCTGCGCGAAGTGGACCACCTGGACGTTGAGTTGGCTGGGCAGACACGCGAGCTGGAACGGATGGCGCGGGGCGATGCTCGGGCGCGCTGTTTAGAGACGGTTCCGGGGATCGGCTCAGCGTCTCGCGCCGGCACGGCACTTTGCACGGCGGAACTTCTGACCATGCTCGTGATCGGACTTGTGAAGTTGCGTGATTCGGAAACGGGCCTGCCCACACGCTCAACAACCGCCATGCT